>JASJEI010000058.1 GCA_030064795.1 Pleurocapsa sp. MO_226.B13 | reverse complement strand
GGGATGGGTTCCCAGCAAGCGATTGATAATTTCGACAATGCCGATTTCATCTACTATACCTGCAATGATTCCGAGATGCTCAATGTCTTGAACATCGATTTCCATAGGTTGGTTCTGGTTCAATGGATGAAATTGAGAGACTTTCCATAAATATCTCATTTTTCAGCCAACCTGCTGAATGTAGGCTTGACCGTGCGGAAGCGGGATTTTAAATCCCGCTCTGGAAGCTGCACGGTGCATTCCGCACTTTACTCTGGAGAGACGTAGCAGGAGTGACCGAATTAACTAGAATTAGGGCGAGAGAAGGTTTTTTATGGTGTAATCCGACTCAGATAAGTCAACAAGCCGTATCCAATCGATTTTTAACTTTTCCTGCCGATTTATTTGAAAGAGTGTTGAAAGATTTATTACCTTATTTAAAATTGTCTTGGTCGAAAAGGAAACACCGTCCATTACCAGAGAGTGTTGAATTTGCTCTATCAAAGTTTGACAAAATCTGGATAGTAGATAGCTCGGTATTAGAAGCATTTTTCAGTTGATTAATAATCTCAGTCGAGGGATTGAGATTGTTGACCAAACCAACACTTTGACCCGCATAAAGAGCCAGTTCTTCAACCTTGCCTTTAGTGTCTGGTAGAGGGATAGTATCGCTGTAGCGTAAAATTGGTTCGCCAGTAGCTGTATAACCGATTACTTCTCCTTCTTGGGGGCGGGTAGTTCTATTCCTAATGTCTGGCATAGAGGCGTTTTCATCTCGAACCGAACCAATATTAATTAAGTCGCTCTTTGATCGAACTAATTGCCTGCTCGATCTTTTCGGGGAAAATCACTACCAGATTATCATTTTCTGCCCGCTCCAAAGCAGTCTCGATCGCCTCAGTCTCTGCAAAAATAATTTCATATCTAAGATTGGGGTTTTCTTGGCAAATTCCCTTACTAATTAGATCGGCGACTTCTCCTGGCTTTCTACCTCTGGGATCGTCATCTTCTTTGATGATAATGCTGTCAAAGATCTGCGCCGAAACATTACCCAACAAAATTAAGTCTTCGTCACGGCGATCGCCAGGTCCGCCGACTACACCAATTCTTCTACCCTGCCAATTTTTGACAAAATCGCCAACCGCCTTATATCCGTGGGGATTGTGGGCATAGTCTACTAAGACATGATAGTCGCCCAAATCAAACAGGTTCATTCTACCTGGAATTTGTTCGTCCGAAATCTCAAAGGTGCGAACCCCTCGGCGAATCTTCTCGATATCAACTCCCTGAGCAAATGCTGCCAAACAACTAGCCAAAGCATTAGCAATCATAAACGGAGCCATTCCCCCCATAGTCATGGGAATTTTGACTGCTTTTTCGACTCTCAGAGTCCACTGTCCTTCCAAAATTGAAAGATAACCATCTTGGTAAATTGCTGCCAAGCCGTTACGACGACAATGTTCGATGATAATTGGATTATCGGGGTTCATTGAAAAGTAAGCTACTTTGGACTTGACATTCTCTGCCATCGCTGTCACCAGAGGGTCGTCTGCGTTTAAGATGGCATAACCATCGGGTTTAACTGTTTCTGCAACCACAGCTTTGACTTTTGCCATTTGCTCGATCGTATCGATCCCACCCAAACCCAGATGATCGGCAGCAACATTGAGAACCACACCAATATCACAACTATCGAAAGCCAAACCCGAACGTAAGATCCCCCCTCGTGCCGTTTCTAGCACCGCTACTTCTACTGTCGGGTCTTTTAAGATTGTTCCTGCACTATACGGCCCTGTATTATCACCTTTTTCAACCAAATATTCTTGGATATAAATACCGTCTGTAGCGGTAAAGCCAACTACTTTCCCCGTTTGTCGATAAATATGAGCCGTCAGACGAGTGGTGGTAGTTTTGCCATTTGTCCCCGTAATTGCCACAATCGGAATCCGACTAGGAGCATTGTTAGGGAAGAGCATATCTAATACCGATGCACCCACATTACGGGGTAATCCTTCACTAGGAGCAGCGTGCATTCTAAAACCAGGAGCAGCATTAACCTCAACTATTACGCCTCCTGTGGCTTTTAAGGGTTGACTGATATCAGAGGTGACAATATCAATTCCCGCAATATCCAGACCGATAATTTTAGCGGTTCTTTGGGCTATCCAAATATTTTCGGGATGAATTTCATCGGTGCGATCGATCGCCACTCCCCCCGTACTTAAATTAGCGGTGGCTCTTAGATAGGCTACTTGTTGTGGAGGTAACACCGAATCAAGCTGATAACCTTGTTTTTCTAATACAGCTTGGGAAGTTCTATCGATAGTAATTTTAGTTAAAACGTTATCGTGTCCGTCCCCTCGCTTGGGGTCTTGATTGGTGATTTCGATTAGTTCTTCGATGGTCGATTTGCCATTGCCAACCACATGGGCGGGAACTCTTTCGGCTACTGCTACTACCTTGCCATTGACTACTAACACTCGATGATCGTTGCCTGGATAATATCGCTCTACTATTACCGAGCGAGTTTTAGAAGCTTGGCTGGCTAAATCGTATGCTGCTTCAGCCTCTGACCAGTCATTGATATTAATCGTGATCCCGCGACCGTGATTGCCGTCTAGGGGTTTAATGACAATGGGATAACCGCCAATATCGGCGATCGCCTGCTCCAGCTCGTCTAAATAGTGAATTACAGTACCTTTGGGTACTGGGACTCCTGCATTATCGAGAATAGTTTTCGTCCCCTCTTTATCACAGGCAAGCTCTACCGCCAAAATACTAGTATTATTACTCAAGGTAGCCTGAATTCGCTTTTGATTCGCTCCGTAACCTAGTTGTAACATAGCTCTGGTACTGAGCCACATCCAGGGAATCTTGCGAGCTTCTGCTTCTTTAACGATCGTTTCGGTAGAAGGACCTAGAGCGGTATTGGCGCGTAGTTCTCTCAGGTCTGATAGATCTTGCTCTAATTCACTCTCATGATAGGTACCCGTTTCGACAATCGATCTGCATAACCTAACTGCTGCTCTGCCTGCATAGCGACCAGCCTGTTCTTCTCCGTATTCAAAAACGACGTTAAATACCCCAGGGGTTGAAGTTTCTCTAGTACGTCCAAAACCCACAGGCATTCCTGCCAATTCTTGTAACTCTAGGGCAACGTGTTCGATTATATGCCCCATCAGAGTGCCTTCTTTGACCCGCTCAAAAAAACCGCCACGATACCCAGGAGAGCAATAGTGTTCGATTAGGCTGGGTAAAACCTGTACCAAACCTTCATAAAATCCAGGAATCTCATTAGATGGCTTTTCGATTAATTCCTCTAGATCCAGAAGCATCAAAATTAATTTGTTGCGTCTAATGCTCCAATAGTTAGGGCCACGTAAGGTTTGAGTTTTCAGAATTCTCATTGTGGTTGGCGATTCTAGGTTTTTTGCAGTACCAAGATAATTAAACAACTAAGTCATCATCTCGTTTTTGTTATCCCGTAAACTGTTACTGACGAACAATTTATCAAGCATTTGATAATCGATACTAGACTGTATTTATCAAGTTAAGGGCAGATGTTGATTGAGATCGTAACAGTCACCATGAGTTAGGATATGCAGTCTCAAATTATGTAGGCTCAGAGGATCGCTGCCCCTAGCTCCTGCCTGATTGGTATGGGATATCTGACGCGGATCGACGATGGTTACAGTTCCCTTGCCAATCACCCGAATGATACCATCGCTTTCAAACATGGCACAGGTATCTTCATCAATGCCAATTCCCAGTAGTTCGGAATGCCCAGAGATAGCACTCAATAAACGAGCCAAACGATTGCGATTATAGAAATGCTGATCGATTAGGACTTTAGGAATAATTCCCAAACCCATCGCCATATCTACTAAAGAGTGGCTAGGAGACTCCGCACTACTGCCACCAGAAATCATATGATGTCCCATCACGGCAGCCCCAGCACTAGTCCCAGCCAGACTAATTTCTCCTTTCTGCGCTCTTTCGACGATTCTATTCATCAGTGTAGTATCGGCAAGTAAACCACAAAGACGGAGTTGATCGCCACCAGTCAGAAAAATTCCCGTACAGTTTTCTACAAAATTGAGATAAGCTGAGTCATTGGCTCCAGAGCGATCGCGTACATCTAGTACTTTGATTTCTTTTGCCCCCATATCGCTAAAGATGCGATAATAACGTTCTCCAATCAGACTCGGTTCTCTAGAAGCACAGGGAACAATGCCAATAATCGCATCCGAGCCTCCAGAGCGATTAAAAAAGGTCTGAAGAATCTCTTTGCCGTGTACTTTATCTTCTGCTCCACCAATGACTAGAATGGCGTTTTTAGTAGATTTGGCTGTATTGCTGGTCTGATTTTTGACTTCGATTTCGATGTTGATCATAATGTAACTTGGCGGACAGGAGAGCGATATACTCACTACTACCGATCTTAACGATGCTCTTAATTGACTATTGTCTCAGAAACTACCTAAACTCCCGTAATAGATCGAGCTTATACTTAATTTCGAATTTTTTCTAATTTATTATTGTGCGTTTTGATATTATCACTCTTTTTCCCGACTTTTTTGTTTCTCCCCTTAATTGCAGTTTACTTGGTAAAGCGATCGCTAAGGGAATTGCGACCGTAAATTTATTAAACCCTCGTGACTTTACTACCGACAAGCATCGCAAGGTAGATGACATTACTTATGGTGGTGGTGTAGGAATGCTGCTCAAACCAGAACCAATCTTTGCTGCGGTGGAATCTTTACCTGTTTTACCAGAGCGAGAGATTATTTTGATGACTCCCCAAGGTGAAACTTTAAATCAACCCTTACTTAAAGAGTTGGCGACTAACTATCAGCAATTAGTAGTTATCTGCGGTCATTATGAGGGAGTAGATGAAAGAATTAGACAGCATTTGGTAACTAAAGAGCTCTCTTTGGGAGATTTTGTCTTAACCTGCGGTGAAATTCCCGCTCTAGCTTTAATTAATGGCGTTACCAGACTTTTACCAGGCACGGTGGGCAAGGTTGAATCTCTCAAACAAGAAAGCTTTGAAACCGAACTATTGGACTATCCTCAATATACTCGTCCCGCAGAATTTAGAGGTTGGCAAGTCCCCGAAGTATTGCGTTCTGGCAATCATCGGCTAATTGAAGAATGGCGCAAACAAGAACAAATTAAGCGTACACGCGATCGCCGTCCCGACTTGTGGGAGAAATGGCAAAAAAATAACTAGCGATCGTCTTAATACTAGCCGAAGATTTTAATTTAGGGTGGGCATCGCAAGATGTATCGAAGGTGAATATTAAGTTGGGTATTGGTGGGCAAAGATTTTTACCTGAAACGACCTTCGCTCCTCATGATGTTTTGCCCACCCTACCTATGGTGTTAATCAGAAGGTTATCTAAGGATTTAGCGATCGCGCTACCACAGAAAACGGTACTACTAAATTCATCATTCCAAACTACAAAAAAAAGACCCAGGAAATTATCCTAAGTCCTAATTAGAGGGTTTTTTAGGTTTTTGTGCGTGAGTTAGTCTAGTGATTTACCATATTGTTTAAATAATTTAGATATCTGTAGAGGTTACATTAATGTTTACTTTTTCATAGTCAATAAATTCCCCTACCAGACTGTTATTCATTTCATCGCTTTCTACGATGTCATCGTAAACGTCGGCTGCAACACCAATATAATATTCGCCACTACCCAGAGCAAAACCATCCCAGTCAGTGGGCATAGTTAATTCTGTAGTCACGACACCAGTGCCAGTAGCAGGATCGAGACTAATAGCCAAGTCTTCGCGATCGCCCTGAATGAAGTAAACTTGAGGTACATCTTCTACGCTCAAGGCATCGTTATTCATCAGATAGTCTTCGGTAAAGATAAAGAAGCCCGCAGCAAATAAATCTGCACTCTCAGTACCTTCATTAAAGATGTCGTAGGTAACTTCAAAAGTAGCACCAGTGTCAATAGTTTCTGGTACGACATTAAAACTACCGTTGGTTTTGAGATCGGCAACCGTACCCAACCCAGTTACGGAGGTTTGAGCATAGTCTAAACCATCTCCAACGTTACTATTATTGTCTTCGTTGGTTTCGACAATATCATTAGCAGGATCGATAATCATCCCTGCATAATATGCACCATCACCTTCACCCCAGAAGGGATTTTCAGCATCGGGGGCAGTGTAGCGGCTACTTTTTAAGCCGATATCATCATTACCAGGCAAACCATCTCTGATGTCGTATCTGCCGAGATAGTAATCTTCCTCTGGATTGATATCTTCATCTTGAGATAGATAGAGTTCAAAGTAGAAAGGATCTACTTCTGCCATGCCTTCATTAGCGACGGTAAAGCCAAGGTCGAATTGTTGTCCTGGGACAATTTGGTCTTGGACGACTTCAAAATGTGTACCGACAAGATCTACTGTATTATTGACAGGAGCTTCTAGAGTAATCTTTTGATAGTCAACCATCTCCTCGGTCAGACTGTTGTTGATATCGCTACTTTCCACAACGTCGTCAAAAGGATCTGCTTCTACACCTAGATAATAATCGCCATTACCAGAGTAACCAGCCCAGGTTTCGGGTAAAGTTATTTCGGTAGACACCATCCCAGTACTTTCACCTGCACCGAGACTGATAGCTAGATCGTCGCGATCGCCTTGCAGGAAGAATACTTCAGGTACATCTTCCACGCTGAGATGATCGTTGTTGGTTAAATAATCTTCGCCAAACAGATAGAAACCTGCTGCAAATAGATCGGCTTCTGAGCCACCTTGGTTGGTAATTTCGTACTCAACTGTAACGGTATCTCCAGCCTTCGCATCTACTGGTGCTTGGAAGTTGGTGACAACTAAATCCGCTGCATTGTTTACTCCAGTAACATTAAATTCAGCAGAGTCTAATCCCAATCCTTGACCGCTGTTGTTGTCTTCGTTGGTTTCAGATACTACATCTTGAGAGTCGATATCAAAAGCGATGTAATATGTACCGTCTCCTTTTTCCCAAAGAGCATCGCCTAATTCTGGAGTTTTGTAACTAAAACGCTTTTCTCCCGTACCATTACCACCAGCGATAGTATTTCTAATATCGTAAGTCCCAATCTTAATAGCACCTTCTGCTGCATAATCGGCTTCAGGAGAGATATAAATATCGATAGAGAAGGGGTTTGCTATTTCTGTACTGTCGTTTTCAATCCCAAAACTAAGATTTACTTCTTCTCCTGGAATAATTTCGCGATCGCCAATTACGCTAAGATATTCACCCTTAAGGTCTGAAGGAGCAAAATCTACAATCTCAAACTGATCTGAATCGACTCCTAGACTAACATTACTGTTGTTGTCTTCGTTACTTTCAAAAAATTCATTTTCGGGGTCGATCCTAATACCTACAGTATAAGTACCATTTTCCTCTAACCAAAATGGATGATCGGCAGCAGGAGTAAAATAACCAAAGCTTTTTAAGCCTGAATCTTCTCCCGCTCTTAACCCATCTCTAATTTCATAATTACCGAGTTTGAAATCATCTTCACTAATTTCATTATCTCTAGAGATAACAATATCAAAGGAGAAGGGATCTACATCTTCACTGCCCCTATTAATCACAGAAAAATCCAGATTTAAAAGCTGTCCTTCTTCTATTTGATCCTGAGCAATATTGAAAAACTGACCCGTAAGATCTATTGCCATAAGTCTATTATTTAAAATACTCCACGCAACTGTATCTATTTCATGTTATTAAGCGTTTATGAGGATTGAAACTGGTGTTTATTCTATTATTTATATATTTTTTATATAAAGTTTTCTTAATGCTTTCGGTATTTATGCTGTTAATAAAAAGTATTTTTATAATTAATTTATTAACTGATATTAAATGTTGGTATTTTATATTAGTTAAAACTGATTAATCACAATTTTTATTTAGTTTATATTCCCGATTAATACTTAAAAATTAATACTTAGTTAATAACAATACTAAGTATTTTCAAGGGAGAGTATATTAAGGTGATGACTTGGGTATTTACTACACCTTTGCTAATTACTTATATTTTCAAAATCGGTAAAATTGACTAGAGTAATCCTCTCTAAATTGAGAGAAATATTCTGCTGATGGTCATTGGTTTGATTCGCGTGCGATTCCAGACTGCTTTGAAGAATCAATAATGATAGTTTAATAAAGAGGTAAAACTAAAATAATCTAAACAACAAGCAAAATTGATGCCATCAATTACAGGAAAAACGAAACTGCTAGGAATTATTGGCGATCCAGTAGAACATTCCTTGTCTCCCGTAATGCAGAATGCTGCGATCGCTCGTCTGGGAGTAGATTATGTTTATGTTCCTTTTGCTGTCGAAGGAGCAGAAAGAGTTTTAAATAGAGCGATAGCGGGTTTTGAGGCGATCGGTTTGCAGGGATTTAATGTCACTATTCCCTATAAACAAGAGATTATTCCTCTGCTAGATGAAATTGAAGATGACGCAGCTAAGATTGGCGCAGTCAATACTGTGTGGCATACTGCTTCGGGCTGGAAAGGAACAAATACCGATATTGCAGGATTTGTTGCACCTTTAAAAGATTTAGGGCGAGATTGGACGCGGGTAAACCCCGTAGTATTGGGTAACGGTGGCGCAGCCAGGGCGGTAATTGTTGGTTTGATTAATCTGGGCTGTCCAGAAATTCAAGTTGTGGGACGCAACCTAGATAAATTAGCTAGATTTTATCAGAGTTGGCAACACACACCTGGTATTGCTTCTAAAATTAAAATTCATCATTGGGATAACCTCCAAGGCTTACTTCCTGCTACGGACTTATTGGTTAATACTACTCCTATAGGAATGTTTCCTCATACTGAGGCTTCGCCAATTGATGCTAGTTTAATACAGAGACTAAATAGGAGCGCGATCGCCTACGATTTAATTTATACTCCCAACCCGACTCAATTTTTAAAATTAGCTCAAACTCAGGGAGCGATCGCTATTGATGGTTTAGAAATGCTGGTACAACAGGGCGCAGCAGCTTTGGAGATCTGGTTGCAACAACCCGTACCTGTGGATGTAATGCGAGACTCTCTTAAGGAATATTTGGGAATTTAGAGAGTTTGGAGTTCGGAGTTCGGAGTTCGGAGTTCGGAATGAATAATCAGTAATTAGTTATTGAGTACTTTTGACTCTGAATCGATCGAACTAATAAACTAATGAAAATAAAAACCGTAAGGTGGGCAGATCGATCCAGCTAGTAACGACCAAATTACCACAAAGTTATTTGCACAACGCCCTACCAACTGTAGGAGTGAACAACCTTACCCTCTACCAACTAACTACTAACTACTAACTACTAACTACTAACTCCGAACTCCAAACAATGTTTATCGATCGCCTGATTAAAGCTATCAAACAAAAAAATACTCCCTGTATTGTGGGGTTAGATCCTGCTTTGGAGAGGATGCCCGATAGTTGGTTAGAAAAACAAGGGATAAGTAAGAAAAGTAGTATAGCCGAGCGCGCTGAAGCGATCTATCAATATAATCTGATGGTATTAGAGGCGATCGCCGATCTCGTTCCCGCAGTTAAGCCCCAGTCGGCATATTACGAGCTATTTGGTTCGGCGGGTTTTATGGCTTTAGAGAAAACGATTATGGCCGCTCGCGCCAGGGGTTTATTGGTAATTTTAGATGTCAAACGGGGGGATATTGCTTCTACTGCTACAGCCTACGCTCAAAGCTATTTACCCAGCGAGCCTAAACGCCCTTACGAAGCCGATGCAATTACGATTGTTCCCTATCTAGGTAAAGACTGTCTCGATCCTTTCTTTGAAGAGGCGATTAAATGGGGTAAAGGTATTTTTGTCTGTGTTAAAACCTCGAACCCTGGTGCAGCGATCGTTCAAGAACAGCAAATAGGCAAACGCTACCTTTATGAAATTATTGCCGATCTAATTCAATCCGCTTCAGCCAAAAGTATCGGCGACTCTGGCTATAGTGGGATCGGTGCAGTAGTTGGTGCAACCTACCCCGAAGCAGCCAAAAAATTACGCCAACAATTACCCAATAGCCTGTTTCTCGTTCCTGGTGTGGGCGCACAAGGAGGCGGTAGTGAGGGGATTAAAGCCTGTTTTAATCCAGATGGTTTGGGTGCAATAATTAGTAGCTCTAGAGCGATTATGTATCCTCATCTCTATGGTAGTGCCGATTCCAATCGAGATACGATAAGACAAGCTGCGATCGATTTGATTAGTCAGGTAAAACAAATAATTGAACATAAATAATCAATACTAACTAGAACTAGCGTTTATCAATTATCAAGATGGAAAAAGTGTAACTGTCAAATATTACTATGGCAATCCTATCTCAATTGAGAGAATTGTTTGGCTTATGGTTATTAATTATTGGTCATTGGTCATTGGTCATTGGTCATTAATTGCTGGTTATTGATTTGCTCGCGAACGATCCCAGGCTGCTAGATCTAAAATAGGACTTAGTATAATTATATTTTCCTCACAAGTTCCTCAAGTTTTGTTGATAGAATATCTTGATATGGAGACATTACTCTGAAACATTTAATTTTATTTAATTCCAAAAGGAAGCTTTAGTAGTTTACATATAGGTAAAAATCTCCAATTTTATTTGATAGCTATCTTGAGTTTACTTAACTAGGTGGTCGAATAAGTTTAAAAAACTTTAGTATAGTTCGCGCTCGAAATAGACGGGAGACACCGCCTCTTTTGTGGCGAATTTTAAGCGAACGGTCATTACTTTTGTAATTCAAGCTAGCTATTAAATTGTTAGCAAAAGGAGCAAAATAATTATGAAAGCAACACAACTGCTTCGTCAATATAGATATGGAATTTTAGATTTTAATGGTGCAAGCTTACACTCTGCTCATTTACAAGCTGTTGACTTGACCAGAATCAATTTGACTCAAGCCGATTTGAGTGATGTTAACTTTAGTGATGCCGATCTCAGTGGTGCTTGCTTGCAACAGGCTAATTTAACTAACGCTAGTCTGGTAGCTACTAATCTGGTAGGTGCAAATCTATCGGAAGTTAATTTGATTGGTGCGGATTTAACTAACGCCGATCTTAGAGGTGCCGATTTGAGTGGTGCGGATTTACGCTGTGCCAACCTACATGGTGCAGATTTATCTAGTGCTAATTTGACTGATGTCGATCTTGGTGGTGCCGATCTAACTAGTGCCGATCTAACTGATGTCAAACTAGCTGGTACTGATATTTCTGTAGCAGAAACCGAGGGTGCTAGTTTGGAACGCATAGATTGGGGTGAAGCTGAGAGAAAGAAAGAAAATACAACTCATCATTGGGTTAGTTGGTCGGGGTAGGAATCAAAGGTAAAGGTAGTCGATAATCTAGATTGGGCAATATTAAATGATGTTGTTCAATTTTTCCTGCCATTTTGTTTGGGAGGTATCTAGAGTAATCACATAAGCTTGTTCTGTAGGGGTAAAGGCTTCTGCATTTGCCTGTTGGCTGGCGAGCAAGTCGGCTCGTGCATCGGAAATATCATTTTTGCGTCGATCTAGACGATCGCGTAACACCGATCGCGGTGCAGTACAGTAGATTATCTTTAAAGGTATTTTACTAGCTTTGGCTTGAGAAATCGCGGGTTGACGCAGAGCAAGGCGATCGTATTTGGCATCGAGAATTACTCGATAGCCTTCTTTTGCTAGGGTAATACCTAATTCTAGAAGACGATCATAAGTTTTTTGGGTCATTTTGGCAGAATAAATCTCCTCTGTCCCCGACTCCTCTAAAGGTATTCCTGCCAGGTGTTTGCGAACGGCATCCGAACGAATTTGGATCGCACCGTAATTGATTGATATATATCTGGCAACGGTACTTTTACCCGAACCTGATAAGCCAGACATTAAAATTAGACTTCCTGACTTGGTTTGGGTATATTGATAAGCCTGCCGATAGTACTGGCTGGCAATTTTTTTGGCTTTTTGGCGTTCGGCTTGATTGACTTGAGGATCGTCAATTAAAAAGGAATTTACCTTAGCTCTTACATAAGCCTGTCTGCTGAGATATAAAGGTAATAAAAGTAATCCCGTCCAGTCTCCAGTGTGTTCGAGATAACTGTTGAGAAAAATATTTTTAAAATCTGGCTTTTGCTTTGCCTCTAAATCCATAACGGTAAACGCCACATCATACATCGTATCGACAAAGCGAAAAGATTCATTAAATTCAATGCGATCGAATAGCTGGATTTTATCTTGCCAGAGGCAGATATTATTTAAGTGTAAGTCGCCATGACATTCTTTAATTTTGTGCTGCTCGATTCTAGTTTGAAATAAGTCTTTTCTGTTAGTAAAAAAAGCATCGGTATAGGCTTTGGTTGCTGCAAATTGTTCCTGGGTTTGGGCAATACCAATGTATTTTTGAGATTGCTGATAGTTTTCCTCAAAAGCGACTTTAATTTTGCTAGGCGTACCAAAACTACTGATGTAGTCGTTACAAGCAGCAGCTTGATGAAATCGAGCGACAACTTTTCCTAATTCTACAAGGCGATGCCTTTGGCTAGCTTCGCAATCGCTTTTTAACTTAGCCGTTTTCAAAAGATTGCTAAATAAATTTTCTTGAGGAAACTGACACATTTTTAGAGTGTATTCTACGATATTTTCTGAACTATCGAGAATAAATCGATCGTGGCGATCGCTAATTGGTAGAACTTCTAAATAAAGTTCGGGAGCAATTTTTTGATTTAGCCTCAGTTCTGTTTCCAAAAAAAACTTTCTTTTGGCTAATGTGGAATAATTGAGAAACCCAAAATCTACATTTTTTTTAACCTTGTAAGCAAAATCTCCCGTCAAAAACACATAGGAAGCATGAGTTTGAACTAATTCTATTTTTTCTACAGCATGAGGATAAAAATCTGGCTGTTGCATCTGAGAAACCAATTGAGAAAGATCGCTCATAAAAAGCTGGCTATGATGAATACGACTGTTTTAAGACATTTAACCATTCTTCGAGCAACCGCGATCGATGACACTACGATACATCTCACCTAAATGAGCAATGACATCGATCAGCGTTAGACGATAATCGCTGAGATATTCTGTGTGTAAGCCTTTAAATCTGAGTTGACGTTCCAGATCGTCAATTAATTCCATGTGAATTTCCACAACTTTGTTCATGGGTAAATTGACAAAGAAAGCTGCTTCGACAAAGCGATCGATCTGGTCATTGATAGTTGTTTCAGATGTAAAATAATCAAAGAGAATTTGAGCATAAATTGACTTAAGTCTTTTAAGTAATTTTTTTTGTTCAAAATCTGCAAGATTATTAAAAAATTGTTGAGGATTCCTTTGAGAATAAATGCCTGTATACCCTAGTCTCTCTCTCAATTTAGAATTTAAGCGATCTTGAGAAGATTTTTGTCGAGCGACTTGATTTTCTCTAATAGTTTCAGGCATTCTTTTAGCTCCTGAACTGTTAAGGATTTAACATAATTTTTGATTTTGTTAATCTCCAATTCAACAGATTTTGGGCTTACTATACTTTGGGCTATACGGGTAGTGGCTGAGGTAGTTGTGCTAGACCAACTGATAGATTAACGAGCTTATGTGAACGATGGGATTGTTGTCTGATCGCCTCCATATCTGGCATTTCTTGCCAGCAAGTACGGCAAAACCAATATTCTCGATGATTTCCAAAATGATGCAGCATTGGACTAGAACAACAGGGACAAATAGTCAAAACGTTCATAATTATTCAAACCAATTTTTAAAAAAAATAAGATTAGACAAAAGCTAGTTTTTGTTGGGACTGATTTGCTGGTAGGTTTCGGCAGGGAATAACCCGCTCGATAACTTGTTTGCCTGCTCTTTCGGTACGAACTTCTAATTGCTCTTGAGGTTTTGCTGCAAACAAAATTCTCTGCCGAGGAAAAACAATTTTTTCCAAACTCCGACTCTTGCTATCAGTTACTCGAATTAACTGTATTTTCAGAGTAGTGTTAATGTAACAATACAGAGTCTTGGCAATTGGCTGGGTGGTTGCTGGATAATTCGGTAACATAAATAAATTCGCCTCGCTTCAATCTGATCTAAATCATAGTTTTTAAATCTGAAGAATTTGTGAGGGATCGAGAATTATTAGCGGGAGGTAGGGGAGGCAGAGGAAGCAGAGGAGAAGGAACGAGGAGCAAGGAAGATGGAGACTTGGGAAAAAGGATAAACATCTTGTCTCTAGCGACATTAACGGTAGTGCCAATATATTAGCTAAATGTATACACAGACTGGACTTCCAGCGAGTGAGTAGCGGGTTTCTGGCGAACCCTCTAAGATTAACCATCTCTTAGGAATCCCCCGAATTTATTCGTGGGGAGCGTCAATTGTTTTTCTAAAATATGAGAAGATCGCCTAAAACAAAAGCAACTAATGAATATTAGTATTAACTGTCTGGTAATTGTCGAACTACTCCACCATGAACTTTTGCCATCGTTTTCGCCATTTCTTGAGATGTGAATTTATTGGCTTTTTCGATTCCAGGTTGAAATTTACCTATAGGAGTTAAGTAGTGAACGAAAATACCTACTTTCTTCTCAACTATCCACATGATTTTTCAGTATTTGTTGACTTAATTTTATCTGGTAAATCTCATCTTACTAGACTTAGGGCGATCGCCATTAAGTTTAATGTCTCAGCGAATAAACAGAATAGAGATCTAGCAAGCGATCGCTCTTAAAGCATCACTGTTGAGGTTTTTCTTTTTTTTTTCTTGATTGTTAAGAAAGGGCTTTTTAACCCTAAAGGGTAAACTTGCGAACTTGATTTTTATTTTTCAGCCGACAATTGTGGAGGATTTTTTGCCGATATTGCTAAATAGATACCACATAAGACGATCGCAAAGGCTAGCCAATTAAATAGACTCAATTGTTCGGCAAAGATTAACATTGCTAAGACTGCTGCAATTACAGGGATGGCTAACATCGATACCGCGACAAATCCCGCCGAAAATTTTGCCAAACTATAGGTTAAAAGTCCCTGTCCTATTGCTTGCGAAATTAAACCCAAACCGATAACAGCTAACCAGACAGTACTGGAAATAGGTAATAATCGTTCTTCTGTCAACAATACTAGGGGGAAAAGCAGTAAACCTCCCGCTAGACTAGTCCACTGCATAATAATGGGAGTGGAAAACTGCACTCTGAGTTGTTCTAGACTCAAAATACTAATTGCAGAAAAGACTGCTGCCAACAATGCTGCCCCATCCCCAATTAAACCACTATCTGCTACTTGTAAGTCTTCAATCCCGATCGCGACTGCGCCGATAATTGCTACTGCCATACCAATTAAAAAACGTAGAGAAAATTGCTGACGAAAAATTAGCCAGCCACCTAAAGTTGTAAAAATTGGCATCATATTGTTGAGTAAAGTCGAATTGGCAATGCTAGTCTGAGTTAAAGACCATGCCCAAAGTGAGAGGGAAATAGCAAAACTAATTCCTGCGGTTAAGAGTAAAGCGATCGCCCTGCTGGTATACTTGGTTGGAACTGAATTAGGTTCGACTGAGGATTTAAAGCCATTCCAAATCCTAAAGGCGATCGCAGCAATTAACAAGCGGTTGCAGGTGACTCCATTGGGTTGGATTTCTGTCTCGGCGATCGCGATTAAAATTGAAGCCGAAGCAATTCCTAATAAGGCAATGCCTAAAGCAATCGGTGCTAGCCAATTCGCCCCAGACTCTAGTTCTTTGCCGATTTTACCGAGTCGAAATTGGTACATTTTACAGCTATCCAAAATTGCGAAAATGAATACTGTATACAGTTAAAGGTTAAATCCTAAAAATTGATGCGATCGATAATACATTTTAGTAATGACTGTAGAGACGTAGCATGCGATGCGATGCGATATGCGAAGCCCGCCCATGATTCGCTTATGCTAAAGCACTAGCCCTAAAGGATTAGCTCCGCTTCGCTCCGCGTCCTTCGCGTCGTCCGAAGGTGTCCCTAAAGGGATACACTTCGATATACCCTTTAGGGTCGCATCACGGTATCCGTGATAGAGTCCTTTAGAACTACGTCTCTACGAACAACCAAGAGAATTAAATAAAAATTAAGTCAGATTCGCTAATTTCGGCAGTCGCCACATCAACTAAGATAGCCAGATCGGCATCAAAGGCGCGAATGATAGTATTGCTGCCATTGGCGACAAATTCGAGACTAACAAAATCCAGGCTGGTATTAGCAAAACCAATTACATCCCCTTCGATACTGTCAAAGTCGGTAATAGTATTAGGGGAGGCAGGTAAATCGCCTTCATCGGTCAGAATCCAGAATTGGTCGGCATCCGCACCTCCAGTAACTAAATTATCACTTCCCGTACCGATATAAAAAATATCTGCACCGCGATCGCCAACCAGACGATTGCGATCGCCAGCAAACAAAATGTCATCGCCGTCTCCTGCATAGATGCGGTTGTGTCCAAAAGCAACAGAAGCATCGATTAAATCGTCACCGCCACCAGTAAATAAGATATCGTTATTGCCATCAAAGTCGCTGTCAGGATCGGCTGCATCAATTACATCGTCTCCCAGACTGCCAAAAACCGTTTCTATTTCAGCATCGGCTACAGGGGTATCGTATAAAGAAGAGAAAAGTTCCTCGCTATCATAATCGAGATTATCAAAGCTAGGGTCTAGAGATACCAAAACATTGGGCGGTTCGTCATCAACGGGTACGGTTGCCCCTTGGGTATCGCCTGGGGCGGATTCGGTATCGACATCAATATGTAAAGGTGTATCGGGGGAAAATTCTGGTTCGGCGAGGTCGATCGCAGCGACTAAATCCCAAACGGGATTGGGGTCGTTGTCGCTTTGAATTACCTCTAGGGCATAGTCTAAAAATTCCGCAGCAATAATGCTTTCGGGCGTACCCGTATCCAACCAAGCTTGATAATCCCCCAGATCGAATTCAATATCATTAGTAGCATCGAGGGGAGTAAGCTGAACTTTTAAGCCTTGTTCTCCCGCGTCAAAGACTTCTTGGGCTGCTACGGGGTCGATCCAGATATTAAATTCGGCAGCGGTGTTGGTAGAAAAAGGTGGATCGGGGAGTACGGGTAAGTTTCCTTCGGTAAATACCGCCCCGCCCATAATCTGCACTACTTCTATATTCTCAATGATGCTGGGGTCGCGTCGCAAAGCTTCAGCAATGTTGGTTAGGGGCCCTGTTGCCAAAATTGCTACTGGTTCGGGTGAATTATGAATCGTTTCGATAATTAAATCTACCGCGTCTTGAGTCTCCACATCTGGAGTTGACTCTGGTAAAGAGATAAAGGGCGACCAAAAAGTATCGGAAGGATCGCGAATAAAGTCGGGAAATTCATTATTCCCCTCTAAAGGAGACGATCGCCCTACCCCAACGGGAATATCTAAATCTCCCAGGCGATCGAGCATTCTCAATACATTCTCGTCAAAAACTTCAGGACGGGCGATACCGTTGGAAATAGTGATAGCTTGGACATCAAATTCGGGATTTGCCAGCAGATAGGCTACCGCCGTCATTCCATCCTGACTGCCGTCATCATCAATAATTACAGGAGTTGGTGTAGTATTGTCTGTAGTCATAGGATTGTTAGGGGCGAACGACCGTTCCCCCGTACAGGATAAAAGTCGTAGGGGCGTTTCTCCTTCGGAGATGCTACGCAAACGCGAAACGCCCTTACTAGAAACTAAATTGCATTCGCAGGTTGCCTACGTAGATATTGGGATTGTCTTCAAAGTTGTTGGGATTGGTAACTAAGTAGAAGGCAGGAACTAAGGCGATGTTGTCATTGACGGGGTAATAATAAGTTGTCTCAAACTCATACTGCGTTCCGCCATCTCCCGCACCCGCAACTAGAAATTCTTCGCCATTAATCACGTCAAAGGGAATTAAAAAGGAAAAAGTACCCAACGCCCCTTCTTTAAGAAGATCGGGAAAAGCCAAACCTGCTTGGATTGACTGTAGATTCACGGTTCTATTAATCGGTTCTAAGGTAATGCTGGCATAGGTATAGCGGGCAAAAATACCAAATTTAGGGGCGATAGCCCAATCGAAATTGAACCCCAAAGTATGGGAAAAAGAGTCTTTTAAACCGCCATCATTGGGATCGACATCCAGTCCACTACCAGGGCCAGCATCTGCCAGTCCGTTTTGGAGTGGTTCGCCCGTTACGCCACCTATCACACCATCTACTACCCCCACATCAGAACTCAGATGAGTGTAGTTGTACATAAATCTGGTGTTAACAGTGTCAGTGGGAGAGAAAGTTAATTCGGCGGTGCTGGTATTTGTACCGCCAAATACACCTTCATCGGGGTCGCTGGCGGTGTTAAAGGGTGGGCTGGGCAGAAATTCGGTAGATTCTCCCATATAAGCTAGATTCAAATCTAATTTATCGCTAATATCCCAGATAATGACCGCTCCCGAACCGCGATCGATGGCATTAGAGAGGGTGCTACCAATAGAGTTAAAACTACTCGCCCCAGTTAGGAAAAAAGTATAGGCGTTTTTGTCAAAATAGGCGTACCAGTTTATTTGTGGCCCAACGACAAAGCGAAAGTTGTCCCCGACGGGAAAGCTATAGGAAAAGTCGTGAATGACTACCTCACTATTGCCCTCTCCCTGAACCCCTGCGGTTTGATCGGTAAAGGGGATACCAAAGGTGTTGTAAGTACCAGCCGAAGCAAAAACGTTGGCAGGAGAATCGCCATTACCCACCGCCAGGCGAGTAGTGAGAACATCCCTTCCTGTAAAAGAAGATTCAAAAGTCAGCCAGACTAAATCGCTCAAGGTAATTTCAGGATTATCGGTGACTTCCAGTACTGTTGGTTCGCCCGTGACTGGATCTCTTCCTGGAGGTCTAATTACCGAAGGAACATCGAGATTATTCGTCTCGACCGAGACATCACCATCGGCAGCAGCACCAGTCAGATTAAACCAAACTAATCCATTTAGTTTAGTGGTAGTAGAAAATTGATTGTCTTCTAAAATTGCTACCTGACTTTCTAAACTATCTAACCTCCCGTCGAGGGTTGCTAGTTCGGCTGCAAACTCCTGATTCAATCGTTGTATGTTATTTAAATCTTCGCTTGACAGTGTTTCAGAAGAGGCAATCAATCGCTCGATTTGATTGAGACAAGAATTTAAACCCGCTGCAAATTGATAACGAGTTAAAGCCTGACTGCCTCGATAAGTTCGATCGGGAAAGCCCGTAATGCAGCCATAGCGGTCTACCAAGCTTCGCAAAGCTTCATAAGCCCAGTCTGTCGGCGCGACATCACGCAATCGATTGACGTTGGTTATCTGTTCTAATCCGTTAGTGGTTTCTGGTGCGGAATCGAGATAATTTTGGTCATCTAACTTGCCGTTTTGAATTGCTTCTACATTGTTAAATTGCTCTAGTTCGTCCTTAATTGTCGTTTGCTGTAATTGTCGATCGCTACCAATATGGTTGTCAGTTTTTATCTCAAATATTTCTGAAGCTATCGTAGATTTTATCGATAAGTTACAAAGAGAAACAGTAAGAAATATTGTTGCTAAATTTAACTTTTTTTTGTTTTTTTTGTCATCACAAAAATAGCAATAATTTACTATTTTCTTAAAACTCATTTTGTTGTCTCACACCACTAATATTCAAGATAAAACTAGCATTATCTCTTTGGCTCAAATGTACGTTTGACTACTGTTAAATGCAACAATTTAAGCTTGAAATTAATTTTGTTAAGATTTGCAGAAAAATTTTACCGCGAAATAAGCTCTTTATATGATGCTTTTAAAATCTCAAGTTGATAGGTCTTTTGATTGTTAAGATCGATTAAGACTTCAGAAGTTTCAAAGTCTACACGATTAATTTCACAATAGAACTTTTGGACGATTTCACGTAGTCCTAAGTTTGCCTCATTAATCTGCTTAAGAGCGGGTAATAAACTTTGGGAAAATAAGAGCGGATGTCCTAATTTACCCTCATGACAAGGTGCTGTAATTAAAGCTTTTGCTTGTTGGTGAGCCTGGAGTAAACTTTGATAAACATCAGTAGGACGAGGCTGATCGACAGCAGAAATTGTCAGCGTCGAAAATTGTGCGGGTAGAGTCTTTAAGCCAGTCAAAATCGAGCTGGTTTTACCGCGATCGCTATGAAAATTGATCGCAACTAAACTACCATGAGGACAATTGCAACGTTGATGAGCATTGTGCGCACCAAGTACGACAATGGGAGTGATGCCTGCTAATAAAAATTGTTCTGCTTGATATTGCAGTAAAGTTCGATTGTTAAGCCAGGGTAGAGTAGTCTTACAAGTCCCCATGCGGGTAGAAAAGCCCGCTGCTAAGATCAGGGCAAAATTTTGAGTTCGTAGAGGTCGTACCAGGTCACGACCGTACAAGAGTTTGACATTATTCATTACTTATTACTTTATTTATCTTGAGTCTCTGATTATTGATTTTTGGTAAATGAACCTTGGATGGTGTTTTAAAGTTGTTGATTCTTTCGGAGATAGATAAACCCGTACCGCCACGACGCACTTTAATTAATTCCCCACAGATACTAATGGCAATTTCTTCGGGAGTCAGCGCACCAATATCCAAACCGATAGGTGCATAAAAATTTGGTAATTTTGCTAGAGGTATTCCTTGCTGTTCGAGTGCTTGCTGAATCATGGTGATGCGTTTTTGACTGCCGATCGCACCAATATATTGATAAGCTACAGGACGTTGTAAAAGAGCCTTAAATGCTTCAAGATCTTGGGGATAGCCTCTGGTAACTAAAGCGACATAGAGTTGTGTGTGTGTCGTTAGGGTATCTAAAGTCTCGGTAATCGATGGAGATAAGAATGTTGCTTGAGGAAATCTCTGGGGAGTAATAAATTCAAGGCGATCGTCCTGTACGGCGATTTGAAATCCTGCAAAGCTGGCAATTTGAGCCAATGCTAAGCCTATATGACCACCACCAATAATCAGTAAGATGGGTGGTGGTTGAATGATTTCAACGAATCGATCGGGGGAAGCGGAGGAGGCAGAGGAGGTGGAAGGAGATCTTAAATACGGTTGGATATCTTCGGTAAAAGGTGTAATTAATTCGGCAGTTTGTCCAGTCTCAAATACTTGGAGAATTTCGTCAACCAGAGCGATCGCACTCTCTTCCGACCATTTTTCCAACCAGATCTCTACTTTTCCCCCACAAACTCCCTGAATATCTTTTCCTGGCGCACCAGTCAGATCGATTTCGACAAGCTGCTTTTCTCCTGTCTCCAATACTTTCAAACCTTGTTGGATTACTTTTCCTTCCCCCGCCCCACCGCCGATAGTCCCAATAATACTACTATCTTGGCAAATAGCCATTTTTGCCCCCACTTCTCTGGGTGCAGAACCTAAAACCTTGACAATGGTGGCGATAACTACCGACTCTCGTTCTAAGATACTTCTCAGTTGTTGATAAAAAGTGCGATCGCACTTTATGGGTGGCAACATGACAATACGATTTTTGAGCTTTGATTAGATTTTTTCCACTGTTTCGTCAAAACTAATTAGCGACAATCATCGTGCTATTCCCAATGTTTCTTGCGAATCAGTCTTCTAAATCCGATTAGTTTTTTTCTCCGCTTAGCAATATCGCTCCACTTTGTATTAGCTACTCGATCGATCTTGAGCCAGATTAACCAAAGCCTTTGAGCGCAGAATTCAACTAATATCAACTAAAATGTCTCAGGAATAATATCATTAAGTGTGCCACTATTATTGTCCATGTCGAACCTATACCATTAAGGTTACGCAGAGCAAGGCAATCGCTCTTTGGGGAAAAAACTATTCAACGATCTCAAAAACACAATGCATCTAGTTTTACTGGGAGATTCGATTTTCGATAATGCTCTTTATGTAGGAGACGAACCTGAAGTTATTAAACAACTACAAGCAAAACTTCCCGCTGGTTGGAAGGCTACCTTAAAGGCGATCGACGGCGATCAAATTAATGATGTTCATGCTCAGTTAGAACAACTACCAGAAGATGCTACTCATCTAATTCTTAGTGTTGGGGGAAATAACGCCTTAAGTCATCTCGGTATTTTAGATCGTCGTGTTAACTCCTCCGCCCAGGTATTTAGCGAACTAGCAGATATTAGCGAAGAATTTGAACGACAGTATCAAAAGTTACTCACAAAAATCCTCAGCTTCAATATACCTACAGCGATTTGCACGATCTATTATCCCAACCATTCAGAGTATCTTGAAAGAAGAATTGCGATCGCCGCTTTGGCAACTTTTAATGATGTAATTATCCGCCAAGCATTTGGTGCGGGTATTCCTTTAATCGACTTGAGGTTAACTTGTAACCAACCCCAAGACTATGTCAACGCGATCGAACCTTCTTCTCTTGGGGGAGAGAAAATAGTTAATGCAATTATGAATCTGGTTTTAGAGCATAATTTTCAGAAACCATATACCCAAGTTTTTTATTAAAAAATTAAATAGATGTATCGAAAATGTAAAGTTACCAATCGTATTTTTCTTTACAGATGTTAGGGTACAATCGCCCTTGATACGGCACTACATTTCTTTCTGATTGTGGTTTAAAAAACAGTATCTTAGATATGACTCGATAACTGGTCGATCTGGTGGACTAATGTTTTGAGGTAACTTATTTAATTCAAAAAAACGTATTTCTGTTCCCTCTTCTTCATCTACTTTTAGTTCTCCTCTAAACTCTCTTGAGATGTAGACAGCAACCACATTTACAATTACATCTCCGTTAGGATGTTGATAAATAAGTTCTCGTCCTGAAAATAAATCGAACCAATCTAGCCGATCCAAAGTCAAGCCTGTTTCTTCCCAAGCTTCCCGTTTTGCAGTTTCCGATAAAGACTCTCCTATTTCCATACTGCCACCAATCAATCCCCAATGTTGATTATCTCGACGCAGTTGCAGTAGCAAGCGATCGCCTGAATCGACAATTAATACAGCCGCACCAGGAATAATCAGGGGACGATGACCTACTAATGTACGGAGTTCTTTTACATAGCTCATTGTTGGAATTATTATCAATTATTAATTACAGATGTAACTTGTTCTTTACCGTCGCTGGTAACTACAATCTTGTTCTTACCTAAAGTACCTACTGCTTTTTCTCCTGTTAGTCTAGCTTTGGGGTCTGCTTGTTCGTAGATCACATTCCCCGTTGCTTCAACTTCTTCTGTTTCTATTTTCCAGGTTAATTGACGAGCATAGAGTTCTGAAGCTTTTAGCTGGTTAATTCCTCGCACGCCATCGGTTAATTTAGCGATCTGCTGCTGTAGGTTGATTTCTCCTTTATTACCCGTCAGGCTGATTTGACGCTCGCGGTCTAAAATCTGTATTGGTCGTTCGGTTTTTCCTACCCGCTGTTGATAATTCCAAGTAAGAGATTCGGTAGCAGCCTGTATATTAGGTCGAGCCGAGATTAATTCAATATTATTATTTAAAGTAGCGGTATTAGTGGCTAGATCGAACTGAGCGCGATCGCCCACTAGCCTATCGGTAACGGTTTGATTGTCATCGAAGCGGACTATCTCCACCGCACCAGGACTAATAATTTTAGCTTGAGGAATATTCCACTTGAGGCGATCGCTTTTTAACTGTAAAGCTGGTCGATCGGCAGTTGCGACCACATCCTCCTCTATTTCTAAACTTTCAACATCGGTAAAGTATTTACCTTCTCTGGCCGTTACTTCTAAATTGGAATGAAAACCGTTTAAATTCTCTTTAATTAGCAATAAATTCTCTTGAGGTCGCCATTCAACCAAACTACTTTCCATCACGCCTTGATTGCGCGGATCGCTGGCAACTACTTGTTCTTTTAAAATAATTATATTGCCGTTATCTCGAACTTCGCCCTTGTTAGCACTGATTTTGAGAATTATCTTGTCATTTTGCCACAGATTGCCCACAACCTTATTCAAGGTAGCCGTTTTTTTATCTTCGCTATAGATAAGATTATCGGCTTTGATTTTCCAGACAGTATTTTCTTGTTTGTTAGCTTGCTCGAGAATAGCTTGGTTGAGAACCAATTGAGTATTCAAACGGCTTATCTGCGAATTAGAAGACTCAAAATCTGTCAGCGATGTCTGACAACCCACAAGAGCGATCGCCAAAGGTAATAAATAAAGTTGGCGCAGGTGCTTAAATTTTGATTTAATCAGGTACAAATTTTTTGATTCAAAGATAGTAGTTTTGATTCTACTCTAGCTGGTACAATCCCATAATTACTAACGGGGGCAAGTTTTAGCAAGAGCAATCGCTCTTGGTTGAAAACTAATCTTGCCCACCATAGATAATATTTATATACTTCTCTATATTCATGCCCGATTAATGCTCGTCAAGAATCCCAAAGCCAGAGAAAGCGTGGTAGGGATCGCTATGCTTAGTCGTTTTTTGGATATCTTCTTTGATCTGGTCTAGATCGATATAGCGATCGGCTACGTTGATTAAACTATCACTAGTCATCGAGCGCAAGCTAACAACTTCTACCCGCGCACCACGGTAGCTAACTGCATCTACAGCATAAGCCAAATCCCCATCACCACTGACCAATACAGCAGTGTCGTAAGCGGAAACCAAAGCCATCATATCTACCGCTATTTCCACGTCTAAATTCGCTTTTTTTGAGCCATCTGGTAACTGTACTAAATCTTTGGCAATTACCCGATAACCATTGCGACGCATCCAAAGCAAAAAACCTTGTTGTTTTTCGTTAGTACGGTCTACTCCTGTATAGAAAAAAGATCTCAGCAGTCTTGAGCCTCCAGTCAAGCGGTACAAGAGCTTACTATAGTCAATTTCGATACCCAATTGTAGTGCAGCATAAAATAAATTTGAGCCATCAATAAAAATGGCTACACGTCCCCTATTTTCTAAAATTTGTTCTGGTGTGAAGATAGGGTCGCTTCCGAAATTGTCCAGCATTGTATTAAGCCTCATTTTTTATGAAAAAAGTATATTCTATTTGAGTGAATCGGCCTCATAATTATTGACCATTAGATAGTCAAACCGAGTTTTTTAGTTTTATAGGCGACAACAAAGCTGCGATCGCTTTGTTAACGCTTAAATCATATTTTGTTTTACAGATTTTATTGCCTGTTAATTTTCAGGCTTGAGTAAGAAAAACGAGCGAGCGACTTCTAATCTTCAAAACAGCTAATTAGCTTTAGGTTAAATTAATCTACCTAACTGTTAAAAACCAGAGCGATCGCGGTTCGTCTTTTACTATTAGTAACCTTATACCAATCAAAAAAGATTTTAGTTAAATTACTTGCCATAATTTAATCTTCTGATGGTAATTCCAATTTAGAAAAGACCGGACTAGCCTTACCCAAAGTTCCCTCGATAGTCAGTTTGCCCCACTGGGAGTGAATCGAGAAGTCTGACGCTGTTTGGGGATGATTGTCGTCATTAAAATCCCAGTCAAAACCCAACTGCTGATAAATTTTACTGCTAATACTAGGGATAATTGGAGACAGCAAATAAGCAGATAAGCGCACAGATTCTAGAACGGCATATAAAATTTGTTCTACTTCAGCTTGCTTTCCTTCCTTGAATAACTTCCAAGGCGCACTATCATCAATATATTTATTGCCAGCGCGCACCAGAGTTAAAATTGCTTCACAACCTTGACTAAACTGAAGATTTTCATTCATTTGGACGACGCGATCGCCTAAGTCCAGACCAATACTTTTTAGTGGATGATCCGAACTATAGTCAGCACCAGACAACTGAGGTACTTTACTTTGGCAATATTTTTTTAACATTCCCAGAGTACGATTGAGCAAATTACCCAGGTCGTTAGCTAAATCGGCATTAAGCACATTAATAAAACGAGTTTCATTAAAATCGCCGTCTTTGCCCAGTTCGATTTCTTTGAGAAAGTAATAGCGGACGGCATCTGCGCCATACTTACTGACTAAATCAAAAGGGTCGATCGTGTTTCCCAAAGTTTTACCCATTTTGAGTCCGTCTTTGGTCAAAAAACCATGACCGAACACTTTTTTTGGTAAAGGCAAACCAGCAGAGGCTAACATAGCTGGCCAGTAAACCGCATGAAATCTCAATATATCTTTACCAATCAAATGTAAATCGATCGGCCACCATTGAGATAAAGCATTTTCCAAGCTAACTTCTCGATCGGGAGCGAGTAAAGCGGTGACATAACCCAACAGCGCATCAAACCAAACATAAATGGTGTGCTTCTTATCTACGGGGATCGGAAAACCCCAGTCGAGATTAACGCGAGAAATAGAGAAGTCTTTTAATCCTTGTCCGACAAAGTTGAGGACTTCGTTGCGTCGGCTAGCTGGCTGAATAAAGTCTGGTTGAGTTTGATATAGTTCTTCTAAGAATTGCTGATATTTGGAAAGACGAAAAAAATAGTTTTCTTCATCCCGCCATTCTGCTTGTTTATTAGTATGAATGGCACAGTGATGATTTTCAATTAATTCCCGTTCTTCCTTAAACTCTTCGCAGGATACGCAGTACCAACCTTGTTGGCGAGCCAGATAGATATCTCCTTGTTGCCAAACACGCTCAAAAAATTCATTAACAATTTTTTGATGATTTTCCGCAGTAGTACGGCTAAAGCGGTCGTATTTAATATTTAATCGCTGCCAAAGAGATTTAAAGCTTTCGACAATGCGATCGCAATGAACCTGGGGGTCTAAACCTAGTTCCTCAGCGGTACGCTGTATCTTTTGCCCGTGTTCGTCCGTACCTGTAATTAATAATACCGAGGCACCCTGTAAACGCTGAAATCTCGCTACCGCATCGGCGGTAATAGTAGTGTAGGCACTGCCAATATGAGGGACACCGTTAACATAATAAAGGGGAGTAGTTAAAGCAAATTTCTGGTTATTGGTAGGATTATTCATTTAAATTAACGGAAAACCGCTCAAACTCTGAGGATATGGATTCCATAGCCTTTCGTGTTTGATGGCAATATTCTATTAAGTTGACGCTCGATGCGTCGCAATCTGTATTTTCGGTACTCTAAAAAGAATATTTTAGTAAATTAGAGAACCCAATTTTAACTTCGAGTTTCAATGAGGGACTCATAGATTAAGTATCAATTATCACAGGGATTCGAGTCGAGCTTCAGGAAAATACTTAATAAATTTTCGATTAGGTTAACAAAGTTGGTTTCAAATAAATAAATTATTTTGAGTTATTGATTTCAGCTTCAATATAGCTCCGATAATCTCAGAAAATATAAAATTTTTGTTAATTCTTGGGCATTGCTCCATACTAAAGATAGACTCTATTTCGCAAACCAGTTAAGACCTAGGTTACAGTGACTCAAATAAGCTGATAATCTAATCTAATGTTATCTTTTACGCCTAATTTAATCGCTCAATCTCTGATCTCAGCAGTTAACCTCCAATTAACTTATTCTTATGCCGATCGCATCCCCCAAGACATTCCCACCATTGTCATTAGCAATCATCGCAGTTTTTTAGATGCACCAATTTTAATCAAGACTATTCCTAATACTTTGAGGATTGCCTGCCATCACTATATGGGTCAGACTCCTTTAGTGCGGGAGATTGTAGATTCATTGGGCTGTTTTCCCTTAGCTGAAGCCGATCGAAGACATCGCCAATTTTTTCAGCAAGCAAGTCATTTATTGACTTCAAGACAGTGGGTAGGATTATTTCCCGAAGGTGCAAAACCGATGATTGAACCGACTGCACCTGATGAAATTGGTGAGTTTCATCGTGGTTTTGCTCATTTAGCCTGGAAAGTACCCGTAAGAAGTCTAGCTGTCTTACCCGTGGCGATCGCCTCTCGCTCGGAAACAACTTATCCTTCGATCCCTCTTAGTTGGTTAAAGCAATTTGACCCCAACGAACCCTTTTTTAAACGTCGGGGACTACATCCGATGTTGGTCTATCATCGCGTCAACGTCCTGATCGGTCGTCCCTACTTGATTAGTCAGGCTCAAAAACAAGAATATAAAGGAAAACAGGCAAAAATACTCGCTACTGACTTGACCCAATACTGTCAGGCTCAAATCACACAGCTGTTAAAGGAAGGAACGTATAAAGGATGAAGGCAAAATCTGAAGAAAAGTATGGGAAAACGCGCCTTGGAAACCAAATGTTAGAGAATGATTATTAAATAATTTTAAGTTTTAATTTTTTACTTTACATATTTCTAATATGAATCCTAAATTGAGTGTAGATTTTATCGAACCAAGACAAATAAATCGCCACGCTCCGTTGTTTGTTTATTTACCTGGTATGGATGGTACGGGTAAATTATTTCAAACTCAAGAGGATCTGTTGGCAACTCGCTTCGATTTGCGTTGTTTGACAATTCGTATCGACAGCCATAGCAATTGGCAAGATTTAGCCAGAGATACGATCGGATTAATCAAAACCGAGTTAACCTATAAAACCAACCCAGATGTATATCTATGTGGCGAGTCCTTTGGTGGCTGTTTGGCACTGAAAACAGCTTTAGCTGCGCCCTCACTGATTAAAAAGTTGGTTTTAGTAAATCCTGCTTCTTCTTTTAATCAACTACCCATTTTAGGGCTGGGGGTGGACATTACCCCTTGGCTACCAACTTGGCTACATCGTTATTCTGCTGCAAGCCTGTTGCCTTTTTTAGCAAAATTAAACCGAATCAATGATTGCGATCGCCATAAACTAGTAGAAAGCATGAAGTCTTTACCACCCCAGGTAATTAGCTGGCGTTTATCTCTGCTAAGAGATTTTAAAGTTGCCGAGGGACAGTTACGCGATCTCAATATTCCTAGTCTAATTGTGGCAGGAGGAGCAGATAGCCTGCTACCTTCAGTACAAGAAGCTGACAAACTAGTTGCTCTGTTGCCAAATGCTCGAAAAACAGTATTGCCTCAAAGTGGTCATGCTTGTTTACTAGAAACCGAAGTCGATCTTTACCAAATCCTGGTCGAGCAAAATTTTATTGCTACTGAATCTAATTTACTCTTAAAAACGGATCGCAAGTCACAAGCATTAAATTAACCAGGTTTTATATAGTTACTTTGGCTTCTAGAGACTTGAGATACTCAGTATTGACCTTAGACTCTCTAATTAAGGCAATTTTGCCCGTGCGAGCAATCTCGCGAATACCAAATTTATTTAACATCTGAATAATCGCCACAATCTTACCAGGATCGCCAACTACTTCAATGGTCAAAGCCTCTTCAGAAAGATCCACAATTCGGGCGCGGAAAATCTGGGTAATTTGAATCACCTCGGCGCGGTTAGATGCTGTCGCATTGACTTTGATCAGCATCAATTCTCTTTCGACACAAGGCTGCTGACTAATATCCTGTACTTTTAAGACGCTAATTAATTTATAAAGCTGTTTAATTAACTGTTCGATCACCCGATCGTCTCCAGGGACGACCATGGTAATACGTGATACTCCCAATTGTTCTGCCGAGCCTACTGCCAGACTCTCAATGTTAAAACCTCGACGAGCAAATAAGCCTGCAATGCGCGTTAAAACTCCTGCTTCGTCTTCTACCAAGACAGAAATCGTGTGCTTCATCATAGCCGAAATATAGTCAATTGTTATAAGGTTAATTTCCTATCATAAATTAAATTACCGCGATCGATTGCAGAGAATCTAAGATTCGCTCGATCTCAATCACTGACTTTTGACTTCTGTACAGACAAGGCATGCCTTGTCTCTTCTGCCTTCTAACTTCATTAAGCTGCTCCATAAACGGGTATCGCAGCACCACTTACATCTTGAGCCACTTCTGAAGCCAAAAAACAGATTATCTGAGCGATTGAAGCTGGTTTGACCCATTTATCGCTATCTTCTTCTCCCATTGCCTCGCGATTGGCGGGGGTATCGATGACGCTGGGTAGGATAGAATTAGCCGTAATATTAAATTCTTTAGTTTCTTTGGCGATCGCCTGAGTCAAGGCTACCACTCCTGCTTTAGCTGCGGAATAGGCTGCAAGCTCCGGTGCGGGGTCAACTGCTCCTCTCGAACCAACGGTAATAATCCTGCCGTAGTTATGCTCCCGCATCGACTGAAGAGAATGTTTGCAAGCCAAAAAAGTAGTTAATAAATTTAGATCGAATGTTTTTTGCCAGTCAGCCAACCCATATTGGTGAACCTCACCCATGTCAAATCCTCCCACCAGGTGAATTAGGATTTCAACTTTGCCCATATCTTTGATAATCTGGCTAATATTGCTTTCATCGGTCAGATCGGCTTTAACTAAGCTAATTTGCTCTAGCTGTTTGGCGGTCAGCATTTTTTTCACTGCCTCGGCATCTTCTTCGTGGACATAGGGAATGGTAATCAAACCACCTTGGGCTAACACAGAAGGTAAAATTCCCTGTCCCAAACCGCCCGTACCACCAGTTAATAAAACTTTTCTTCCTTGCACTTTTTAATTACTCCTTAAAATCTGTCCGAGCCATAAATTTTGAACACATTTTCTAAATTAGCCGTAATCTAGATTAAATTAAGTCTGTCAAACAGTAGATTTTAATTTATTTTTAGTTATGACTAATCTCAGCGTTAATTTAAATAAAGTAGCTTTAATTAGAAATACCCGTAACATTGGCATACCCAGTATTACCAAAATGGCAAAGATCTGTATTGATGCTGGTGCTAAGGGAATTACGGTTCATCCCCGTCCCGACCAACGACACATCAGACCAGGGGATGTCTACGATCTGGTGGAAGTAGTCAAGGACGTAGAATTCAATATTGAGGGTAATCCGTTAGAAGTTTCGTATCTGGAAATTGTCCGTCAAGTCAAGCCGACTCAGTGTACTCTAGTTCCCGATGCGCCCGATACTTTTACTTCCGATAGTGGCTGGGATCTGACTAAAGATCGGGAGCGTTTGATTCCGATCATTAAAGAGTTACACAGTCTTGGTAGTCGAGTTAGCCTATTTATGGATGCCGATGTCGAGCAGATTAGCCTCGTACCAGATACTGGCGCAGAACGAATCGAACTATATACCGAACCTTATGCCACTGCATTCCGTGAGAATCAAGATTTAGAAGCTACCTGGCAAAAGTATGCCGACGCTGCTAAACAGGCTCAAAAATTAGGTTTGGGAGTTAATGCAGGACACGATCTTAACCTAGATAATCTGGCTAAATTCTGCACTATTCCCAATATTTTAGAAGTGTCTATCGGTCATGCTTTAACCGCAGAAGCTTTGGAAATGGGTTTTTACAATACGGTACGGGCATATCTCAAAATTTTAGAACAATAAGACCCTTGGTAATCTGCGATCGCAATTATTACGGGAAATCTATCCAGACTCAATTGCTCGAATAACTAACCTACTTCTTGACACTCCCCCAAATACCTCACAGAGGCGACGGGGTTCGCCCCCGATCGCGATTGGGATGGTCGGATAAGTCGCCCAAACCGCGTATTTTTCAGTAGTTAGTGGTCAGTAGTACAAAGAGCGAACCCCGAACTGACATGAAATCCCACCTCATTTATGGGTGGGATGAGCTTAAATAAATCAGAGGGGCTTGCGACTGCCCATCTTTTACCTGCCAAGATCTTGCTTTACCTCCAGGAGTACGCAAGTATAGTTATATTATCGATTTAGGTAACAAAACTTTAATTGCCATCACCTACGAGCTTCCTGGCAACAACTATCAACAAAACCAGCAAATTTTGGCTCCCATGATGGAAACAATTGAATTCAGCGAGCGATTAATAACTAATAACTAATGACCGTACGGGCGAACGGTAGTACCAATAACTAAATTATGACTCAAGACAACTACGAAGAAAAATACACTAAACCCGATTTACGCCGTCAAATTAAAGCTGAATTAATGCAGTCAGACAAGGGCGGTAAACCAGGGCAATGGTCTGCCCGAAAAAGCCAACTGCTAGTGCAGGAATACGAAAAACAGGGCGGTGGCTACAAACAAGACCAGAAGGATGATGCTGCCAAATCTCTAGAAGAATGGGGCGAACAAGATTGGCAAACTCAAGGCGGAGAAGAACAGGCGCGTCAAGACGGCAAGACTAAGCGTTATTTACCCAAAGCGGTTTGGGAGCGACTCAGCGAGTCAGAAAAACAAGAAGCCGAACAGATTAAACAAAAAGCTTCTCGTCAGGGTCAACAATATGTAGAGTGGACTCCCGCAATTAAACAGGCAATGGCAGAAACTGGCTACTCTGACAGGGATGATTCTAACCAACCGACCAAACAAGAACTATACCAAGAGGCACAAGAATTAGACATTGATGGACGAAGCAAAATGAATAAACAAGATTTGGTCGAGGCAATTAAAGAAGATGTCGAGTAAAGGATTGGACTTTGGACATAAGCCAACAAGCTAAGTTCCAGCCAATTTTTTTCAAGCTCGACATCGGGAGTAGTACTGACATTGAGCAAAAATCTTTGTTGACTATTGAAGATCAAGAAAAAAGCCTTACAAGATCGCTGTCTTTTAGAGTTACTGCTGATTCAGCAGTTTTTATGGACGATCCTCTAGTCATTAGTATTTCTTAACTACTGATGGCTCTATTTAAGTTATGGGAACAATAAAATTATTGCTCGGTTGAATAATAGTTCGTAGAACGGCCTTGTAGTAGAGTAGAGCAATTTCTTGCCAACTAAAGCGGAGGGCATTACGTCTGGGTTGTTGGAAATACCATTGTCTTTCTAGCGCGATCTGTAAAGATTCGGCATAAAGATCGATATCGGTAACATTACAAGTTATTCCGCCATCACCAATCAGATAGCGACGTACATAATCATCGGTAGCCACCACGGGCAAACCACAAGCCATCGCTTCAAGATAGGCTATTCCGCGAGCTGCATCTATTGAAGGAAGCGTAAACACATCGGCACTACGATAAACTTGAGGCATTTGAGCATAGGCAAAAGCGCGAATTTGAAACCGATCTGCACCCAACAATCGATCGCCTAAAGCCTGAAAATAATCTCGATCTTTGCCATCACCACACATCAAGAGGCTAGCATGGGGTAAACGCGCCACTGCTGCGATCGCTAATTCCAGTCTTTGATTGCCATCTCGCTCTAGAGGTGCGACACAAAGTACAATCGGTTTGGTCAAACCAACGATCGCACGTTCTCCTGTGGGAATAAATTCGGTGATGTCAACTCCGTAAGGAATAATGTCAAAGGACTGTTGGGGAGCAAAATGTTTGACGTAGCGGGCGACTGTGGGATTGGAAACAATCAGGCGGTCTGGATGTAAACTAAGATTACGCCTCAGATGCCTACTGTGTTTGAACAGACTATTATGCTCTGTAAATAGAATCGGAGTACCTCGTATAGCTCGAACACAACTGGCTACAAATAACCCTCCATAATCATTGTGAGGCAGAATTAAATCTGCGGGATACTTAAGTAGATGAGTAATGCAAGGCAAAAAACTGGTTAGATGTTCGATCGCAATTTCAGGACTGCTAAACCACCCCTTTAAAAGACGCTTAATTAAGGGATAAAATTTCCAATTGCGAACATCACTGCGGTTAATCGATTTAATCGGACGGCTAAAAGCACCGCAGTCTGAGCCACTTAAGAGTTCCACCTCAAAATAATTATCCAAACGACGAGCTAGAGCGATCGCCAAATTTTCGGAATCTCCCTTCCAGTCCACTCCCGCATTAGGATGAATTATGGTAATTCGATACATTCTCTCACTCCTTCGGTTATATTTCTCTTTGCTAATTCCTAGTTCTCTATTCCTCATTCCTCCTTGCTCATCCACTCCTCCTCCAACATCCAAATCCAAAAGGCAACAGCAGATATCTTAAACTTGTGGAAGATTATTGTGAGCCAAGTTCCGCTGTTCTCAATTACTAACAGCCAATGATTGTGGCGAAGGTTTTGGTAAAAGTAGCGAGCCAAAACTGCCAAACTAGCGAGAAAAAATTCTTGAGAAAAACCAATACCAGGGAAATGCTCTAAAGCCTGACGGCAATAATTATCGGCAATCGACGGATCGGGATTCTGATTTTGCAATACTTGCCAAGCTAAACCCAAACTAGCATAGGCGTAACTGCGGTCTTTTAGTGTAAGTAGTTTTGTGGGAACATTTTGATAAGCTTTTTCTATGGTTGCTTGTAAATCGGGTTCCATTGCTAGCCAACTCTCCCTAACTCGATCTTGGTGTTGTCGATAATAAACTAAAGGTTCGGCAATGGTCATAAACTGATAGTAACGGCTCAGCCTAATCCACATATCCCAATCTAAAGTTGTCGGTAATTTGGGGTCGAATAATCCTACCTTGTCAAAACAACAACGACGAATCATTACCGTTTCACTGTCAATTTGGTTTCGTTTTAAGATCTCTGATTCTACCCATCCTGAAAGATGCTGTTTGATAACTTTGCCAAAAGACTGACTTCGGTTGTCTATCTGCATTAGCCAAGAATGTACTAAGCCAACCGCAGGATAACAATTGAAACAAAAAACTTGTTTTTCTAGTTTCTGAGGGTGCCAAATGTTATCGACCTCTAAAAAGGTAAGATAATCTCCTTTTGACATTTTGATACCCAAATTAAAAACTGTCGCGGGAGCTAAATTTGTTGGCAAGAATAGTTTTAAACGGGGGTCTGATTGACGGTTAAACCATTTAACTAAATTCTGAGAATTACCACAGTTAAAAATTAAAACTTCAAAATCAGAAAAAGTTTGTTGTAAGATACTATTAATGGTTTCAGAAAAATACTTATTTTTGTTGCCAACCAAAACAATTATGGAAACAACTGGTGGTTTAATAGACATAAATATAGCAATGGTATAGTTGCAATTTTTTTAGTAGTTTGGTTACCTAAAGCTCGACCTCATAGGCAAATATGCAACGCCAAAATACGATCGCGAACGGACAAATTTATATCTCAGACGCTTGGAGTAGCGATCGCTGTTAGTTAGTCAGTATAATCAGCTCAAGATCTTGAGAAAATCTACTTTATTTTATAGTCTCAACACTTAAGACAAAGCTCGATTGAGTAATGTCAAAAGCTAATAAACTATTCATAGTTGCGTTGCTTTTAATACCGAGAGCAATATTATTAGAAACAAGTATAAATAAATACAGATCTTGCTTATTATTGATTAAATCTGCTGCCCGCTTTAAATTAATAGCTAATAGCTCTACTTGTATAGCTAAAAATGTGGAATACACCAATACTTTCGGGCTTGAATAGATTAATACTGTTTTTTTTGCTGACGGTGAATAATTAGATAGCAGTCGATCTTAAGATGACCAATACTATCAATAGACACTTGAAAATTATTGAACTCGGTCGAGAATTATACGCTCTAAAAGTAAGCCAAGTATAGAGGTTTTTTCAAAACTTTAAGTCGGGAACGAAGTAATTACTATCTATCATGGACTGTCAATTGTTAAATTTTCTTCCTGGAGAATATTTCTCTTCCAGATAGGCTCTTGGATATCGAGCTTCAACTTGTTACATAACGTAGCAATTTTTTGGCAGTCGTACTTCGATAAATTACTTTCATTGCTTGGCTTTTGCTCCCAAGATAAAGAACAACTAAATGAATACATAAAGATATCTCTTGTCGATTGATACATCGAGCTTTCCTCTAGCAAAAATATAGTTGATTGAAGTTTCTAGTTACCATCGAGCGCGCTAAAAAATAACTAATGATTGAGTATTTTTAGCAATAAACTCAGTGAAATTATTTAAGAGAAACTACCTAGTTTGTTTTCAAGCACAATGATAGTCGCTCAAAATAGAATTGGCAATGTCAAAGATTAAAAAATTGGCATTTTTTTTCAGTAAAATCACTCAAACCCAATCTACTGCTCGACAGACACAAATTATTAATTCTTCACGGGCTTTTAGAAAAGCCCTAATTGTTATGGGGTAACATGACACCCTATATTGTTATGGCAACTTGTATATTAAACTCCTAAATCAAGTCAATTTACATGAAAAAAGCTATTTATCGTATTTTAGATGCCAATCTAGACCGCGCCAGAGAAGGACTACGAATCATCGAAGAATGGTGTCGTTTGGGATTAAATCATCAACCCCTAGCCGAAGAGTGCAAGCAAATACGCCAGGAATTAGCCCAGTGGCATAGTTGGGAATTGCGTCAAGCCAGAGATACTCCTGGTGATGTAGGCACGGATTTGTCTCATCCCCAAGAAGAAACCAGAGAAAGTATCGAACAACTGCTTCAGGCTAATTTGTGTCGCTCGCAAGAAGCTCTGAGAGTTTTAGAAGAATATGGCAAGCTTTATAATCCCGAAATGTCATCGGCTTGCAAACAGATGCGTTATCGTGTTTACACCATAGAAAGCAATTTGTTTAGCAACTATCGTCACCAGCAGTTATACAACGCAGCTTTATATTTAGTAACTTCTCCCGAACCAGAAATACTTAAAATAGTAGAATCTGCTCTCAAAGGCGGGCTAACTCTCGTACAATATCGCGACAAACAAGGCAAAGATAGCGATCGCTTAAATATGGCTGAAAAATTGTGCCAACTCTGTCATCGTTATCGCGCTTTATTTATTGTCAACGATCGCCTAGATATCGCTCTGGCGGTAGATGCAGACGGAGTGCATTTAGGACAGCAAGATGTACCAGTATCTGTTGCTAGAGAGATTCTGGGGACACAAAAAATTATTGGTCTTTCTACCACCAACAAACAAGAATTAAATAAGGCGATCGCCCAAAAAGCCGATTATGTTGGGGTCGGCCCTTTTTACGAAACTCCGACCAAACCAGGAAAAGCTGCTCTTACCCAGGAATATATCGACTATGTAAAAGCCAAATGTCCCGTACCTTGGTTTGCCATCGGTGGTATCGACCTTAATAATCTCAATGCAATTCTAACCACAGGCGCACAGAGAGTAGCAGTAGTTCGCGCTATCATGCAAGCAGAGCAACCAACCCAAGTTACCCGTCAATTCTTATCTCAATTAATTAGACGGTAATTACGACCACGAAAGCTAGATATATGTTAGATGCAACTAATAAAATAACAATACAGGTTAACGGAGAATCTCAAACCTGTGCGGTAGCAACTCCTTTACCCAAACTCCTGACCCAGCTAGAACTAAATCCACGTTTGATCGCTGTGGAATACAACGGAGAAATTTTACATCGTCAATATTGGGCTGATACTCAAATGCAACCAGGAGATCGCCTGGAAATTGTCACCATCGTCGGTGGTGGCTGACCC
>JASJEI010000057.1 GCA_030064795.1 Pleurocapsa sp. MO_226.B13 | reverse complement strand
TCAGTCTCTTGGCAGCAGGGTTAAATCCTTGATAGCGAAATATTCCTTCGGATTCAACATCAACCACGAAAATTGCTTCTCTAACATTATCGTAAATAGTGCGGAGAAATTGTTCTTGTTGGCGAATAATAGATTTTTGCTGTTCTAATTCAGCAATTTTCTCTTGTAGCTGTTGATTGATCTTTTTTATCTGAGTAGGAGAAGGTAGAGTTAAAATTTCGGGAATTTTCATCGCCAAAGCGATCGCAGTTGCTAGAGAAATTAAAGCTGTCAACAATTTTAGCCAACCCGATATCCAATAATTGGGATTCCACAGCGTCCAAATATCAAAAGCGTGACCAGCACCGCAAAATAAAATAAATGCTGCGAACAAAAGAAATATTCCGTTAAAAGGAATATCCTCTCGCTGACGTAGAATATACACTAAGATTAAAGGAATAGAGAAATATGATAGTGCAATAATTCCATTGCTAACTAGATGCAAACTTACTAACCAAGTTTTCCACAGATAGCACATTCCGTGAGGCATAAAAGAATTAATTACAGCTAGTTCCACTATCCATCCCCACCTATGACATCTCTAAAATATCTATATTTTAGATTACCTTTTAACTGCTATAAACTATAGATATATATCTTCAGAATGATGGAATCCTTAAAAAAATATTCGATAGTCTAAAAATATAAATAATTTGTTAACTTAAATTAGATAGAACTGATTGGTAAATATGAGTAAAATTGGCGTCGTTCTGATTGAAGACCACGATCTGAGTCGTATTGGCTTGTGTGCTGCTCTCAAGCAGTACGAAGATGTGGAAGTTGTCGATAGTGCTGCTAATGGGAATGATGGCTTGCAAAAAATTAAAACTCATCAACCCGATGTGGCATTAGTGGATATCGGCTTACCAGATATTGACGGAATTGAAGTTACTCAGAAGATTAAGCAATATCAGGCAGAAAATCCAGATTTTAAAACCAAAATTTTAATGCTGACCATGCACGATAGCGAAGATTCGGTCATGGCTGCCTTTGCTGCTGGTGCTGATTCTTACAGCCTCAAAGATGTCAGCATGGATAATTTAGTGCAAGCGATACGTAACACCTATGAAGGCAATGCTTGGATCGATCCAGCGATCGCTCGTATTGTTCTCAAACAGGCTCAATCTAGTAAAATTACTCCTACTACAGTCAATACAACTGCTTCTCTGACTGAAGAAGAAAAAGATAATGAGACCAAAGCAATCACTGCTGTAGCCGAAGAATATCAACAATTGATTGAAACCTATCCCCTAACAGATAGAGAATTGGAAGTTTTGGAGTTAATTGTAGCTGGCTGTAGCAACGCAGATATTTCCAAAAAGCTATATATTACTGTAGGAACGGTTAAAACTCACGTCTGTCACATTCTCAACAAATTATGTGCCGACGACCGCACTCAAGCAGCAGTTAGAGCTTTAAGAGCGGGGTTAGTTAAATAGTTATTTATTGGCAGACAAATGTAACAAGATGCTCTTTGAACGGCAAACTTTGTTAGATATTTTAACGCTCGAAGGTAACCGTAACCATTATGAATTATTGAAACAACTAGCAATTTTTAGTAACATATCGATAGTCAAATTTTTCTAACTTAAGGTCTACTTTCCTCAATAGAGCAAGGTATAAGATCGCTAACTTAGTCAATCTGATATTTAGAGCCAGTCTTTCATAGGTGCTTGATTACCCCTTTGAGAGTGCTTCTATTTGATTTAATTATCATTTGAGGGAAATGCACTCTAATTTTGAAAAAGAGCTTCAACAGCCTAGGAATTATCGACCGCTAATCTTGGTTGTTGATAACGATCGCGATAACTTATTATTTGCTAGCTGTGTGATTGAGTCTTTGGGGATGCGTTACGTGGTTACTGATGATAGTGGAAAGTGTTTGGGATTGGTATCTAAACTCTTGCCAGATATTATCCTGTTAGATATAGTGATGCCCAAACTCGATGGTTTAGAAATTACTCGCCTGATTCGGAAAGACAAAAATGTTTCTCATATACCAATCATTGCTGTCACGGGATTAACTCAAGCCAAAGATAGAACCAAGCTTGTTAAAGCAGGATGTGACGCTTATTTATCTAAGCCTTATTTGATCGAAGAACTAGAATCTAAAATTCATAGCTGTCTTAAATGCAATCTGATTCACTATTGCGATCGAGCTGATGAATTTTTTAATCAGTAATTGAGGTAAATAGGGCAAAAGAGCGCGAAACCCTACTTGCTATTTTCGCGAACAGTTATTTGATAGATCGGAGAAAAGTTCGGAATTCGACGGACGATACAAGACTCCGCGTTCAAGTAGGATAAGCAAGTTCGGTATGCGCTGTTCTCAAGAGCAAATACTTAGCAAAGAAGCTATTGAAAGACAGAGGAAGATCGAGCCCAGCTAGCGAACAAACCCAAATACTTTTTCTGCCGTGCTTAAAACGGCTACAGCTAAAATACCAATTAAACTCCAAATTTGAGCTTTTTGTGTACCATCAATTTTATCTACTTTTTCGTCTAGCTGCTCGACGTTTGTTTTAACAACCGCTAGATCGGTTTCGATTTTGCCAACGCGAGTTTCTAACTTTTCAAAGCGAGCGTCGATTTTTTCAAAGCGATCTTCAATCTGGCGTTCGAGTCTGTCAAAACGAGCGTCGATTTTGTCGTCGAGCTTGTTAAGAATATCTGCTATGTCAGTAGTAACTTTTGGGTTGTCCATATAGTTATTTTACATCGCCATTGGTAAGTAGCGCGATTGCTAAAACAACAAGTTATCATAAAGTATTGCTTGATTCTCAAGACATTTTTGGATATTTTTTGTTACCTAACAACTCTCCTGTAAAGAGGTTAAACTTGACGAGTTATCTTATATTTAGCCTTGAAGGACTGATGGCAGTTTGAGTTTGTATTTCAATCTGAGACGATCTAACGTCCACAACAGATAAACAGTATCTGGAAAATATTCAATCGATGAAAGATCTTGTAAAAGACTTCAAACTAAATCGAAAAATTGGGAATTAATTGACGCTCGCCAATGAAACTTCTACCATTTTTACTCGGCGCAACCATCATCTTTTGGGGTTGGCAGACTGGATTTTGGCTTATTGCCATTCCCTTAGCTATTGCTTATGAAAGCGCGCGCTACATTAACTGGCGGTGGAATCTAACCACAGCAGATTTCCGCAACGCTTCTCATGTCTGCACCGTATTGCTGGTAGGAGTATTAATTTATCTGTTTGTCAGCGATCGCTCTTTGGGTTTAATTTTTGATTTCTTTGAGTGGCTACCAGTAATCTGTTCGCCATTGTTATTCGCCCAGGCATATTCAACAAGCGATCGTGTTGATTTTCATGCCTTATTATTTTTTAAAGATAAACCCAATCAAAAACCCCTGTTTCCTCTCGATCTGACTTATCCTTATTTTGCAATTTGCATCCTGGCTGCCAGTGCTGCCAATGTCAGAGATATACTGTTTTATGTTGGGATTGTAGCTTTGATTAGTACTGCTTTGATTCCCATCAGATCGAAAAGATTTTCGGCTTTGGTCTTTTTTTTACTATTACTACTGGCTACCGCTTTAGGTACGGTGGGACATATTGGAATACATCAACTGCAACTATCTTTGCAAAGAAGTACTTATCGGTTTTTCTACGGTTTTTATCGTCCCCAAACAAATCCCAATCAAATTAGTACAGCTATTGGTGATATTGGTTCGGTTAAGCAATCTAATAAAATTGTGCTGCGAGTCAAACCCGCACCAGGACAAATCGCCCCCAAACTACTCAGACAGGCAACATACAATAAATATTCTTCGGGGTTTTGGGTAGCAGCAGCACCAGAATTCAATCCTCTTAAGTCGGGAAAAGATGAGACAACTTGGATTTTGGCGGATAATTCTACTAAACCCAGAGAAATAACTGTCTCCGAACATCTAGATGAGGGTAGTACTTTACTAAAACTCCCCGATGGTAGTTTCCAGGTATCTCGATTATCCGTAGAAAAAATCGAACAAAATCAATACGGCACGGTTCAAGTATTGACTGAAGAGAGCTTTTTATCCTATCCAATTCAATACGATCCTAACTTACCTACTGATAGTTCTCCCGTTGAGGAAGATTTGAAAATACCAGATGTCGAACGCTCGGCAATCGATCGAATTATCACTCAGTTAGATTTAGTCAATAAACCCCCCCAAGAGATTCTGACAACAGTTGACCAATTTTTTAATACTGAATTTGAATATTCCTTAGAATTAGCCCGACAAGGCAATAATAAAACTCCCCTATCGGCATTCCTCCTAAAACATCGCACGGGACACTGTGAATATTTTGCCACCGCCACCGCTTTGTTGTTGCGTGCTGTAGGCATTCCTGCCCGTTATGCAGTGGGTTATTCCGTCCACGAGTTTAGTAACCTAGAACAACAATATATCGTGCGATCGCGTAATGCTCATGCTTGGACGCAAGTATATCTTAATGGCAAATGGCAAGCTTTTGACACCACTCCTGCTTCTTGGATCGCTTTTGAAAATAGAAATAGATCTAGTTGGCAAAATATCCAAGATATCTTCTCCTGGATCTGGTTTAAATTTGCTCAACTAATCGCCCTATTTAAAACTCTAGGCAAAACAAAATACCTTTGGTTGCTTGCTTTACCTTTAGCGATTATTTTAATCAGACAATTTACCAATCGAGGACAAAAAAGACGATTAACCGCTCAAAGAATCCACCAGAAAAATGCTGCTGAGTTAACTATTGGTGCAGATTCGGAAATTTATCTGATCGAACAAGAACTAAAACAACTAGGGGTACAACGCGATCGCGCTGAAACTTGGCTAGACTGGCTGATGCGACTCCAAAATACGCCTGAAACTTCAGATTTGGTTAAAGAACTGGATTTTATTATCCAACTACATTACCGTTATCGCTTCGATCCGCGAGGCATCAATGCCCAAGAAAGAGCCAAACTACGTTCCGCTTGTCAAGCTTGGTTAGAAAAATCTCGTTTGAAAAGCTGAAAAGGCGATCGCGACTGTGGAGATTAATTAATGGTTGTTGTCGTCGCGATCGCTTAAATCTATCTTGGCTATTTCTTGGGCTGCACATTGTAGCTGGAAAACATTGGTAGCCTGTTTCACCAGATAAATTGGCAAGCAAATTAATAAAAACAATTGCCAAATGCTTAAACTCCAATTATTAATTGTAAAAGTTAAACCAAAAAGATAAAAATTGAGATACAGCAAAATATAAAATAATTCATTCCCCAAAATCAAAATATCCATAAAAGTTTTGTTGCCATAATAAAGCTTCATTAATCCATTAGTTGACCATTGAGCAGAATCTTTATGGCTGGCTTGGCCCAGCATCCCCGTAGCGTAAATTAAATAATAGTGGCTGCTGATATCCAGGGCGATCGCGCCGATAAACAACAGTAAATATTGAGGATATAACTGCGCTAAAATCAGACACAAGCCAGCAGTAGCACAACGATCCGCTACCATATCTAGAGCTGCACCAAAATTACTACTTTGATTGTAGGCACGGGCAGCCCGACCATCAAATTCATCCAAAATAAAAGCGATCGCATAACAACCAATACATGATTGCCAACTACCCAAACTATGACCGATAAAGCCGATAAGATAAAAAAACAATCTGGTATAGCCAATAAGGTTGGGAATAAATAAATAAACTTTATTAATTGACATAGATTAAACTAAGGATGCAATTAGACAAGAGAAAATAATTTTATCTTAGAGGACGGCTAATACCAACTCTCAATGACAATGCACTATTCTCAGTTTTAACTTCTTTGCTAGGGCAGCATTCCTTGGCGGATGTTCCATCCGCAGGGTCTGCCCTCTTAGCACGGACAATTTAAACTTTTGAGCGCGGGGGATGCGCCACCAGGTCACGCATATCCAACCGCACTGTTGAGGAGGGGCTGTGTGCGGAATTTACGAGGACACGGGGTTCGAGGTCTCCTCGAACCCGTGAGATGTCCGTTTCCGCACCTTGAATGCCCCGTGTTTCCTCAAAAGCCATGTCCTTGTCTCTGCATGAGATCTAAGCTCAAAATAGTAAGTACAGTCTCAAGGAGAAATAATATAAAAAAGCTCGAAGCAAGACCAACAGGTGATAGTATTTTGCCAAGAAGATTGTAAAAAGCAAGAGATGAAGAGTGAGTAGATTACTAATACGTCTGGTAATAGGCGTAATCTTCGCGATCTTGGGAATGTTTAACTATTTTACCAACGTCAGCGAAAATCCGATTACAGGAGAAAGACAAAGAGTACAGCTTACTCCCCAGCAGGAAATTATTATTGGTCGTCAATCTGCGCCCAAAATGTTAGCACAACATGGTAACTTATATCCCGATCGCATCTTGCAAGAATATATAGATCGGGTAGGCAATAGGGTAGTAGAGAGTTCGGCAGCTAAGAATTCTCCTTATCCCTTTGAGTTTCATTTATTGCGCGATTCTCAAACCGTCAATGCCTTTGCCCTACCAGGCGGTCAGGTATTTATCACCGCAGCTTTATTAGAGCGACTCAATTCCGAAGCCCAGTTAGCAGGAGTTTTGGGTCACGAAGTCGGTCATGTAATTGGCAGACATGGCGCAGAACATTTGGCTAAACAACAGTTGGGTAGTGTCTTGGTCGGTGCCATTGGTATTGCAGCCAGCGATACTCCTGAAAGTGGCAGACAAGCAGCTATTTTAGCTCGTGCAGTCAATCAAATGATTAATCTCAAATATGGTAGAGATGACGAACTAGAAAGCGATCGCCTGAGGTTTCAGTTTATGACCGAAGCTGGATATAACCCAGTCGGGATTGTAGAATTAATGAAAATTCTCGATTCTGCTAGAGGTGGTGTGGGCAGACAACCAGAATTTATCAGTACTCATCCCAATCCTGGAAATCGGATCGACAGGCTAGTGGGTCTGATCGAGCGAGAATACCCCAGTGGGATTCCTGGCAGACTAGAAGAAGGAAAAAACCGCTTTACACAAGTTGTAGCCCCTCGTCTTTAATTATGGATATAACTACTATTTATTGGATTGTCTTGGCAATGATGGCATTAGGAGTGATTGGCGCGCTGATTCCCGGTCTTCCTGGCAGCAGTCTGATCTTGGTTGCTATTTTAATTTGGAGTATTGCCACTGGGTTTGCAGGTATTGGTTTACCGATGATGCTCATCTTTGTAGTGTTAATTTTGAGTGCAGTAGTAGAATATCTAGCCCTCTATTTTGGCTTAAAACAGAGCAATGCTAGCAAATGGAGTCAGTATGGAGCGATCGCTGGCATGGTAATGGGGTTTGTCGGTTTACTACCCGCTTTGCCCTTTGGCGGCCCCTTGATTGGCGTTTTGGTTGGTGCGGTATTAGGAGCATTTGTAGGCGAATATCTTTATCGCCGAGACCTCGATCTGGACACGCGGGTCAGACAAGCTTTTAAAGCCAGTGCGGGTATTGTTATTGCTTCAATTGTTGGCAACGTCATCGAAGCTTTACTAGCAGCTTTGGCAGTAGGTATTTTTATATATTCTACTTGGTCTTTAGTCTTCGTCAGTTAAGCCATGAGTGAAAATCAAATAGCGATCGCTTTAACCATAGTTTTTTGCCTGACTCCTGTAGCGTTGACAATTCACCTGGCAATCCAAAAAGATCGCTCCCGTAACTACAAAAAGCAACTAGGTTATATTTACGGTGGATTGTGGGCGATCGCTTTTTTAGGCTACGGTTGGCTATTTTTTCACAGTTAAGGACTGACGGTGATTTTTAAACATCGATCGATTTGCTGTTGGATATTTGCTAGATCGAAACGCTCGGTAGCAGCAATTTTTCCCCTCCGAGCGATCGTCTCGGTTGCTTCTGGTTGTTCCTGACATTGGCGAATAATTTTAGCCAGTTCGGATACGTCTCCAGGGGAAGTAAGCCAACCTGTTTGACCCTGTTCGATTAACTCTGTTGCCCCTCCCGCTGCTGCTGCCACAATTGGTTTGCCACAAAGCATCGCTTCGACAATTACCCGTCCAAAAGGTTCGGGGGCGGTGGAGGTATGAACGACTAGGTCGCAGATCGACATTAGCTGAGGGATATCCGAGCGAAAACCCAAAAAACGGACGCGCTCCTCTAAACCTAACCGCTCGATCTGTCGGTGTAACTGCTCGACATATTCATCTTCGCCAAACAGAGCATCTCCGACCAAAAGCGCAGTCGTATTCGGACAATGGATTAATGCTTCGATTAAAATATGCTGACCTTTCCAGGGAGACAAACGACTGAAATGACCAATGACATAATTGTCTTTTAAGTTTAGCTGTTGTGGTAATTCCGTAAGGCGATCGCCTGAATTTTGATACTTTTCTAGATCGAAACCATTGTAGACCACGCGAACTAGTTCTTCTTTACCACCAGCGGCGACAAAAGCGGTTTTGGTGGCTTGAGAGTTGGTAATAACCAATGAAGCCAAGCGGTTTGCCAATAATACAGCTAATTGGCGATTAGTTCGACTAAAATGTTCTGGGGAGAGAATATCCCGTAGATGATAGATTAGAGGCTTTTTACTGACAAAACTAGCTATTGCCCCTACTACCATGGCTTTCTGAGTGTTGGCGTAGATCAGATCGTAATCATTACTAAGGGAAGCTACTTCGCCAATTAGAGGAATTATCTGTCCTACTTTACTGATGCTCTGCCAAAAATTACTATCTTTCTTAACCTTGAGTGGCTGAGCGGATAGAAGGCGAACGGGGACTCGTTGTTGTTCTAATACTTCTCTAAATAGACCATCAGCGAATAAACCAACTAAGCAGGAATTTCGGTAAAATTTTGCCAGATCCAAAAGGCTTAATTCTGCTCCACCTAATTTACCACTTTGATCTAAAAACAAAATCTTCATCTTTATCTTGATAGCTTATCTAAAATTTTTGGTTGAATCAAATAACAGAATTCAAAATTGTCTCTCTCCACATCTAATTTTGTACGGCCATAGATCCAAGAGACTTAATTCGGCAACACCCAATTTACCACTCCGATCTAGAAACAAAATTCCCCTAGTCATTGTCCCCGATCCGATGCCATAAATTCCAAGACTAAGATCTGGTCTGGGACAGAAAGAGAGAGATTTGAGACATCAGTCCAAGTCTTCAGGGGAGATAGTTCTGCTGATGGCTCAGTTTCATTAAACAAAAGATAGGTTTTTGCCTCTTCTATAGTTGCATCATTAAGTTCAAATTCAATCGTGCGATCTGGATTAATTAAATCTCGATTGAGTTCATAATCGTAGGCATAAACTTCTTGCCAAATCAGTAAATAAAATGTTTTATCGCTCTTTTGCAGTAACAGATGTTTAAGATCGCTGAGATCGCCTTTAAGAGTATATTTGAGAGAATCAGTTTCTACGGTGGGATAAACCCACGACTGAGTTTGGCGATCCCAGTTTGCTTCTCCTAAAAGTGAAATTAGATTTTTAAGCGCGTAATATGCAGGGGTTGGTTGTAAATTGATATCGATAATTCCAAATCCCGTTCTGTCTCCTCTTGTTTCCATCAATTGATGCAGAAAAGTTTTTTCAATCTGTCCTTGTTGGAAATAGTTGGCATAAATTCGTGGCAGGTATTTGGCTTTAGTCTGGCTGGAAATGAGATTTTCGCTAGAATCCCCCTCTATTCTCTCTTTATATCCAGTTTCGGTAATCCACAGTTTCTTGTCAGGACAGACTTGGTGAACTTTTGCTACTACTTCGTCGATCGGTCTCGGATTTCCCCCGCCTGATTCTTGAGATGGTTTACCCCAAGTACCAGGATAAGGATGGTCGTTGCCTTTATCACAAACCTCACCAAGATTGTCTAGATGTTGTAAGTTGTTTAAATGTGCCATGGGGCCGAGGATCACGGGCAGATGATTTAGCTCTGGATCTGCTTTGACTAATTTGTATAATCTCTGTTGAAATTTTTGATAACTTTTGGGCCAACTTGTTTCTGACCAAGTAGGATCGCAGCCTTCGCTTTCTGCGCAAGATTGATAAACCTCATTGTCATATTCATTTACGCCAGATATGCCCACAATCATCTTTCCCCAAGATTTAATTGCATCTAGTTGCTCTGGAATTGCTTCTGGATCTAATGGCTCACCCGGATCGCGATCGGCTCCAGCTACCATCTGAATACCATGGTCTCGATACAAATCTTTTCTCCTGCGCCATGATTCAGGATAAGGTACGTCTCGAATGTAACGAATTCCCGATTGAGCTAACAAATCTTTGACCTCTGGGTAATTGTCGCAAAGATAACCAGGACAATAACCAAATTTGGTATTGATGCCTATAGACTCAACAAAATCATCTGATGCCTGGGCTTGAATGTGATAAGTTACAGAAGATTTAGCTGCCTTGATGTCCTGGATGATTATTAAGCCGGCTGTAAATAATAAGATTGAAATCAGAGTTACGATCTTGCTAATTTTCATAAGGAATATTTTGGAATCTTACGATCGCTTCGATGTCTTTTGGTTTATCATGACATCGATCGATTGTTACGCTCAACCTTACTGTATCTTTTGATTAGCTAGGGTATCCAGTTTGAAGTTCTAGTTCAACTTTAGCTCTAACCTTCAGTATGACTAAAAACAAGTTACTTGCTAATGAATACTACATATGTCTAAAAGGAAGCAATAACCCAATTTATTGGGATTTATCTGACTCTGAGTCAAAAATCGATATTGACTGTAGTCTTACTTATTTCTCGAAAGTATTTGAGGCTATGGAAAAAAGTCTCCAAGTCAAAGGCTTAGTATTTTATCTAACTTGGGAAAACCTCGATCGGCTTCCATCCTATGGAGACAAGGTTGTGGCTATATTACTCGGAGATGAGTGGTGTCGTATACCAAAATATTCTCATCAGGTAAGGGCGGTATTTAAATGCTATGGTATACGTCCAACACTGGGATGTAATCCTCTATCTAAGCCTTCATATTTAAATCTGATGACACTGGTTAATTTCATCAAACTCTGGATTGTTGGTCTGCCAGGTCAGCTTAGTTATACACTTAAGAATCTTAGAAATAGAGGAGCTAATGCAACAAAAATTGCACCGATTTACGACATTCCTTTAGGTTATTATCAACAACTAGATTTGCCGCTCAAAGCAATAGAAGATCGTTTGTATGATGTTTCTTTTGCTGGAAGTATCGAACATAAATTATATTCAATTTGGTCTTGGAAATACTGGTTTAAATCGCCGAAAATAATTTCTAGAAAGGAAATGCTCTGTGCGATCGATTTGATTAGAAAAAATAATCCTGAGATTAAATTCGATCTAACTGTTACTTCCGATTTTAATGCTGCACGTAGCGCGGATAAGAGAAGCTATTCTGCCAAAATGATGGATACGAAAATATCTCTTGTTCCCAGAGGAACTTCTTTAGAGACATATCGTTTTTTTGAGGCGATTAGATATGGTTGTATTGTCGTGACAGAAGCTTTGCCTTCAAGATGGTTCTACGATCGCTCTCCTGCAATTCAAATAACTGATTGGAAGGAGCTTGGAGATCTTATCGATAAGTTGGTAAATAACCAGCAGCTGATGAAAAAGAAACATCAAGAATCATTAGATTGGTGGAAGACAAAGTGTTCGGAAGTTGCTGTTGGAAATTACATCGCTGAAAAATTGAACTGAACAGAAAATTTTGCTTAGCACAAAATTCGTAAGATCATCGGCAACTTAAGACTGCTACGATCGATCGCAGTTAACTAGGATATAAGGAGTACGAGGATCGATCCCATCGGTAGAATAAGCTGTTAAAATAACCTGACCATCTTCAGTTTTAATAATGCCTCTGGCTGGATAAATATCTCCCATACTAGTTTTGACAGGTTTGATAATTCGAGATTGAACTTGTGGGTTGGGGTTGGTAAATTGTCCATTTACTGTTATTGCATCGGAATCGATTGGTTCAATAGGTTCGGGGGGTATACCGCCTTTACCTTTAACAATTAAACCACCAGACTTTCCAGCCAGGCGATCGCTCTGACAAGCTTGAGCAGTTGTTTGTTCGGTTTCAATGGGATTAGTTGGTAACTGAGTTTCGGTTTGAATAGAATTTACATCGGGCGTAAAGATAGAGATAGTGCCGTCTAAACCAAATTGAGAACTAGCGTTGATATCGTTAGTGTTGGGATTTAAAGGACGTTCTTCAATACCAAATAAAGATTCAGCAGTAATATTGATATTCCCTCCATTACCTCGTTGAGCATTGGCAATGATATCATTATTACCATCTGGAAAAGCAATGATAAACCTCGCATCAATATCTAAGCTCCCACCATTAGCTTCTTGAAAAGCACGGGCTGATATAAAGCTATTATTACGTAAAGTTAAATCTTCAGTAAGTTTAAGGTCGATATTAGCAGTATTACCAGTTTCCGATTGAGTCGCAGCATCAATTCTCGCTTCATTACTCAAACTCAGAGAATTAGCTTGTATATTAATATTTCCTGGCTCTCCTGTACCTGGTTCGTTATCACCTAAACTATCAAAATTACTCGCTTCAATAGTTCCACCATGATCAATAGTTAGCTGGTCGGTAAAAACGTTTACATTGCCTCCAGTGCCACTACTAATAAGTGCGTTAGCAAATAACCCACTACGACTATTTTCGGTGACACCACTTATAGCGATTGATTCAGTAGCATTAATTGTTAGATCTCCTGCATTCCCTTCACCAAATGTATCAGCACTAACAACACCTCCATTAGTCAGATTTAGATTGCTGTTAGTGATGCTTACTCTACCTCCATCTCCCACCGCTTCAGGAGTAACCTGACTGACAACACCACCATCATCAATAGTTATGCGATCGCTCGCGGTAATCTCTACTGAACCCCCATTCCCTTCACCTTGTGTATTAGCAATAACAAAACCTCCATTAGTCAGATTTAGATTACTGGTACTGATGCTTACTCTACCTCCATCTCCCACCGCTCCAGAAGCAACCCCACTGGCAACAAAACTAGGATTGCCATCAGAATTTTCACCATCAATAGTTATGCGATTGCTTGCGGTAATCTCTACTGAACCCCCATTCCCTTGACCAAATGTACTAACATTAACAAAACCTCCGTTAGTTAAAGAGAGATTGGTAGTAGAGATATCAATTACTCCTCCGTTACCTGTAGCACTTTGATCGACCCCACTGTCAATACTGCTCGGAACGTTAAGATCCCTGGTTTCATCGATAAAAGCTCCCTCTATAGATATGCTATCGGTAGCATTAATTGTGATATTCCCTGCATTTCCCTGTCCGAATGTACTAGCAGAAACTCTCCCTCCATTGGAAATAGAAAGTGTGGGAGTATTAATTGTTATATTGCCTCCGTTACCCAAGCCATTCTCTTCTACTATGCTCGATACGCTAGAGACATTTACTAGACCTAGACTTTCTGTTATTCCTATCCCATCTATAGATACATTTTCAGTGGCATTAATGGTTATATTTCCTGCATCTCCTTGACCAGATGTGTTACTTTCTATTTGAAAGCCATCATTCAAAGATAGCGAGTTAGTAGTGATATTAATATCTCCTGCATTTCCCTGACCAGATGTACTGGTTGTCAAGGAAAAAACACTAGAATCACCACTATTCTGAAACGAAATAGAAGGTGCTGTCAGGTTAATATTCCCTCCATTTCCCATAGCATTTTCACGAACTCTATTGAAAAATACTACAGAATCAAAAGTAATTGTATCCGTGGCATTAATCTCAATATCACCTGCTTGAGCATCTGGCGAACCCATATCACTTCCTATACCAGCGAGAATCCCAGTTCCTTGAAAAAACAAATTGCGGGCATTAAAAGTAACATTACCACCATTTTCCCCCGTTACACCGATCGAATTAATAATCTCAAATGAAATATCTGCTTTGGCTATATTGTCAGGAAAAGTCAAACTACCATCATTATTTAGCTCAACTATTCCTGCTTCTGCCAATCCTCCTATTTCAATGTTTCCTCCTGGAGCATCTAAATCTATTCCAGTAGCATTAACTTCGCCACCTACTAAAGCCAAGTTTTGACCCGATTTTACTTCTAAACTAAGAATACCTTGAAAATCTTGAATATTAATTGGACTGGGATTATCCCTGAAACTCAAACCAATCGGCGCATTAATCGTCAGTAAAGGAGGATTATCCAAATCTACCGCACTAAATTCCCCTTCAGGAAACAAAATACTATCGGCAGTACTTCCTAGAAATGCACCACCAAGATCTAAGCTTGCACCTTCACCAAAAATAATCCCCGCAGGGTTAATCAGAAACAAATTAGCACTACCCGATGCACGAATTAAACCATTGATGTTAGAAATATTCCCACCTGTAACCCGCGACAAGATATTGGTTATATCCGTAGCGTTATTAAAGAAGGCTTCACCGCCTGTTGGTACGGAAAAATCTTGAAAACTGTGAAAGAGATTGTTGCCAGCGCGATCGCCATTATTAATTTCAAAATTATTCCCCTCAACATTTACCGTCGTTGAAGTCGTGCCATCAGGAGTTACTTGTGCTGAAGCAGGATTAAATTCAAATATCACTCCCATTAAACAAACTAAGGATAATGATGCGGTCAAGTTTGGTTTCATCTCAGCACTTCTCAACAATCAGCAATTCAATTGAGCGTATTGCACTCATAATAGGATACTTTGTCTTGCCAACTGAGTAGAGCCAAGAATTATTTACATGGCTGAAATAATTCGCATCGAAAGATCGCTCAAGCTCATAAATTAATGGGGGACGCGCTGCAAAAGACTGGTCAGGCAAAAGAAGCAGTAGGTTATTATTTACAGGCGATCGCCATTCAACAAGATTGCTAGGATCGAGCGCAGTTAACTGGAATATAAGGAGTACGAGGATCGATCCCATCGGTGGAATAAGCTGTTAAAATAACTTGACCATCTTCAGTTTTAATAATGCCTCTGGCTGGATAAATATCTCCCCTGCTAGTTTTGACAGGTTTGATAGTTAGAGATTGAACTTGAGAGTTTGGGTTGGTAAATTGCCCATCGACTATTATTGCATCGGAATCGATTGGTTCGATAGGTTCGGGGGGTATACCGCCTTTACCTTTAACAATTAAACCACCAGACCTTCCAGCCAGGCGATCTCTCTGACAAGCTTGAGCAGTTGTTTGTTCTGGTTCAACTACATTTTGAGGAGCTTTGACTAATCCCTGAGTTATATCGATATTGGGAGTGTTGATGATTACTTCTCCATCTACACCACCACTAGCATCGATATCGTTGGTGCGATCGCTTTGAGGACGTTCTTGAATTCCAAAAACGCTTTCTGCATCAAGAGTAATCCTACCTCCCATACCTTCTTCACTAGCACTGGCAAGAATATCGTTATTTTGACTGGGGAAAGCAATAATAAACTTGGCATCTATATTGATATTGCCTCCATTAGCAGCTTCAAAGGCACGAGCGGAAATAGTGCTATTGTTGCGTAGAGTTAAATTATCGTCGATTTGTAATTGAATATTGCCCCCTTGACCAAATGCGGTTGCTGCTTGCAGAGTTCCTCGATCTAGTTCGATGGAGTTAGCCTCAACTTCTATATTGCCTCCACTACCTCTAGCACTACTACTGACATTTACTTCCGCTTGATTAGTAACCGAAAGAGAATCAGTGGTGATGTTGATATTGCCTCCACTGCCTTCTGCCTCACGAAAACTTCTGGCAAAAATACCACTACCAAATCCATCACTGCCTACTCCATCTACAGAAACGCGATCGCTAGCATTAATGATGATATTGCCACCATTACCTTGTCCTGTAGTTTCCGAACGGATCTCCGAACCACTATTGACAGCAACAAAAGTAGAATTAATTTCTACTGTACCTGCATCTCCCCGTCCCAAGGTGCTGGTATTGACTTCAGCTTCATTAGCCAGAGAAAGAGAGTCAGTGGTTATATTAACGTTACCTGCATTACCTCTCCCTGTGGATTGTACTGCACTTCTGACTTCACTCTCAATTCCATCAAGAAAGATATTGGTAGTATCAATAGTTATATTACCTGCATTTCCATTGCCACGGGTATCGGTAACTATTTGAGTGCCATCAGCTAAAGAAAGGTTAGTTGTAGTAATATTGACATTGCCTCCTCTACCTTCACTTCCTTCAAACACCCTAGCAAAGATACCACTGCCAAATCCATCACTGCCTATTCCATCTAAAGATATGCTGTCTGTGCCATTAATCATGATTTGACCTGCATTACCCCTTCCTCTGGTTTCCGAGCGAATCTCTGAGCCACCATTGATAGCAACAGAAGTAGCATCAATTTGAATCGTACCCGCATTACCTTGTCCACTAGTACTGACATCTATTTCAGCTTCACTAGCAAGAGAAAGATCTTTTGTGGTGATGTCGATAATGCCTCCATTACCATTAGTAAAAGTAGCAGTTGATATTTGTGCCCTATCTCGAAGAATTAATTGTTCAGTTTCGATTTTTAAAGTTCCAGCATTTCCAAAATCCGCAGCACCTTCTGCATTAGAAGACAATGAATCCGAATCAGTTGACAACAGACTCGTTGGACCAATAACTTCCACAGACTCCGAAGCCGTTATGGTCACATCTCCTCCTTGTCCTTCAGCGGTGGTAGAAGCATCCACAAATGCACCATCTCGAACAATTAACTTTCCAGTTGCAATGGTTATGTCACCTCCATCTCCTACTGGGTTTTCAGTAAATCTTTTGGAAGTAAGAGTAAACAAGCCACTGGGAAGAATACTCGTTGGGGAGATACCAATCAGTTCTACAGACTCCGAGGCTGTCACAGCCAAATTTCCTCCCCTTCCTTCGCCAAAAGCTTGAGTTGATATCCCAGCCCCATCTCGGATAATTAACTTCCTCGTATCTACTGTCAAGTTTCCACCATTTGCGACTCCAGCAGTTTGAGCCAGTAAACTGGTAGGAGGTTCTTCTACTGAGCTACCAATTAGTTCCACAGAATCAGAGGCAGTTACAAACAAATTCCCTCCCTGCCCTTCAGCATCAGGAAAAGTTGAGGTTGATATATTTGAGCCATCACGAACAAGCAACTGCCCAACATTAATCTTTACATCACCAGCATCTCCTTGTCCTGAAGTGTTAGCTCGAATTCGAGAACTAGTGTTTTGCTCTAGAGCGCGATTGGTAAGAACCAGAGAATCAGCAGTAATTTCGATGTCTCCACCTTGACCTTCAACCAAAAAGTCCACGATATTAGAAATTTCGCTTTCATCTAGAGAAACAGTATCGGTGGCATTAATCTTAATGTTACCCAAATCTCCTTTTCCAAAAGTGATGCCACCGATTAGAGAACCATTGCTCATAAAAAGCGAGTCTGTAGTGATGTCAATATCTCCGCCTTGACCCTCGCTTCCTACCAGCATATCGTTCAATATAGCACCTCTATCTAGAGAAACAGTATCGGTAGCGTTAATCGTAATGTCTCCTGCTTGAGCATTAACTGAACCCATATTTTCCTCTATCCCAGCAGAAAAGCGACTTCCTTCTGTTAAATCTAGATCGCGAGCGTTGATATTAATAAAACCGCCCCCATTATTAGCTACAAATATGCTAGAAGAAGTAAAAGAAATATCAGCTCGCTCTATTCCATCAGGAAAACCTAAACTACCTTTTTCATTAATTTCTACAACTCCTGCTGCTGACAAACCGCCTAGTTCTACATTCCCTGCTGGAGCAAATATTATTCCAGTGTCGAAGTTAATATCTCCACCTACTAGAGTTAAGTTTTGTCCTGGATTTACTTCTAAGAAGGCAGAAGTTTGATTAGCATTATCTCCTGTGATAGCAATATCTCCAGGTTCATCCCGAATACCTAACCCAATTGGTGCATTGATAGTCAGCAAAGGAGGATTATCTAAATCTACCGCACTAAACTCTCCTTCAGAAAACAAAATACTATCGGCAGTACTTCCTAAAAACGAACCACCAATATCCAACCTGGCATTCTGCCCAAAAATAATTCCTGCGGGATTTATTAAAAATAAATTTGCACTACCATTAGCGCGAATTAAACCATCGATAGACGAAATATTTCCGCCTGTAACTCTGGACAAGATATTACTTATATCCAAAGCGTTATTAAAAAAGGCTTCACCGCCTGTTGGTACGGAAAAATCTCTGAAACTATGAAATAGATTATTGCCAGTGCGATCGCCATTATTAATTTCAAAATTATTCCCCTCCACATTTACCGTCGTTGAGGTCGTGCCATCAGGAGTTACTTGTGCTGAAGCGGGATTAAATTCAAGTAGCACTCCAAATAAACAAACCAAAGATAATGGTGCTGTAAAGTTTTGTTTCATCTCGGCACTCCTCAACAATTAGTAATTCAATTGAGGGTATTACACTCATAATAGGATCCTTTGTGTTGCGAACTGAATACATCGAAGAATTCTTTACACTGCTGAAACAATTCGCGATAAAACTTTGAAATAAAACTATTTGACTCTGAATAAATAGTGGGCAATAAGTCATTTTAGATGTTAAATTTTGCGGTTGGTTACTCAACGTCAGTTTGACTCATTTTTGTAAACAAAATCACAGGTCGTCTCATGTGTCCTCAATTAATTCCCGTAGATTTTGTACTTATTGGACTGACGCTGCCCGAGTAATCTTTCGTAATCTATGATTTGCTCCTTAATACAATCCGAGAAAATGATTAAAGTAGATGAGGCTAAAATTTGTCTGGAACAAGCTCAAAGATATTGGCAAGCAAAACATTGGCAGTTAACTATTGAAGCCTGCACTAAAGCCCTGGCTCTCGATCGCAAGATAGCTCAAGCCCATAAATTAATGGGGGACGCGCTGCAAAAGACGGGACAGGCAAAAGAAGCAGTGGGTTATTATTTACAGGCGATCGCCATTCAACCCGATCTGGCGGAAGTATATGTTAATCTAGGTTCTCTCTATGCCAATCAAAAACAATGGCAGCAAGCTATTGACTATTATCAGCAGGCACTCAGGATTAATCCCGAACTAGTAATAGTACATCAACATTTAGCCAAGATTTTGCAGTTGCAGCAACAACCAACTCAAATTTCTTCAACCAGAGAAAAATATCTCGATCGAGGTAAGATCCTACAAGAGCAAGGAAAACTAGAAGCTGCCCTCGAACAATATCTCCAAGCAGCTGAACTTACACCTCAAAGCATTGAAGTCTATCAAGAAATTATTAATCTTCAAGAGCAATTAGGATTATGGCAGGATGCAGCAAAGTACTGCCGACTAATTTGGCAAATGTCTAATCCCGATCCAGATTTACAACTCGATCGCTCCAAGATATCTCAATCGAAATCAGAGACAAATTCAGAGACTAGATCTCAGCCACAGACCGATCTAGCAGGGCATCATTACCATTTAGGGATTTTACATAGCAAACAACAGCAATGGCAGCAGGCAATCTATCATTATCAACAAGCTGTGAGCTTAGACTCCCAAATGTCCAAGGCATACCGTGAGTTAGCCCGTACTTTGGCTCAAACTGGAGAACAAGAGCAATCTTTAGAATATTGGTTAGAAGCGATCGCTTTAGAAAGTGAAGGCATTAGTGCAGGTGAATATTTGGAGTTGGCGCGAAATTTAATCGAGCAGAAAAAATACAAGTCGGCAATTACTTGCTATCGTCGAGCGATCGCCATACAACCAGATTTAACCGAGGCTTATTTAAGTTGGGGAGAATTGCTGACTAGATCGGGAGCGAGAGAACAGGCGATCGCTTGCTATCTTCAGGGTTTAAGACAAATCCAAACTAATCCCGAACTCTATTATCGTTTGGGCAATCTCTATCAAGCAAGCCAAAAGCGATCGCAGGCTGCTATTTGCTATCAAAAAGCGACTCAATACCAGCCAGATTATGCAGCGGCACATCATGAGTTGGGCGAAGTCCTCAGTCAACAAGAACAGTGGGCAGATGCGATTGAATCATATCGTCAGGCAATTGAATATAATCCTCAATTTTCCTGGTCGTATAATAACTTGGGCTATGCCTTAATTCAAATAGGTCAATGGGCAGAAGCGATTCCAGTTTATCAGCAAGCCATTAAGCTCAACCCAGATTTTCCCTGGTCTTACTATAATTTAGCTGAAGCTTACGGTATGTTGGGACAATGGGAACAGGCAGTAGATTTTTACGAGCGAGCAGCCAAAATACAGCCAGATTTACCTCAAATACAGCAAAAATTGGGGGATGCTCTCTATCAACGCAGTCAGAAAGACCGCAAGCAAGCTTTGCAACGTTTCCTGCTGGCGATCGAGCAAGAACCCAACGACCCCAAAGCCTATCATCAAGCCCTGACAATTGATAAAGATAATCTGGAACTCTATCTCAAGCTAGGAGATATCCTGCTAGAACAGGGACAAATCGACCAAGGAATTGTTACCTACCAAATGGCTTTGCAGGTTCAACCAAAAAATAGTCTGGTTATGGAACGTTTGCAAACAGCTTTAAAAAAAAAACCTAATCGACTGAATAGTCAGATCCAGCTAAACTATGCTGGATCTGGGAGCGAACTAAACTATAGTCGAGATGAAATAAATACTTTAGTTGAGGAGTTGCAACAGTCTTTACCCCGCAGTAACTCTCCTTTAGTTTCTATTATTATTCCCGTATATAATCAGCTAAGTTATACTCTCAACTGTTTACGAGCGATCGCCTCGAACCTCGATAGTGTTACCGAGATAGAAGTTATCGTCATCAATGATTGCTCTGGCGATCCTACTTCAGAGATTCTAGAATTAATTACCGTTATTACTCTAATTAATAATCCTACTAATCGGGGTTTTATTTACTCTTGCAACCATGGGGCATCGGTGGCAAAAGGTAAGTACCTGTATTTTCTCAATAACGATACCGAAATCAAACCTAACTGTATTGAAAGTTTAATCGCAGTTTTAGAGCAAGACGAGGAAGTTGGTGCAGTTGGCTCGAAGTTAATCTATCCTTGGGGTAGTCTACAAGAAGCAGGGGGAATTGTCGGACAAGATGCTTCAGCCTGGAACTACGGCAGACAAGATAATGCTGGCGCACCCGAATACAACTATATGCGTCCCGTAGACTATTGTTCGGGAGCGAGCTTAATGGTCAGAAAAGCAGTTTTTGCGGAGTTAAATGGCTTTGAACGAGATTTTGCACCAGCCTACTACGAAGATACCGATCTTTGCTTTGCGATCCGCCATCAATTAGGGCTGGAGGTAATCTATCAACCCAAATCAGAAGTAATTCATCATGAAGGGGTTAGTTCTGGAACTTCTACTCTGTCTGGAGTCAAACAATATCAGCTAGTCAATGCAGCTAAGTTCAAACAGAAATGGCAGACTATTCTCAATAATCATTATGGGGTCAAGCTTAGTACTGCTAATGTTCCCTCCGCCAGTAGAAGATATTTAGGTAGCAAAACCGTTCTAGTTATCGATAGCTATGTACCCAGTTACGATAAGGAATCTGGTTCTCGTCGCTTGTTTGAACTGTTGAAGATCTTTAAAGCACTGGATTTCCATGTAATTTTCGCTGCGGACAATGGCGACAAAGCCGAACCATATACTTCGATTTTGCAAAATCTCCAGATAGAAGTTTTATATACTCAAGAAGGCTATGGCATCGCGATCGAAGAACAGATCGAGCAACGATTATCTTTAATCGATCTGGCATGGATCGCCCGTCCCGAACTAAATGAGAAATATAGTGCTTTAATTCGGCAAAATCAGAGTATAAAAGTTGTCTACGATACGATCGATCTACATTATCTGAGGTTAAAAAGGGCTTGGGAGTTAGCAGCCAAAAATCCTCAGACAGCTAAAGAATGGATCGAGATGCAAGCAAAAGAATTAAACCTGGCTCATCAGGCAGATCTTACCGTTACTGTAACCTCTGTAGAACAACAACTATTGCAACGTCAGACAGTAGATAATGTCGTAGTCGTACCGAATATTCACCTTCCCTATCAGGGTAATATTCCTGGTTTTGCCGATCGCTCTGGTATCTTATTTATTGGTAGCTATAACCACACTCCCAATGTGGATGCGGTTTTATGGCTTTGTCAGGAAATCATGCCTTTGGTCTGGCAAACCCAACCCAGTCTTAAAGTTACTTTACTCGGTAGTAACCCAACTCCAGAAGTTCGAGCTTTAGAGAGCGATCGCATTACGGTAACGGGGTATATCGAAGATGTCACTCCTTATTTCTTAAGTCACAAACTTTCAGTTTCTCCTCTAAGATACGGTGCGGGAATGAAGGGGAAAATCGGTCAAAGTCTTGAGTATAGTTTGCCCGTGGTTTCTACCACCATTGGTACAGAGGGTATGGATTTAATTCCCGAACAACAAATTTTAGAAGCTAATACTACCGAAGACTTCGCCCAACAAATATTATTGCTTTACAACACTCCCGAACTTTGGTATAAGTTATCAAGCAATAGTCAGCAGGCGATCGCTAACTATAGTCCCAAACAAATCCAACAACAATTATCATCGATCGTCGAGCATTTATTAGTTAGTAATTAGTAATTTTTTTCCTGTTTTTCCGATCGATTGTCAGGAAATAATCATCAAATAATTGCCGAATATAGCTTTAAATAAATATTAATATGACGATCGTTAAGTGTTGATTATGTGTCAGTTAATAATCGGCTATCGGTAATTATTCTACTTTTTTAAATTGAGAAAATTGTGATGAATGTTACGAAAATCTACTGATACAACCTAATAAATAAGTATTTCCACCAGTGACGAATTCACTAGTATGATGTTATGGTGTTGCACGAGAATATATTTCCTCACATAGATAGTTATTTAGAGTTTTGTAGTCGATTGAGCTAATTATTTGAGTTTAATTTTAAATGACAAAACAAATGACAATAATTGGTAGATAAACTATACTTGGTCAAATTCAACTAGGTATTTTCAATAATCGAACGTAAAATCTAAGATAAACTTAGATGATTTCGGGAAAGTATCATCACTTTTACTAAAAAACAAAGGTACAAATTGCTGTTCTAATTGAATCTAAGACCTACTAATTGCTATTTCTTAGGTTACTAAGCTGATAACCTCAGCAGAGTTACTAGTCTATTGCTTACCTCAGAGTAGTGACTAGTGAGGTGATTGGTGATTGTGCTTTGAGCTTGGCTTAATTTAAAATGAGTGTTGTTTAAAAAACGCTCTAAGGTAATAATTATTTATTTGTTTCTTGGATAGAATCAGGAAAAATGTTTATCGAAACTAAACAACAAAATAGTAGTCTGGTAATTGAAAATTTACACGGTAAAGCAGTTGCCAGACATAAAGAAAATAAGTTAGAAGATGCCCTCGATTTATATCTAGAATCGATCGGAGTAAATGAAATACAGCCAGAATGGATTTATGCTAATGCGATTACTTTAGCGACGCAAATCGCTCATTTAGATATAGGCATTAGTTTGAAACAAAAAGCCGAGAAAATCTATCCAGAAAGTGATGAAATTTCCAGAGCGATCGCTTTATTATTCCAAAAACAAAACGACTTAGAAAATGCGCTTAAGTACTATCAAAAATCGATCGACTTAAATTACGAACAACCAGAATGGGTCTATATCAAGTTATACAATCTCTTGCTACAGTCAAAATTGGTGCAGCAAGCAGAAACTATTAGAAAACAAGGATTAAAACTGTATCCTCAATCAAAAACTTTCAATCAGATTACTCCTAATTCATTGGCATCGACAACCAAGCAAACTGAAACCGAATCGAGGTCAATTTCTCAAGTTTCGAGTCCTAGAGAAACGCCTCAAAGTATCGAACACTGTGTCGATCTCAAGGTTAGTAACATCCGTCGTCAATTGATGGATTCGGCAATTGTCGAACAGTATCAAATACTTTTAGAGCAAATGTTGTGTAGCGTAAAAGAAGGTGTGAAAGAAATGGATGTTGATGCCCTAGTACATTGTTTAGCAGAAATTAAAACCGATATTCATTATCTCAAAACTAAATTAATCGAGCCACCTGCGGTAGCAGTAGATCCTCAAGCCAGACAGGAAATCGATTTAAATAGAATTGTCAGTTCGCCTCAACCAATTCCGATTAAATGTGAATTAAAAGACCGCATTGTTGGTTCTGGTTGGCACGGGAGAGAGCAACACGGACGCTGGACGGGCCCTGGAACGATTTCATCTCTAGTTTTACCTTATCCCACCGCAGGTAGATATAGATTGGAAATGATTGTCAGATCCCAAGCCAAACCAGGTCTTTTACAGTCCTTAAAAATTAATCTTGGCGATCGCCCTTTAGATATTTCTCCAATTTCAACCTCGGATACTTTTCCCGTCGTGGTTCGGGGAGAGGTGGTGATTCCCCAAGAGCAAAATCGGCCTTTTTTGGCGGTAGATCTGACGATCGACGAAACCGTTAATGCTCAAACTGCCGATACCCGTTTGATTGGCTTACTGGTAGAAAAAATTAGCCTAATTCCTCTGACCTAAGATCTCCTCTCAAAGCGATTTACATCTCGTCTCTACTCAAATTCCCGCGACCTCTAATCAATCGATTAACCTGCAATCCCGACAATGAACATCCTCTGGTTTTCTCCTACTCCCTCGCACCCCCAAAATGCTGGCAATCGCAGTCGGATCTATGCCTTAGTAAAATATTTTCAGAATCAAGGACATCAGATAACCTTTGTTTATTTTGCCCAAGAAGGTACCGATCCTCAAGCGATCGCAGCTATGGAAGCCGAATGGGATGATTTTTATCTAATTCCTGCTACTCGTAAGCGACAAAAATCTCAGGGAGAACTTTGGGGGATAGATGATTGGTACGAGCCTTCGATTACCGATAGTATGGGCAGTTTACTCAGGCAAAAGTCCTTTGATGTAGTTTTTTGCGAATATATCTTTCAAAGTAAAGTTTTAGAGTTGTTTCCACCTCAATGTGTCAAAGTAATCGATACCCACGATCGCTTTGGTGGTAGAGCAGATTTACTCAAACGCAACGGTATTGCTCCCGACTTCTTTTATACCTCGCCAGAACAAGAAGCAATTGGTTTAAATCGCGCCGATATTGTCATTGCCATCCAAGAGGAAGAGGCGAACTATTATCGTTCGATTACCTCAGCCAAGGTGGCGGTAATCAGTCATGTGATTTTTGAACCCGACTGGCAATGGTCGATGCCTGAGTTTACCCCACAAAGACGGTTGCGGATTGGTTATTTTGGTTCGGGGAATTCTTTTAACCGCAAGAGTATCGACCAGTTTATTAGCGCGTACTGTCAAGATCCAGAACTAATTGCCAAGTCGGAATTAATCTTTGCTGGTTCGATTTGCCAACATCTAGAGTTTCCCCAAGAAGTGCAAAAGACTTTGCTAGGGAAAGTCGATCGTCTCACCGATTTTTACCGCGAGGTGGATGTGGCGATCAATCCGATGATTGCGGGGACGGGGTTAAAAATCAAAACCGTAGAGGCAATAAGCTTTGGTGTCCCGATTGTTTCAACTATTAGCGGTAGCGATGGTTTACCCGTAAGTCAAGACTATCATCTAGTGCAGTCGCCTCAAGCGATGGTGTCTTATTTACTCGATCTGTGCCAACCAGAGCAACTTCTGACTGCGGGACAAGAATCTATTAGAGTTATCAATAAATATAAATACCAACTAGTCCAACAGCTAAGCCTACTCGGTCAAACCATCGAAACCATCAAAGGCGATCGCGCTCGGCAAAAAACCATTGTCATGGTGACAGAAGCACCTTTTTGGGAAGGCAACAATGGCAAGTACGAGCGTATCCTGGCGATGTGTAACGAACTCAAACAGCATGCGATTCTCAAAATCTTTTTCCTGGGTTCGATTTGGAACACCAGACAAGCAGAAATTACCGCCAAGGGTTATGCGGGGATGGTAGTTAGCTTTAAAGATTACGAACATGGAGAACTACCAGAAGACTTACCCCAGTGGACAGAGTTTGCCGATGTACCTGGACTAAAAAGATGGCGACATTCGGCTTTTTATCGCTCTTTTGCGAAATTTATTGCGATCCAAAAACCCAATTTAGTGATTTTGGAATATGTCTATCTGGCATATCTTCAGGATGCCATACCCGATGGTTGTACTGCGGTCTTAGATACCCACGACATTATGTGTTTTCGGGAATATCGATTTTATCAACATGGTTTCGACCATCACATTAAAATTTCTCTCGCCGAAGAAAAACGCATTTTAGAAAGATTTGATGCGGTAGTCGCCATTCAGCAGGAAGAGCAAAAACTGCTACAAAGAATTCTACCTCAAACTCCCGTGTTGCTGTGTCCTCATGTTGTCTCGGCAGACGCAGAAGAAACTAACCATTCAGCTATTAAAAAGATCGGCTTTATCGGCGGTTCTAGTTTAGCCAATCAGGTGGGATTAGAGTGGTTTTTAGATCAGGTGTGGTCGGTAATCAAAAGCTTTAAATTCGAGCTATTAATTTTTGGTAGTATTGGCGAAAAATTTGACGAGTATTGCCAACAAGATCCCCAGGTAAAAAATATGGGTGTTGGTCTGAGTCAAGCAGAGATTTATGCCATGACCGACTGTATGATTAATCCGATTTTTGTCGGGGGTGGATTAAAAATTAAAACCCTAGAAGCGATCGCCTTTGGCAAACCAATTGTTTCCACCAAAGAAGGCGCAGTTGGTATTGGCGAACCAGGTAATAATGGTATCTTGCTAGCTCGCGATCGGGCTGAATTTATTGAAGCTTTTATTCGTTTAGTTCATGAACCAGAACTAGCACCAAAATTAATCGCTCAAGGACAAAAACTAGTCAAAACAAATTTCAACTCTACTGTCGCTTATCGTCCTTTATTACAGTTAGCTCAATATTAAGTAAGTTTGTCTCGTAGTAATGACTAAAGCCATTATTAACAGCAAACCGATCGAATAAAATTTAACCACATAATAGATCGAAAACCGCTAAAAATCAACCAAAAACATGACCACGAAGCAATATCAAAACCTAATCTTTACTGGAGACATTTTTCGTTCCAATCATTTAGGTAATGGCTCGCAAGATATCAATATCAATTGGCTAGAAGCTGCTCTCAATCCCTCTCTCAAACTAGCAACATCCTTACCGATCAAAAAACAATTATTCTCCAGACAAGATGCCTCCCTAACTCAGTCTGGCTATCGCCTGATTGAATCAGGAGTATCCTTATCAGGTTGGGCAAAACTATTTAAATACAAAAAATTAGACCAGACTTTTTTGATGAATGTCTGGCTTAGTTTTAAAGATTCAATTGTCATTGCCTTTGAATTACCAGAAATACTGAAAAATGCTTTAGATACCTTGGGTATTCCCTATATTGATATTATTATCCATCCCGTCCGCTTTTTAGATGATATTATTTTTGGCATTCGCAGCAATAACCGAGAGATATCTCAGCTACTAACTCAATACATTTTGCCCGAAGAATTAATCTTAATGCAGGCTGGTATGGTCATGGCTTCCATGAGTCGTTTAAACCGTTTAGAAATTCCAGGAAAAGCTGCTTTATTTGCCGGTCAAACCACCGATGATAAGGTATTAATTAATCAAGACAAATTTTATCAGGTCGGCGATTTTATCGATCGCTTTGCGGAAATTTCTGCCAGCTACGATACTTTATTAATCAAAGCCCATCCCTACAGCTTAGATCCTTTTGAAGCAATTTCAATCTCCCGTTTATTTGACAATTGCTTAACCGTAACCGATAACTTTTATTATCTCATGTCCCACGATAATATCGAAGCAGTGTATAGTATAAGCTCTAGTACTTCGATTGAAGCTAAATATCTCGGTAAGCAAGGCTTTCACCTAACAGAATATCCTTTTCGCTTTACCACAGAATTTAACGAAGCAGAATTTAAACTTGGCTCTTTCTTTACTGTAGATGATGTCATCTTCTCGGCTGACTTTTGGCGCGACATCCTCGCACCATTGGTGTCTACTTCACCTCTGAGTAATCTGAGAATTCCTAAAAAACCTAATCGGATTAGAACCTCTCTGCGTAGCTTTTGGGGGTTCAATTTTGTCGATACCGATATCATTTGCGAACTATACAAAAAATAAATCACTAACCACTAACCACTAACTACAAATGTACACCAAATCCCCCCCAACCACGGCCGTAGCCAATATCTTTCAATTGCTACAGTTAGAGGCTGCTGCCATAACCAGAACTACCGAAAAACTAGACCGAGAACAAGCCGATCGCAGTTTACAGATTTTACATAGTTGCACTGGCAAAGTAATTATGACTGGAGTCGGTAAATCTGGAATCGTCGCGCAAAAAATTGCTGCTACCCTAACTAGTATTGGTACCTTAGCGATCTTTCTGCATCCTTGCGATGCTCTCCACGGCGATTTTGGCATCGTCACCCCTAATGATGTCGTAATCATGCTCAGTAATAGTGGGGAAACCGACGAACTGTTGACGATGATTCCGCACCTAAAATTACGCTCCGTACCAATTATCGGAATCTTGGGTAATGTCAAGTCAAATATTGCTCGCCAAGTTGATGCAGTTTTAGATGCTTCGGTCGATCGCGAAGCTTGTCCCCTCAATCTCGCACCCACAACTAGCACTACCGTAGCCTTGGCTATTGGGGATGCTTTGGCAATGACTCTAGTACAAATGAAGGGATTAACCCCCGAAGACTTTGCTTATAATCATCCTGCGGGGAGACTGGGTAAACGTCTGACTCTACGGGTAGCAGATTTAATGCATGGTGATGATTGTCCTCAACTCCCCCCAGACGCACAGTGGACAGATGTGGTTTGTGCTATAACCAAAGGGGGTTTTGGAGCAGTTAACGTAGTTAATGGGGAAAAACTTTTACTGGGGATTATTACCGATGGCGATCTGCGTCGCTGGATTATGAAAAGTCACGCTTCTCATTTATATAGCCTCACGGCAAAAGACATGATGACTACAGATCCTGTAGTAGTTAATCCCGAAACTCTCGCCTATGATGCACTGCAACTGATGGAAAAGCGAGAGTCACAAATTTCGATTTTACCCGTTGTCGATTGCGACTGCAAAAGCCTCGGTCTGATTCGTTTACACGATATAGTTAGGAGTGGATTGTCATGAAAATTTTGGCTGTAATTCCCGCACGATATAATTCTCAAAGATTGGCTGGCAAAGTCTTAGCACTAATTGGCAATAAACCGATGGTGCAATGGGTATACGAAGCAGCCATCCAGTCTGGTGTATTTACTAAAGTCGTTGTCGCTACCGATAGTCAGCTAGTCGCCGATCGCGCCCGTGATTTTGGTGCCGAAGTAGAACTAACCAGTTGCAATCATACTACAGGAACAGACCGCGTAGCCGAAGTAGCAACCCGCTACCCAGAATATTCGGTAGTAGTCAACGTTCAAGGCGATCAGCCCTTTGTCACCTCTCAGATGCTAAGTGAATTGGTTACGCCCTATCTAGAGGGAGAGTCGCCAGAAATGACTACCCTAGCTTGTCCTCTAGATCCAGAAACAGGCTATAAAGATCCGAATGTAGTCAAGGTACTGTGCGGACAAAAACAACAGGCTTTATATTTTTCGCGATCGCCTATTCCCTATTACCGCAACCCCATACAAGTCCCCGTATTTCATCACTTAGGCTTATACGCCTTCCGTCAAGACTTCCTAGAAACCTACACTCAACTCCCCTCAACTCCTGTCGAACAGTGTGAAGGCTTAGAACAACTGCGCGTCTTAGAACACGGCTATACCATCCGCGTCTGTCAGACAGCTAAAGCCGTAGTCGAAGTCAACACTCCCGAAGATCTGCTCAAGGCGCAAAACCTAGTTTTAGAATCTGTGTCCTAACAAAAGCCAGCAAATTGTTGTCTGTATTTTTCCCTTACCTTTTATCTTAAATATTGTTCTTTCATTTTCACTCAAACTCCCAAAAAAATGAAAAAAAATCCTTGTTTTATGATAGCTAAACAACGCTCTGGCACTAGAGTATTTGGTCATATGCTTGCCTCTCATCCCTCAATTGCATATTGTAGTGAAATTTTTCATGAAAATGCATCTTCAGAAAATGGTTATTTTCATTTTTTGAAACGTCAAATTGAAAAAGATTCACAAAATCTTAAATATATTTATCCCGATTGCCGACAAGATTCTTTTGAAGACTTTCTTTCTTCCATAGGAATGAAATACAACAAAGATATTTTTGTACTGGACATTAAATATAACCAATTGCATCATTTGAATGATTATTGGCACTTAATTAATAATCAGCCTCAAATTTTTAAGTTTATTAAGAAAAACAATTATCCTGTCATTCATTTGATCAGAAGAAACATACTTAAAGTGTTTGTTTCCCAGCTACTAGCATCAAATCATAATATATGGCACGCTAAAAAAGAAAATATCAATCGTATCCAAAGAACCAAGATCAGGCTAGATCCCGATAAAATTTTAAATCAGATAAAAAATCGGAAAAATGAGATGAATCGTATCTCTTCGTTTTTCAAGAGTTATCAGAATACACTAACTATTTATTACGAAGATTTATTTAATGATGCTCAAGAATTTTCCAAGGATACTGTCGAAACTTTATCTGATTTTCTTCAAGTAGATAGTAGTAAATTTAATTTAAAACCCGTATACGTTAAGCAAACATCTTTGCTCTCTAATGTCATAGAAAATTTTGAGGAAATAAAAGAGAGTTTGAGAAACACAGAATTTGAATGTTTTTTATAATTTTTGCTCTTAGTTTTGGATATTTATTACTGTTCTGATAGTCAGTAATAGTAATAAATTCAAATGCAAAAATATTATGCCTTTTTTAGTTACTACTAAAAAAGGAAACTAGTAATTGTGCAGCGAGTCCAAGAAGAAATAGAGACACCAGTATCAAGAGATATACATCTTCCCGAACAAGCTGCGAAAGTAGCCGAGGTAAGCGAGAAAGCTGATTGATAAATCCCGTAAAGCAAACAATCGCTTACCCATACCCACATTTTCCTGTACCCCAAATTCTAAAATGACTATTTACTTACATTGTGGCGGACATAAAACAGCTTCTAGTTTTATGAAAATGTTTCTTCGCAAAAATCAAGCCCTATTTGAATCACAGCAAATTGCCATTCATCTTGATAAGTTTCGCGATCGCGAAGTAACCGCCGAAGATATTATCAAGTTAGCAGAACAAGATTATCAAAATAACTATCAACAGATTATTATTTCTGAAGATGCCAATATCATCGGTTTAATGCCAGGAATCTTTACGGCTAGCGAGCGCAATTTTTTTAATACTAATTCCATTCTCAAATTTTCTAATTTGGTTGCTAGAGTTAATCAGCAATATACAACCAAATTCCTCTTGTGCGTTCGCAGACAAGATACTTATCTCGAATCTTGCTATAAATTCCGTAAAACTCACGGCGCACAATATTCTTTTGAATACTTTTGGGATAGAGTTCAAGATATTAATGTTTCTTGGTTTGATGTGATTAATGCGGTAGCTAGCTATATCGGCAAAAAGAATTGTCTTGTTACTCCTTACGAACTATTAAAAAAATCGCAGTATGAATTTTTATCAACCTTTTTTCGGTCTATCTTGGTACTTGAAGCAGAGAAAATTGAAATTCCCCCACCAAATAATCAGGGAGCATCCGCATTAATTATGGAAACGATCGATTATCTCGACCGCGAGCTTCAAGATCTGCCGAAAAACCACAGACAGCAAATTATCTCGATTATTAAAAAATACGAGGTCAAAACTTCTTCCCAAAGTGCTTTACTTTCCAAGCCAGATAGAAATCAAGTCTTGCAAAAATACTACACTAGCAATCAAAAACTATTTTCCAATTACATCTCCTATTTACCTGCAAACTATTATGAAACTACCGACTTAGTTTCTTCAACTTCTCAGCCGACTGTTTTCGGCTCTCAGCTATTAGCAACTAAATAAATAATTAACCACTAACCAAAACCATGCAACTAGCTCAAATCAATCAAGATATCCGTATCGGCGAAGGACAACCTCTAGCTTTAATTGGCGGCCCTTGCGTCATCGAGTCCGAAAGTTTTACCCTCAAAATGGCGGTTGAAATTCGTAAAGTATGCGATCGCCTCAACGTTCCCTTTATTTTTAAGTCTTCCTTTGACAAAGCCAACCGCACCTCAATTAATTCTTTTCGCGGACAACCCATAGACAGAGGACTGGCAATTTTGCAACGGGTTAAAGAAGAAGTAGGCGTACCCGTCTTAACCGATATCCATCTTCCCGCCCAAGCTGCGATCGCAGCTGAGGTAGTAGATATCCTGCAAATTCCCGCTTTTTTGTGTCGGCAAACCGATCTTCTCTTAGCAGCAGCAGCCACGGGAAAAACTGTCAATGTCAAAAAAGGACAGTTTCTTGCTCCTTGGGATATGAAAAACGTAGTAGCTAAATTGGAAGCTAGCGGACACAACCGCATTATGTTAACCGAGCGCGGAACTAGTTTTGGCTACAATACCCTAGTCGTCGATTTTCGTTCTCTACCCCAAATGCGTGCTTTAGGCTATCCCGTGGTCTTTGATGCCACCCACAGCGTTCAGATGCCTGGAGGACAGGGGACTCAATCAGGTGGACAGCGAGAGTTTGTACCCTGTTTAGCTCGCGCTGCTGCTGCTATTGGCATAGATGCTTTGTTTATGGAAATTCATGAAGACCCCGATAACGCCCTAAGTGATGGCCCCAATATGATTCCTTTAGCTAATTTGGAAACTGTTTTACGAGAAATTATCAGCGTGCGTAATAGTATAGAAGCAAAAGCTTTGATGCCTGTATAGTATGGAATGCTTGATGAGAATTAGCTCCTGAAATACTATCTCGTCAAGCAAATTCTTTGCAGTTTAGTATTCGATGCTAATTCAAAAAAATCATCAGACAAATTGGTTTTTTTTAAATAGATTCTCTTGCTGAATTAAAGTTCTATGAAAAAAGTTTGCATAATTTACGCCAACTGTCAAAATAAGCTCATTGCTGAGTATTTAAATAGATCCTCTCATTTTAATCGAGAGTATTTGATTCATAGGTTTCCAGTGCATCGTTTAATAGAACAAAAATCAACAATTCCTGAAGAATTACTCAAACAAGCCGATTTATTTATTTATCAACCAGTCAAAGACATTCATGGCGATCGTAGTTCTCAGTCTATATTAAGCAAACTGTCTCCAGATTGTCAAAAGATATCTTTTCCCTCTCTTTATTTCAAAGGTTATTTTCCTCAGTATTGCAAGAACCCAGCCAATCAAATAATTAAACCCAATTATCCCTATGGCATAATTCCTCCAGGGGATACAAATATTATTGCTCTATTGGCAAAAGGAAAAAGTGTAGCTCAAATCACTGAAATATTGAGCGATCCCAACTTCTATAGTCAGGAGTTTTTATTAAATAATCTCGATGGCACTCTACAAGAGTTAGCTCGAAGAGAATCTCAACTAAGCATTAAAGTTAGTAGCTTTATCAAAGAAAACTATCAAAATTACTATTTGTTTCATACTCAAAATCATCCCACTGATATTTTTGGTATTTATGTAGTTAATCAAATATTAAAGTTACTTGATTTACCGAGATTGACTGACAATCTATTTATTAATAATCCTACTAGGGGAGTACTAGATAGCTTTCAAATACCAATTTACCCCAGCGTCATTAAGCATTTAAATTTAAACTTTGTCGATTATAGTAGTGTTTACCGACACAGTAGTTTTTCTACTAATGAAATGACGTTTAGCAGATATATCTCTGAGTATATTGAGCTTTACATTCCACCACCAAAAAACGCTAAAAAATTTTTTTTTGAAAGCATAACTCTTACCAAGCAAAATAAACTGCAACAAGCGATAGATAAGCTGAAAAAAGCAATTCAAATCAAACCTAATAATGCAACATATTATGGTAATCTAGGAGATATATATCTTAAACAAAATAAACTCGATGATGCAGAATTAGCTTATAGAAAATGTATCGAGTTAAGTCCTACTTGGGAAGACTTTTATCAATCTCTTGGTAAGGTTTTACTTAAAAAAGATAAACTTGCTGAAGCAATATTAGTATATGAAAAGGCTTTATTAACAAATCCTGTATCTGCTAAAATTCATCGTTTTCTTGGTGATACGTTGCTGAAGCAAAATAAATTAGATAGAGCCGAAAATATTTATCAAAAAGCTATAGATCTAGATCCTAGCAATGCTTTTAACTATCGTTGTTTGGGAGATGTATTCAAGAAAAAGAATTTTTTGGATCTAGCTGTGTTTAATTACCAAAAAGCGATTAGCTTTTCTCCTAATACTTCCTATTTTTATAGCAATCTTAGTATTGTCTTAGCAAAACAAAATAAACTAGATGAGGCAATTAGTATCTGTCAACAAGCGATCGAGTTATCTCACCAAGATCCTAACTATTATCGTAACTTAGGAGATATTCAACTACAAAAAGGTAATATTGATGATGCCTTGCTAACTTATCAAAAAGCAATAAAGTTAAACCCACAACAAATTGAAAAGATATTTCTAAAGTTAAGCACAATTCTCAAAGCAAGAAACAAAAAAATAAAATTAACTTGAATCTTTATTAGCCTGAAAATACAAAAATATACGAGAGAAAACAATCGATGATCCATAACTTTGCGCGAGTAAAACTTTTGGCTTTAGATGTAGATGGAATTTTGACTGATGGTGGACTCTATTACACAGAAAAGGGAGAAGTCTGCAAAAAATTTAATGTTAAAGATGGTAAAGGTATTAAACTTTTAATGCAGTCGGGAATAGAGGTAGCAATTATTAGTGCCAATGACTCTGCTGCAACTAATCATCGCGCCCAAAAGTTAGGAATTGTTAATTGTTTTATTGGTGTAGAAGATAAATTAACCGTTCTCCAAGATCTATGTCAAAAGCTTGATTTATCTTTGGATCGGGTAGCTTATATGGGAGACGATCTTAATGATTTGCCGATCCTCAATGCTGTTGGTTTTCCCTTAACCGTTGCCGATGCCATCCCAGAAAATAAAGCTAAAGCGATCTATGTAACTAAATTACCAGGAGGACAAGGCGCAGTGCGGGAAGTATGCAATCTTTTGCTAAATTCTCTGAGTAAAGTGGCTCAAAATTAGTTTAATTCAAGCCTTTAGAGGCTATTTATAAACAAAAAATTAAACTGAAGGCGATCTGGGAGACTTGGGGACTTGGGGAATAATACCGATTGGAAGAAAGAATGCAACAGATGAACGAAAGGTGGGCAAAAATAACTGAAGATCTTTCAATCTTAGCTAGCTTCGGAAATTTGCACTCTTCGTACTAGCTTTATGCGGAGCGGTATCCTTTAGGACGCGTCGCCCACCCTAGTTAACAAAATAATAAGGTTTGTAGTCAACCCTTTAGGGTTAAAAAACGTCTTGAAGGTCAGACAAAATTATTTGATGTTTGATTGAGTAAGGTGGGCAATGCCCACCCTACCTACTACCTACAATTTAAATTTATTTGTAGTAAACATTTATCAAATTGGTATAACACTTCCCTACCTCCCTACCGCCCTAATTCCCTACTTTGCATGTTCTTAAGGTTCACTTTATAAATATGCTCTTAGAGAGGTTCTATCTGAAGGCTATCTTCTCCTAACTTGTCTAAGTGAAGTTCCCATTTTGGTGGATTACTAACAGCGTTATATTTGTAGGTTGCCAGACATTGTTCTTTCTGATTGAAAATATTTAAGCTATAGCCATAGTTTCTGATTACTGTTCCGAACTGATGGACAAATCGATAACGCTCAAAATAATCCAGCAGACTCCACAATTGCCAATTCACGGTTAAGTCTACTTGCTGCTTGTTTGGGTGCGTTAGCCAGTCTTGAATTAGATTGCCACCAAAGGGGTCAAATTGTGCGGCTGCCCACCAAATGCTTGCTTGGGGAAGATTGACCGAAAAACCTGGGCGATTAATGCGATCGATATCTTTCCTGGCTTCTTGCTGCTGAACGTTACTTACTAGGGGAAAGACACGGCTGGATATTGGATCGCAGCTGGGAACAAATTTAAGATTAGTTTCTAGTGATAAATTAGAAGCAGTCGCCGACTTGGCGATAGACAAAACTGAGATTCCCACTACAAAATTACTAATTTTAAACAAGTTAATCCACAGTAAAATATAAATTACATATCCAATTATAATTAAGCTTTTTTAAATTGCACATAACTGAGCGATCGCCCTAGCTACTAAAAGCTAGAAATGATTAATTATCAACTTCCGCCTTACCATTTTCTATCGTGGGATCGATAGTTTGCTTTTCTTCGTTCAACATCAAGCCAGCACTATTTTCTTTCTCTGTAGCTTCTGGTAATTGCAGACTAGCTTCTGGTTCTCTTAAACTAAGGCATAACTGGAATAAAACTTCAGCCAAATCGCTACGAGAAACTTTTCCTGCGGATAAATCTGTTAGGTGAGCATCTAGCCTTTCCATCACCTGTTGCTTGAGTAACTTTAGATCCCGATCTAATGAGGATTTGGATTGAGCAATTTCTGTTTTTAAGTTATTTGCCTGGGTATTGAGGCTATTTTGAAGAAAATCGACGTTTTCGTAACTATATTGCGATATGGCATCGAGATCTTGTTGAATCTTGTTTTGTTCTTTTTTACTAGAAATGTCGAGGTATTTGACTTTCTTATCCAAAGAACTGGCAAATACGTTAATTTTATGCGATAAATTGTTTTCTAACTGCGTTAAACGTTCTTCAAATACTAATTGTAATTTTTTTTGGTTTGAGTCTAATTCAATTAATCGGCGATCGAATTCAGCTAATTTTCGATCGAATTCTTCTACCTGTTCTCCAAACAAAATGTCTTGTAATTGAGTAATGTTACCCAATCTTTTGCGCATTTCCGCTTTAGTTATATTGCTCATCACAGATTCTTTCTCAAATTAATGGCTTTCTCTAATTTTACTTAACCTCTTATTAAAGACAACTAAGTATTAAATCTATAATAATTTCCTTCTCAATCTTAAAGGCGACAACAGCAATTTGCAACTCGATCGAAAATTGCTATGTATGAAAATTATTTATCTCAATCTGGTTTGACCGCCCGTCAAACATAATCATTTGACTAAGATCGTTTTACGGCAATGATGGTGCGCTTAGGACGAGCTATAAAATCAAGCTTTTTCTGTAGGGCTAATTGGTAGTTTAACT
>JASJEI010000339.1 GCA_030064795.1 Pleurocapsa sp. MO_226.B13 | reverse complement strand
CTACGAATTTGGGGACTTTGACACGCTTACCCCTCACAATTGGGGCGGTCGGCGGGCAATAACCTCTGGCTAAAACTTATCCATTTGAATAAGGCTGACCAACTTTGACTAACTTTTTTGTAGCCCTCTGCACTCAAAGAACGAATAATCGAAGAAATATCAAAAGCATTCTGCAAAATAATCGAATTGGCAACTAAATCCAAATACTTAAGCCGTTTTTCCTGTTCTAAGGGGTCATTGTCAGTAATCAGTCCATCTTTGCCAAAGAACAGCCATTTAGAAAAACCATTATAAGATTCTACAATATTGGTACAGGAAGTGATTTGTCTCCTCAAACCCATGTCGGAAATATATTGCAGTAGAAACATAGTTCTGACTACTCTGCCTAATTCTCGGAAAGCTTGATATAGTCGATTCTTACGACTGTATGTTCCTAGTTTTCTCAAGATAGTTGAGGGCATTAATTTTCCTGCTCTGATGGACAGCACTACTCGCATCAAATCTTGCCAATGGGTTTTAATTAACTCCCAATTAATGACATCTCCAAATAGAGGTTCGATATATTGGTATTTATCGTCAGCACTAGCACGATAAAAGTTACAGTCTTTCCAGTTACGAATCCTCGGCATTAATTTAATACCCAGCAAGTGAGCCAAAGCAAATACAGGGGCGGATTGTCCTTGAGTATCCGCATGGAGGGTATCGGGCTGAATATCGGAAGTGTTTTTCAGCAGCCCATCGAGGATATAGACGGCTTCCCAGACTCCACAAGTAATGAAGTGAGTAAACAAAGCAATATAATTGTCGGCGACGTGGTGATAGGCAATGCCACCATAACCTCCATACCTGATGTGATATTCAGCTACTAAATTATTCTCGTAGATATTAAATTTAGTTCCGTCGGCTGCTGCTCGTTTTCCCGTCCCCCAGATTTTAGGTAGGTTAAAGCGATTGTAGCTATTGATAATATCTCGAATGGCTGCTTCTAACTTCTTGGCACTGACATGACGGCGATTAGTATAAGAAAGAGCGTGAGAACTTATCTTCCTTCTGGCATGACGCGCCATCTGATTAGCCCCCAGATTACAGCCATAGGCAAAAGCAGTCAGGATATAGCGTTCCTGGGGTTTATCTATCTTTGGCTCTGAACCAGAAAGCATTCCAAAGTGTCTCGTCCAATTGAGCCAATGCTCTACATTACAGAGAATATCTAAAATACTGCGTTCTGGCATTCGTTGGAGAATCGCTTTTTCTAGCGCAGCGGCTTCGGTTGATGGTGTTTGTGCCTGAACCTTTTTGAGAACGGGTTCGCCATCTTCATTAATACTAATAACATCTCCTTGTTGACAAAGTTGGTCTATCGAATGACTCAATTCGCTTAATTGGGTCTTTAAAGATGCGACGAACTCTTCAGCTTCAGTCGGAAAATCTAATTCCTCACAATAGGATTGAAGAGATTTTTGGCATTGCTCCCAAGATAATAACTGTTCGCGATAGTCAGCAAAACTCTCCGAACCCTCAACGCAAATATTTCCTGTTTTTAATTCCGTCGCCAGATGGGAAAAGATACAGATTTCAAAGGGACGACGCAGATACATGGGATTGTTTCTCTTCTTGGTTTTAATCAATTTACGCCAAGCTTCTGAGACAAAATCCAACTCCACCGTTGGAGGTAGCCATTTTCCTCTTCGATGTTCGTTGTCCAGTAAGAAGGTTACTGCGTCTATTACCGAACTATCTTGAGTGGTGGAACGTAGCTCTAAGCCTTGAATCAGCTTGAATAGAGAAGCACGGTAGTTAGAGTAGTATTTTCCTAATAAGGGAAGGTAATTATCGTCGTTGTAAGCGGTGACTTCTGACAAATTTGCGCGTATCTTCTCGCTTCCACCATGAGTTTGAAGGAGAGATTTTACTTGGCGACCCAAGATTGTCTCATTAGAAGCAGCATCATTAGCATCAAGTACCTCTCCAAAAACCCCCAAGAGAGCCTCAGTCATAGCTCTTTGTTCTTGTCTAATCTGCTCTAGTCTTTCCTTACCTCGATTGTGAATGGTAGCCAGACGCTTGAGAAACATGGATACTAAATTGTCTCTGGCTCTGACCTGGGATTGATAGATTAGAGACAGTAGCAGTGTTCTTCGTTTGGGTAGGAGAATATCTTGAAATTCGGCTGCATCTAACGTCCGAGCGTAGGCAGCAAAATGTTTGATTTTCGTAGTAGCAATAGTGGAAAACAAGCGTTTTGCATCGCCAAAAGACATCAAACGCTCGAATTTTGCCAATAATTTCTTAATTTGAGTTAATGTAGCCTTTTTTGGCAGTTGCTTTACTTCGTTGAGGGTTACTGAATCTGAATCGGGGTCATCAATTAACAGACTATCAAGATAAGAAATTTCTGTGACAGAAAGGGAACTAGCTACTTTTCTAAACAGGCGATTATTAATGACCGTCCGAATATGTAGTATCAGACGGTCTAAGGTACTGAAGGCGGGTAATTCGTAGCGTTCTTTAACCAGTTCTTCGATAGCCACATTAACCAAATCCGCAGGATGGTCGCGTACTGTAGCTGCTTTACCCACTGCTTTAGCAATAATTTTCTGTCCCTGCTTGTTGTAGACAGAGATTTTCAAATACTGACGAATCGCCTCTCTGTAGCGACGGCGAGAACGTTCGGGGGCAATGGCACTAGCTTTTTCACCCAAATTCAAACAGCTACGAATATGGTCAATAATAGAGTGGGGGATAAACTCGAATTGACAGAAATAGCCCAAACGCTGAAAGGTTTTGAGCATCACCAAAAAGCTAAACTGTCCGTCGTAACTGCGAGTCTTGGATGTAGCTAATTTAATTTCAGCTTCGCTTGTGGTGTAAAGTTCGATTAATTCTTTGTTGCTAGGATTGGATTTAAAACGAGGGTAAGCGGTACGCTCGATTGATGTAATTTCTCATCACCTCCATCATTATTGGGTTTTCGTCATGTCTAATAACTGATATTAGCAGACATAAAACTGCCATAATCTTACCGTTTATGTCTGCTAATACTCTCGTTAACCTCAATTCTTAATGTCAGAATCAGGTTTTTGTTCGGTAGCATTAATGAATTAACTAGAAATTCTATAGTTATGAAACCTGATGCTACTCCATCTTTATCTTCATGACTGTCGTCAGGAATTAGCCGACTATGAATTTTATCTGCGCGAACAAAGAGATATTAGTCCTGTCACGGTTCGCAATTATTTGTCAGATTTGCGTTCTTTTATTACTTGGTATGAAACTCAGAGTTTTAATTCAACCAAAGTCGGGTTTGATTTAACCAAGATTACTACTCCTACTTTGACTCGCTATCGCAGCTATCTTCAATCTCAACTAAAGTTAGCTCCTGCTTCGATTAATCGCTATTTGGTTACACTTAAATCCTATTTCGCGATCGCTGTGGAGAAGCGAAAAATTACTACCAACCCCGCAAAAGTAGTCAAGTTAATTCCTCTGATTAAATCTCCACCACGTCAAATTAGCGATGCTGAAGAATCGGCGATAGTTTCGGCTGTCACCAATTATGGCTCGCAGAGCGATCGCACGATAATTATTTTGATGTTTCATACAGGCTTGAGAGCAGCAGAGGTTTGCCAGTTGAAGAGCGAACATATTCATCTAAGAAAACGTAGTGGCTACCTTGAGGTTTATGGCAAAAGGAACAGGTATCGAGAAGTTCCTCTCAATGCCACAGTCCGAAAGGTGTTGTTAGAGTATATTCCTACAATCGAAGGTCATTGGTTATTTATTTCTCGGAAAACTAAATCGGCAATAACCACTCGCGCTTTAGGGTATTTGGTTGATAAATATGCTCGAATTGCTGGAGTTGAAGATGTTAGTCCCCACGATCTACGCCATCGTTTTGGTTATCGGATGGCGGAAACTGTTCCTTTGCATCGTTTAGCACAAATTATGGGACACGATTCTCTGGATACGACAATGGTTTATGTTCGCGGGACGAGTGAAGATCTGCAAAGGGATGTAGAGCAGATTGCTTGGCAGTGAATTTTTGAAAGCCTTGTCTGGCAAGGGTTATAGGAAGATGTGGCACGATTTTACACGTATCTCGGCTCAACGCCAAAATCGATAGCAACTTCCTTCTCGGTAAAATCGATCTCCCTGACTATTCCCAAGTCACCGTTAAATACTTCTTTGTTGTAATCATTTTTCAACTGCATGACGCGATTGCGCTCCGCGCACTGCGAAGCAATCGCCCATCCGCAAAATACTATCGCCTCTAACTAATTCCTCTTTGTATTCAGATGCAGGATTGATCAATTGTTGGAGTACCTTATTTAAATTACGAGTTCCAATTAAACCTCTAGTCATAGGACACAATACCTGGACATCGGTAGCGGGATTAAAGCCAGCTTTAGGAATGTAATGTTCGATGAGGTCACAGATAGTTTGTACGCCATGTTCTGCTTCTGTTCCTCCAGAATGCCAGAGACAGTCAGAGGTAGACTTCATACTAATTGGTTCAAGTTGAGGATAATGACCGCGATTGATTTGGTGAGCAGTGGTAATAATGGCACTAGTCGCAGCCTGACGGAAAACTTGAGTCAGACGCACAACGGGAATTTGTTTGGAGGCAATTAAATCTTTGAGGACATTTCCTGGTCCTACAGACGGCAACTGATCGATATCCCCAACCATTAGTAGCAAGCAATCTTTAGGTATAGCTTTGAGCAGAGAATGAGCCATAAACAAATCCACCATGCTAGATTCATCCACCACGATCGCACTGCAATTAAGCTGATTATCTAAGTTTCGTTTAAAACCCATCTTGCTTGGGTCAAATTCCAACAGCCGATGCAGAGTTTTGGCTTCAATGCCCGTCATTTCAGATAACCGTTTAGCTGCTCTGCCCGTCGGTGCAGCACAGGCAATCTTTTTGCCCATAGCCTTCCAAAGAGTAACTATAGTACGAACGGTGAAGGTTTTACCCGTACCTGGTCCTCCTGTTAGAATCATTATTTTCTCTGATGCTGCCGTTTCTACTGCTCGATACTGTTGGGGTGATAAGTAGTAAGACAGAATTAATTGTATATTTTATATGAAGTTTTAAGTGACTATTTTCAGGTTAAATTAAGGGGTTAGCGTAATTGAAACTGAAGCGATCGCCAAGAACTTTTGGTTTGACCGAACTCAACCGCGATCGCCGAATAAAAAAATCAGATTAAGATGAGATATATTAAGGGTTTAACCAAAGATACATTAAAACTTTTAAAGAGAATTTACCAGCAGAGTAAATATTATCAAGTAAGACAGAGAGCCCATGGTATTCAATTAAGTTATCAGGGCTATAAAATTTCAGAATTAATGTCAATATTTCAAGTAAGTCGTAATACAATTTACAATTGGTTTAATGCTTGGGAATTATCTAAATTTTCGGGGCTTTATAATAGCCCTGGTCGAGGAAGAAAAAAGCTATTTACTGTTGAGCAAGAGCAACAAATAAAAAATTGGGTAAAAGACACGCCCAAAAATCTGGACAAAGTCCAAGAAAAAATTGGAAAAGAATGGGGAAAAACAGTAAGTAAAAAGACAATAAAAAGAATAATAAAATCAGCTTATATGGGTTGGTATAGAATCAAAAGAAGAGTAGGAGGAAATCCTCTCCCTGAATTTTACAACCAAAAAGTCAAGGAATTAGACAAATTAAAAGAACAAGAATCAACAGGGGAAATTGAAATTAGATACGTAGATGAAAGCGGTTTTTGTTTAATTCCATATATCCCTTATGCCTGGCAAGAAAGAAAACAAAAAATAGAAGTGCCTAGTCAACAAAGTAAAAGATTAAATGTCTTGGGCTTTTTAAGCAGACAAAATGACCTAGAAGTATACACTTTTGAATGTAGTATTAATAGTGACGTTATTGTCGCCTGTATAGACAAATTTTGTGAAAAAATTACGAAAAAGACCGTTTTAATCATGGATAATTCTTCAATACATCAAAATAACTTTCTCTGGAACAAGGAAGCAGAGTGGGCAGAAAAAGGGTTAGAGATTTTCTTTCTACCAACTTATTCCCCTCATTTGAATATTCTAGAAATTCTCTGGCGTTTTATTAAGTATAA
>JASJEI010000056.1 GCA_030064795.1 Pleurocapsa sp. MO_226.B13 | reverse complement strand
TGGTTCGATGGGCTGCTGCTTTACAATCGGCGATCTAGATGAAGTCTTTGTGCCCAATCACCTTCACCAACCGCTGCCAGGTGGGTAGGTAAACTGGGTCATCCGCTCCATTGCCTGCCCCCTATTATGGAATATGACCGATATCAGAAATTCCGTCAACAAACTTACCAGATGTTAGGCAAAGCCAAGGATGCGACATTTGAATTGATGGACAGTGTGATGACAACTAGAAATGCTGGTTGTTTAGCAGAGTTTTCTCTATCGCCCCTATTTAGAAGAAAATGGTCGAGTACTTATGAAGCTCTACAAGATAGTCGTCCAAACAGAAATAAGTTGATGAGAAGGTACATTAAAGAAATACCAACATCAAGATATTTACTATTGGGAGTAGACCATACAGCATGGGCAAGAAGAGGAGCAAAAACTCTTAAAGACAGAACCTAAGAACATCAAGCATCTTCAAATAATTCAGTAACAGTGGGACAAGGATACAGCACAATTGCCTGGCTACCAGAACAAGAGGGAAGTTGGGCATTACCCTTGAGACATGAAAGAATTACATCCTATGAAAAGCCTATTTCCAAAGCAGCATGGCAACTCAAGCAAGTTTGTCAACACATCAAGCAAAAAGTTTTGGTTGTCTTAGACAGTGAATACGGCAATGGCTCTTGGGTTAATCAAACAGGAGAAATTCCAGTCAGCAAATTGATGAGAATTCGTTCTAATTGCTGTTTATGGTCAAAACCAAAAAGTTATTCAGGTACGGGCAGACCGAAAAAACATGACAAGAAATTCAAAGTAAATGACTCTAGTACGTGGTGGTTAGCAAATGAGACAGTAGAAGTAGATGACCCCAAATTAGGCAGGCTCAGAATTAGCCAAGGTCAAGATTTACATTTTCGTTCTTCTTCAACTCATGATATGAGTCTAATTCAGGTAGAAAGAATAAAACTTAAGAAATCAGGAAAAAAACATCGTAGCTTATGGTTAGTATGGGTTGGAGAGCAATTTCTCCAATTAAAAGATATTTGGACTCAATATGCTCGCCGTTTTGGAGTTGACCACTGGTATCGATTCGTCAAACAAAGATTACACTGGACTTTACCTAGTCTGAGTACTGCCAAACAATGTGAGCGATGGAGCGATCTGATGCCCTTAATGACTTGGCAGCTTTGGTTGGCTAAAGAGTTGGTTGAAGACTACCATCTTCCTTGGCAGTCTTCTCAGCAGGATTTGACCCCTGGAAGAGTTGCACAGTCAATGTTTTCACTTTTGGTGGAGATTGATACACCCACATCTGCTCCCAAACCCCGTGGAAAGTCCCCTGGTTGGAAACAAGGTGAGAAAAGAAGCAAAAGAAAGACCTATCCCATAGCAAAGAAGAGTCATTCTCGCGCCAAAAAATCTAAAAAGAAAGCAGCTTAATCTTGATTTTTAAGTATTGATTTTAGATTTCAGCTATTTTTAAATGGCTGAATTGTTTCCTGATGATTTTTTTAGTCTAAACTAGAGTTTAATCCTCGATCGATCTTCTTTAAGAAGCTTTCCCAAGAATGGTCAAAAATCGATTATCTTTGGATTGATGATATTCCTGTAGTGTTCAGTAGTTGAGAAGTCAGTCGATCGCAAAGTGAATACATTTGAATAGCCGTTCGATTCGGACAGGAAAAGTAAGCTAGTAATAGCTACCTCGACCTAACCAGAAATATTTCTATCTACTCTGGCTATCCTCTGAGGATGCAAGGGGGTGTTGGGGTAGGCAAAGAGTAAAGCGACTACCTTTACCTAGCTCGGAAGTTACACTAATATCTCCACCATGAAGTCGAGCTAATTTGCGAGAGAGTGCCAAACCCAAACCGGTACTTTCGTGATGACTGGTAATCTGAGGAAAAGGCTTAAATAGTTTGGTCATATTTTCTCTGGAGATGCCTACCCCTGTATCAATTACCGTAAAATAGAGCCAATCGTTCTCAAGTTCGACCTTGAGAGTTACCGAACCACGATCGGTGAATTTAATGGCATTGCTGAGTAGGTTAATCAAAATCTGCTTCAGGCGCACCGAATCAGCAGTACAGAAGTCAAGATTATTTCCTGGATCGAAGACCAACTCCAACCCTTTTTGCTTGGCTTTTTCTTCGACAATAAATAAAGCTGCCTGGCAAATTTCTTCTACGGCTAATCTTTCTAGATCTAAGGTTTGCTTGCAAGCATCAATTTTGACTATATCCAGGTAGTTTTTGACTAAAGCTAGCAAATGTTCGCCAGAACTAAGGATTCCCTTGGTATATTGGAGTTGTTTGGCATTTAAAGGGCCATAATATTGCTCTTTGAGCATTCGAGCAAAACCCAAAATAGAAGAAATTGGGCTACGTAATTCGTGACTGAGATGGGAGATATGTTCTTGATTAGCTTTTTCTTGGGCCAGCCAAGTTTGTTTTTCTGCTTTAAGCTGCTCTATTTTTTCTTTCTGCTCTAAGATTAAATCTTGCTGTTGAGCAATGATTGTCTGGTTGCTAAAAAAATTAAATAGGGTTGTTTGCAGAATATTGGGCAAGAGATAGAGTTTATGCCTGAGTACATAGCCATCAACTCCCGACTGAACTAAATTTACCGCCTGTTCGTCTCCTAAAGCATCGGTAATCAAAATTAAGGGAGTGTTGGGGTAAAGATGACACCACCATTGAAGTTTCTCGATTAGAGAAGAGACAGGCTCGCTCTTCTTAGTTTGAACATAGTCATACAAAATAGCATTATATTTTTTGGAGGAATCTATTTCTCCTATTTGCTCGGTGCTAATAAGATCGTAGGTAAAGTTAAGATCCGCTGCATACAATGTAGAGGCGATCGCCTGAAAGTCATTAGTGTTATCGGTGACGATGAGAAGATTCACGTTGCTGAGTGCTGTTACTTTTGGTTGTAGCTGTAAAATCGACCCAGAACTGTCAGACATAGTTATAAATACTCAATGAAATAATGTAAATTAATCGATCTTCTTGTTTATATAGTATCTATCAACCTTTTTGTCTCAATCCCAATTTTATATAAACCTTTACTTAATGGCTTTACGTGAAACTAAAAGCAGTTTGGTTTCAAATGCGTCATTTTGAGGATAGCGATAAAATTCCTATTTAGTTAGAGAAAAGAGAACACAAGCGCGAAATCGCGCTCTTACTTAGATCTTACTTAGAAATTTTAGTCTAGCTGAATTTTTTCGTTTTCAAAGTAAAAATTTAAAATTCTTTTTGAGCAAAAATCATCATTGAAATTATCAATAGCAAAGCGGTATATAAAAGGCCATACAGAGCATGACTGATCAGTTCGGCAGAATTTGGTAACAAGCCATATACTGCCTCGTTTTTTAGATCTAGTCGGGAAAGATTGGGCAAAACTAAGTATAGACTAGTAGTCAGGCTTTCGATGTTAGCATTTTTACTGAGCTTACCTAATTCCACTAAATCTTCACTAAAATGACCCATCAAATAGACTCCAAAACTCAGCAAGGTAGCCAAAATAGAACTGGTAAATATCCCAAATAAGATTGCTACCGCCACAATTAGAGATAGCTCCAGCAAGAGATAAACTGCTGCTATAACTAAAGCACCCGTAGGATAACTAATATCAGAAAAACTTAGCATAGCTAAATAAATCCCCATCATAATTGCCACGGTTACTCCTAAAACTGCCATCAAACCTAAATGTTTTCCTAAAATAAGTTCGGCACGGCTGATGGGTTTGGGAATTAACATTAACAGGGTTCGTTTTTCGATTTCTTTATTAATTAGTGCCGTTCCGACAAAGATTGCCACAATTACGCTCAAAATCGCGATCGCACCAATGCCAAAATCCAAAAGAATCTTTTCGTGTGTCCCCGCTGCAATTTCGGGAATAATTCTTTGAGCCAAGATCAGTAACAAAGAAAAGAAACCAATAAAGTAGAGAATGCGATCTCGAATTACTTCTTGAAAGCCATTATTAGCAATGGTGAAAACTCTGATTAGGTTCATCTTTCAAAACAACTGCAAAATATTTAGGCGTTTACACTGTTATCATTCCCAAATTTGCCTTCATAATTAACATTATTTTTAGATTTATCCGCGATCTTACCTTTTTTAAGGAGCGAGGAATGAGGAGCGAGGATTGATAATTTTTTAATTGGCTGTAAGGCGATCGCCGATAAACTCGTAGAATTTGGGAAAATACTGTTTGAGCAGGTGAATTGTATTTGCGATGCGATCGGGGAATACGTGAAGTTGGTTACGTACAATTGCTTTAATCGTTTTTGCCATAACTTTAGCTGGATCGGTTGCTAAATTTTCGGGAAAACCTTCTGTATCTTTGGCTAGTGTGCCAAAACGTTCCGACTGAAGAATAGGAGTGCGACTAAAAAAGGGATAAACGGCTGTAACTTTAACGTTATAGGGTTTTACTTCATTCCAAAGCCCTTCGCTAAAACCACGCAAACCAAATTTGCTACTACAGTAGTGAGCCATTCCCCCTGGTGCTACCCAACCTGCTAAAGAAGAAATATTGACAATGTGTCCTTTTCTGCGCTCGATCATCTCAGCCATAAATAAAGAACTCAACCGCATTGGTGCGAGTAAGTTTACTTGCATTAATCTTTCCCATTTATCTGCGGGGACTTCATCCATACGACCAAATAATCCGATACCTGCGTTGTTAATTAAAATGTCTATGGGTAGATCTAATGCTTTGACTCGCTCGTAAAGAGTTTGACAACCTTCGGGATGAGAAAGATCGCTCTCAATACAAGCAATTATTTTTCCTGTAGTTATTTCACTGCTGACTTTAGCAGCATAATCATCTAACGTAGAGCGATCTATATCGCTCAGAATTAAATGGCTACCAGCCTGTAATAACTGTCGAGTAAGTTCTCGACCAAAGCCACCTGTTGCACCAGTAAGAACTACTACGGCTCGATCTAGTTCGGTCATATCAGATTTAAGTTTTATTTCAACCAAAACGAAGCAAATTTAAATTTTAGGCGATTTCAAGACTCCCCAGAGCAATAAAAACCAGGGCAATTTAAAATTAGGGATCGACCATCCATATTTTCTCAGTGCGGGAAAAGTAAAAGGAAGTAAAAAACGTAAAGAGCGTATAGAAGCAGGGCGATCTCCATCCTTATCTACCAGGTTATATCTTTCTGCGAGTTCGGCTACAATCTGCACCTTCCCCGTATACTTCATAACATTAGGGTCGCTAGCCAAAGCTGCGATCGCTCTACCCGTTAGTAAGGGGGTTTCCCAGTTGTAACCATCACCCAAAGCAGCACTATCCTTATCTTCATCCGTTTGTCGGGCAAAATCAATAATCTGTTCTGTCCCCACAATACCCGGCCAAATAGATATCGAAGCAATATTATCGGGTTTCAATTCTACGGCCATATCCGCAGCCAGGCGATCGCAAGCCGATTTACCCGCACCATAAGCAGCCCCAAACAGATAGGTCATCCCACCCCAAGAAGAAATCGTGCAAATAATTCCCGACGAGCGATCGCTCATCATTCGAGCAGCAAAGACACTAGTTACATAGTGACTGCGCAAACCGACATTGTTAATTGCATCCCAAAGCTGAGGTTCAGATTGCCAAAAAGGTTTACCAGAAGCATCCTTAATTGCCCGCACTCCTGAAAAGACATTATTAACCAAAAGATCGAGTTGTCTTTGTTCGTCTTTAATACGCTCAAACAACAAACGTACCTGTCCGTCGTCGCTATGATCCACTTGCACGGGAATACATTTACCACCAACTGCTTCAATTTCTAGTTGAGTTTCCTCAAGACTACCCGATCGTTCATTTGAAGCCTCAGATGCCAAACTACGACCTGTAATATATACAGTTGCTCCCGCCTCAGCCAAACCGATCGCAATTCCTTTGCCAACTCCCCGCGTCGCCCCCGTGACTAATGCTACTTTCCCCTCTAGGTTGGACATAATTGCCTATTAATATTGATTAGATACAGTTTACTGCATATCAAAAACCTGGAAGTAGTTAGTAAAACCATAAATCATCTGTGTCCATCTGTGTCCATCTGTGGACTTTTCCAATACCCAAAACCAAACTCACACTCACGATACAAATGCCTCAAACAAACCTCATAGGAATTTTGCAATTTTGGTGGTTAATCCCCTTACTTTTAAGTATGCTGGGATTTTTCCTCAGTCTATGGATAATCGTTCCTGCGCCTACATTCTCCTTACTACCTTTTGGAGTATGCGCGCCAGAAATTAGTCCTTGGTTAATAGCGATTAACGCGATCGCTTTATTGCTAACCACCACAGTTCACAAAAGTTGGTTATCTAATCTCATACTTATTTGTAGTTTGCTCGGTCTAATCTTAAGCTTTTTGCCGTTGTTTCAGTTTCCTGCTACTAATAAAAAGTTTGCTGCTGAAATGGAGAGAGTTTTAGGCACAGACTACCTAGAGAACATACCTCAAGACCTCCAAGCCTCAATGCGTCAGAAGCCATTAGCGATCGCCAATGTGTTTCGAGGTATTCCCAGTCCAGAAGTTCGGGTTGAAAGAGGTATTATCTTTGCCAGTCCCAATAATGTTAACTTGAAATTAAATCTCTATCGACCTTTAGTTACAGGAAAACATCCCGCCCTAATTATCATCTACGGTGGAGCATGGAGACAAGGTAGTCCTGATGATTACGAGCAGTTTAGCTCTTATATTGCAGCCCAAGGATACTCAGTAATTACCATTGATTATCGTCATGCCCCCGAATATAAGTTTCCCAAACAATTAGAGGATGTCAAAACAGCTTTGCATTACATTGGCAATCGCGCAGCCGAATTAGAAGTCGATCCAGACAGAATGGCAATTATGGGTAGGTCGGCGGGGGGTCATTTAGCTAAACTAGTTGCATATCAGCCAGATACTGTTTCTTTTCGAGCGGTGGTCAGCTATTATGGCCCTAACAATCTGACAGCAGGATATTACGATCCGCCCGTTCCCAACCCCATCGATACCCAAGCCGTATTACGAGACTTTATTGGAGGCACACCAGAACAGTTTCCCGAACTATATCAACAAGCCTCTCCAATTAACTATCTCAGATCCAACCTACCTCCTTCCCTGTTAGTTTATCCAGGTCGCGACCATTTGGTACAGGCGAAGTTTGGTCGAAGGCTCTACGATAAGTTAAAAACAACCGATAATCCTGCTATTTTCCTAGAAATTCCCTGGGCAGAACACGCCTTTGATGCAATTTTTTTTGGTGTTAGCAATCAGCTAGCTCTATATTACACCGAACGTTTTTTAGCCTGTAATTTAAAAGCTTCTAAAATATAAAAGAAGTGGGAAAAAATGCGATCGCGATAACAACCCCGAACTAACTAAAAAGCAAATTATGTCTGGAGAATATTTCAATGTTGTAATTGTTGGCGCGGGACTATCGGGTATCGGTGCAGCTTATCATCTCCAAACAAAGTGTCCTCATAAAAGCTACGTCATTCTCGAAGGACGAGATGCCATGGGTGGGACTTGGGATTTATTTCGCTACCCAGGTATCCGCTCCGATAGCGATATGCATACCTTTGGTTATAACTTCAAGCCTTGGCGGGAAGCTAAAGCGATCGCCGATGGTCAATCAATCTTAAAATACGTGCGGGAAACTGCAAAAGAAAACAAAATCGACCGACATATCCGCTACGGTCATCTTGTCAAAAAAGCTAACTGGTCGAGCGCAGATGCTACTTGGACGGTTGAAACCCAAAATAAACATACGGGAGCCACCGTCTGCTTTAAGTGTAATTTCCTGCTGATGTGTTCTGGTTACTATAATTACGACAAAGGTTATACCCCTAAATTTGAAAACATCGATCGCTTTAGGGGTCAGATAATTCATCCCCAAAAATGGCCTCAAGACCTCGACTATCAGAATAAAAAAGTAATTGTGATTGGCTCTGGAGCAACTGCCGTTACCCTCGTCCCCGAAATTGCCAAGGATGCGAAACAAGTAGTTATGCTACAGCGATCGCCTACTTACATGGTCTCCCGTTCCGAGCGGGATAAAATTGCCAATTTACTACGCAAGCTTCTGCCAGAAAAAATAGCTTATGCCATTACGCGCTGGAAAAATATTGCCTTTCAGCAGTCTTTTTATCGTCGCACCCGTACTGAACCTGAGAAAATCAAAGAGACACTGATTGACATGGTACGTCAAGAACTTGGCTCTGACTATGATGTGAAGACTCATTTTACGCCAAGTTATAATCCTTGGGATCAACGTCTCTGTCTCGTACCCAACAGCGATCTTTTCAATTCAATCAAATCTGGCAAAGTAGAGGTAGTTACCGATCTTATTAATACCTTTACGGAAAAGGGTATCCTGCTTAAATCTGGTCGAGAATTGGCAGCTGACATCATTGTCACGGCAACAGGATTAAATCTTCTTATACTTGGTGGAGTCGAATTCGTCGTCGATAATCGACCTGTTGATTTTGCCAATACTTATACCTACAAAGGCATAATGTATTCGGATGTACCGAATCTAGTTTCTATCCTTGGCTATACCAATGCCTCTTGGACTTTGCGCGTCGATTTGATAGCAGAATATCTTTGCCGACTTCTCAACCACATGGACGACAAGCAACTGCGTCAATGTACGCCACGCTTACGGGATAAAGACCTGAAGATGACGACGCGACCCTATTTTGATAACTTCTCTCCAGGCTATATACAGCGAGTCATGCATTTGTTACCCAAACAGGGCGATCGCCATCCTTGGCTCAACTCTCAAAATTATCAACGGGATAAGAAAATGTTCCGTTATGAAGCGATCGATGACGGCGTGCTAATTTTTAGATAACCAAGTCATGATTGCCCCCGATCGGGATCGAGATTGCGAACCATATTTCTACAGCCAGCACAATCACAACCATAAAGCTGGATCGCTTTGTCTCCTTCTTTATCTAATTCCGCTGCGGTTTCAGCATCCCCCGCTATAGCGCGAAGCGCGTTTAGCGGCGGGAGGATGTCAATGAGCCAATCTGAAAATCAATTCTCTAACCCAAGTAAGTACCTAGGAATACCAATGGCAATACCCTCTCGATCCAAAGCTAGCTTGAGACGACGGCGAAATTCACGACCTACTACAAACTGCTGCAACGGCTGAGTTTTTAGCCACAGTATAATTTCTACGCCCGTTTCTGAAATATCGTTGACACCCAAAACATTAACAGGGTCGATAATTTGTTCTTGCCATTCTCGATCGCTTTGCATCTGTTGGGCTACCTGTTCAATGATTTTCATTGCCCGTTCGATATCCACATCGTGAGGTAGTCTAATACTAAATTCAAAGCGAGACCAATCTTTGGTTAAGTTATGAACAATCGAAATACTACTATTAGGAATAGTTGTCAAACGTCCCCCCGCACCCCGTAATTGAGTCATACGCAGATTCATATCTTCAACAAAACCCGCTGCTTCTCCTGCTGTAATGACATCACCGATCGCATATTGGTCTTCTAAAACAATTAGACTGCCATTAATGATGTCTCTAATCAGATTTTGAGAGCCAAAAGAGATCGCAAAACCGACAATACCCGCACCTGCTAATAAAGGAGCAATTGGAATCCGCAAGTGAGCTAAAACTAAAAATACACCGATTAAAACCAAAGCATAGTTAATAATTCCACCGATAACGTGCAAAAAAGTAGTTAACCGCAGCTTCCGTCGCTTTGATAAAATATTGGTTTCGCGATCTTTTTCCAGCAATCCTTGTAAAATGCGATCGATTACGACCGCGCTAATTCTAATTGCAGCATATGTTCCCAAGATAATTCCTACTAATTCCCATTTAGTAAACAACCATCCTTGAAGCTGGCGGGTGTAAGGAAACAGCCCCAAAATATAAGTCAAACCCACCAGCCAAACAATTACATGACCAATTTGTAGCAATCCTCGCTTGAGAACATTTAAATTTTTTTGCCTTTCCCAAATCGTCTTTTGCTCCATAACATTAATAAGCTCGGTTTGGGATGAAGCATTGATTTGACTCAGATTGAAGTTTTCTTCTTGAGTAATTAATGAATCTTTTTGTAGCTGAAGATTTTCCCATTCTGATTTTAAGCGTTTTTGCCAGATCACAAATAAACTGCAAAGCAACATCATTGCCAGAACAATTCCCCCACTGAGGAATAATTGACGGCGTATGTATTGCGGTTGACGTTCCTGTTGAGCTTGTATTAAAGCAGAATGAATTATGTTACTCCACTGTTCGGCGAGAACGGGTATTGATAAGCCGTGGATTTGGGCATCTAGTTTGGTAACATTACCAATTTGCCATGATTGCGATCGTAGTCTGTCGCTAGCAACGATCGCAGTTTGTCCAGCAGAATTACGATAAGTAACAGTAAGACTTCCAAATCCTTGACTAACGATTTTTTGTAGCTGCCGTTGGTATCTTTTAACCCGCATATTCATCGGTAAGAGACTGCCAGAAGCACCGCTAGAATTTTTGGCGGCCATTGCTGCCACGGGAAACAGCTTTCTCCCATCAAACCGAACGTAGGTATAAATTAGAGCGGGATTGCTGGAGACTTGTTCTTGGGCAACAGTTGGGACATTACTATTAATAAAAATTGTGACAGCGAGCCAGCTAGAGAGAAATAAGATTAACAGCTTAGCCAATCGCCAACAGCGAATTGTCTGTTCGAGGGATCTGCAAAATATTTTTGGCTCTAATAAACTTGGTTTTCTCTTCAATTTACTCAAAATATTTCCCCCCATAGCTGAAGTATCAATATGTAGATATCCAGTTTATTTTCAACTCATCTACATTTGAAAATACTATCAAAGAAGTATTTATAAATTTATCGCTAGAGTTGAAAGGTACTATTTGGACATAGTCACATGCTTAAAAAGTTGCTATTAACTATGATTGCAATGTCAATAATTGCTCAATTTAAACAACCTGCTCGAGGAGCTGATGCATTTTGTGTCATTGAGGGTGCTTCAAGTGAAATCCAGTTTCGTGGCAATTGTATCTTTGAACAATTTGGTGGCAATGGCAGTTTTTCTATCAAGTCCCCATCCAGTCTCATCGTTGGTAGGTTATCAATCAGTGTGTCCATTATCGAATCTAACATCGCCGAAGTAAGGGGACTCACTACCAATGGAATTAACTCTAGATGGGGCCAAGCAAGAAAATCTTCCTCCGATACAGCTTGCTGGGTTGGTATTGACTTCAAAATATGTGCATACTAGATCCTTACCCGATCGGGTTCTTTATCATTCTTTTTTAGTTCAAATGAACTGTATCCATATCTGTTGTTTTGGGCGTATGCGATCGCGTCGGTTACTAAACAGGACACAAAAATCGCTTTTTAAGCAGTTCGTGACTGGCACGACTTACATTTGCCTGTAAAAATTTGGCGTGAGCAGTTGCTGTTCATACAAAAGAATTTTTTCGTCAAGAGCTTGAACTAGACTTGATAATTTCCCCAAGATACATCATAATTTTCTATTAGCGATCGCTACTCCTGATTCACCAAAATTCTGCAAGACCCCATTTTTTAAGCCATACAACAGTAGGAACGATAGCAAGAAACAATTTTGTTCAATAGATGAAGTGTTCGTGAAGTTGCTCCTTCAACTATTCCACTTTGGGCAAATCTTGAGCATACTACATATTAACCCTAAAATTTGCCTGAGAGAAAATCTCTTAAACCTATATACTGTCTTGAAAAGCGGATGAGGGGAATCGAACCCCTAGCTTTAGCTTGGAAGGCTAAGGTATTACCACTATACGACATCCGCGCCTTAGCTAATTTTTATTAGCCTTAACAATCTTAACGAGATTTTGTAGTTTGGTCAACCTTTTTAGCAATAAAAATTAAATTCACATTTTCAAGACAGAAAAGACATAACTCAACACCATAGCAATTCGCTCGCGATCTCGAAGTTTCAGCTATTTTGGGAATTATTATAATTCACACCAGACGTATTAGATATTTTGTCTAGTAAGCATTTTCATCTTATTAATAGCTGTAGTTTTCTAGCTCAATTGGGACTGGTTGGACATTCCAGATTTCGGCTGCGTATTCTGAGATCGTACGGTCAGAGGAAAACTTGCCCATGGAAGCGACGTTTAGAATTGACATTCTTGTCCAATGCTCTCGATCTAAATAAGCTTTGCTGACTTGCTCTTGACAGTCAACATAAGCTTGGTAATCAGCGAAAACCAGATACTCGTCTCGATACATTAAGGAGTCTACTAGTGGTCGAAAGAGGTCGGGATCGTTAGCAGAAAAGTAGCCAGAGGTAATTTGCGCGATCGCTTGTCGCAGATAAGAATTTGTATTGTAGTATGACCGAGGATTGTAACCTTGAGCTTTTAGTCTCGTTACCTCTTGGGCAGTTAAACCAAAGAGGAAAAAGTTCTCCCCTCCTACAGCTTGGCGAATCTCGATGTTAGCTCCGTCGAGGGTGCCGATGGTGATTGCTCCATTGAGGGCAAATTTCATGTTGCCAGTACCGGAGGCTTCTTTGCCAGCAGTAGAAATCTGTTCCGAAAGCTCGGCAGCAGGGTAGACTTTTTCACCAAGGGAAACATTATAATTGGTCAGAAACACTACTTTAAGGCGATCGCCTACATCGGGATCGTGATTGACTACATCGGCTACAGAGTGGATCAGCTTAATAATTAGCTTCGCCAGATAATAACCAGGTGCTGCTTTGCCACCAAAAATAAATGTCCGAGGCAAAATTTCTAGTTGAGGATTAGCTTTTATCTGGTTGTAGAGCGTAATGATATAAAGAACATTTAGTAGTTGACGCTTGTACTCGTGAATCCGCTTAACTTGAACGTCAAAAAGGGAATTGAGATTAACTTCGATCCCGTTATGGCGACGAATGTAGGCTGCTAGTTTTCCCTTGTTGTCCTGCTTGATCTGATGCCAGCAATCGCGGAAATGGGAATCATCAACCAAGTCTTTTAGTTGTCTCAGACGTTCGAGATCTCGAATCCAGTTTTGACCGAGTTTGTCGGAGATGAGGTTGACCAGTCGCTGATTGGTCAACAGCAGCCAACGACGGGGAGTGACCCCATTGGTTTTGTTGTTAAATTTCTGTGGCCAAAGTTCGGAAAAATCTTGCAGGAGGTCTTGTTTGAGTAGTTGGGTATGCAACTTAGCGACTCCGTTGACCGAGTGACTGCCAACGCAGGCTAGATGAGCCATGCGGACAGACTTTTCTGATTGTTCTCCAATCAGAGAGAGCCTTGCTAAACGAGCCAAGTCATGAGGATATTTTTGCTTGACCCGATCGAGAAAGCGATGATTGATTTCATAAATGATTTCTAAATGTCTGGGTAAAAGGCGAGCAAACAGGCTTACAGACCAGCATTCTAATGCCTCTGGCATCAAGGTATGGTTGGTATAGGCGAAAGTATTTTGGGTAATCTGCCAGGCTTGCTCCCACTCCAAGAGATACTCGTCTACCAAAAGACGCATTAACTCGGCAATACCCAGTGCTGGATGGGTGTCATTGAGTTGTATTGCTACTTTTTGATGAAAGCGATCGAAGTTGTCATGATTGCGCAGATATAGGCGGATAATGTCATGGAGAGAACAGGCAACGAAGAAATATTGTTGCTGCAAGCGGAGTTCCCTTCCTTGGGGTGTATTGTCGTTGGGATAAAGAACCTTACTAATGTTTTCCGAGAAGATTTTATCGGCTACGGCACGATTATAGTCTCCAACGTTAAAAACTTGGAAATTAAACTCTTCGCTGGCTTTGGCACTCCAGAGACGCAAGCTATTAACCGTGTTGTTCTGATAACCAGGTATCAGCAAGTCATAGGGAGTACCAAAAACTGTCTGTTGAGACAGCCAGCGCACCCGATAGCGACCGCTAGCATCCAGATAAGCCTCGGTACGTCCGCCAAATTTAACTTCTACTCGATACTCCGGTCGGGGAATTTCCCAGGGATTGCCCAAACGCAGCCAGAGATCGGGACATTCAACTTGCCACCCTTGATGAATTGCTTGGTGAAAAATACCAAAATCATAGCGAATCCCATAGCCACGGGCTGGAATTTCCAGGGTAGCTAGAGAATCGAGAAAACAAGCAGCCAAGCGTCCCAAACCACCATTGCCCAAACCAGGTTCGGCTTCCTGTTCGATCAGTTCTTCGAGGTCGATTCCCAACTCTTGTAGGGCTTGGCTAGTTGCGTCATATAAACCCAAATTGAGTAAGTTTTTGCCTAGCTGACGACCCAGCAGAAACTCTAAAGAAAGATAGTATACGGTCTTGACATCTTGCTCGATATGAGTTCTTACTGTCTGAATTCGGCGTTGAATAAGTCGATCTCTAACAGTATAAGCCAGAGCCATATAGTAATCGTGGAGAGCTGCGATCGACTCATACTTTCCTTGAGTATATAAGAGATTATCTGTAAAAGCTCGCTTCAGGGTTTCTAGGCTCGTTCCTGTTCGGTCATCTTCTACTTGAATTATTCCAGCCTGCTGAGACTTTAGCTCTTGCTCGGGACGAGATACTGTTTGCTGATTGTTTTCCTGGAATTGACTAGAATACATGGGCTTTGCTATCAAGATATGGGTACTTGACAGGATTAGGTAAAGAAAAAATCAATAGTATTATTTTTTTCTTGGAGAAGTCAGATTACTAACTGGAGCGAGAACTGTAACTAAAGACTTAAAAAACTATTATTTATGATTGACAATTTCTAGCTATCAGCTTTTTGACAATAAAAAACTTATTGACACTACTTAATAACTAATCTCTTAGAACAACTTTACTTAGATTTAATTTATACTTGCTTTAATTTAATTAAAGCACTAAAAGCCATTTTAATTTTGTTAAATAGATCACTTTTTTTCAAATAATCTTCCTCTGATACTTTAGCAATATTAATGTTGTTTTAGTTAGGAAATAGCATACCATTTGAATTATACCATTTAAGATGGAAAGAATAACGATGTGTCATCTTTTACAGATATTAATTTTTACCGAATTATCCCAAGTTACGATAGTAAATGAGAAAAAAATTTCTGCGATTATTTTTTTTAAAATCAAGAAATTCAGATTACAGAATAATTTAATTCTTACCAACTAAGATTAACGAGATAAAAATTGCCAGACAAACACATTTTCTAGTTACAATTATTTGTCAGAAATTATTGACATTATTAATATTAAGTTTTATGTTGGTTTGAACAAATATTTTTGAAGTTTTAAAATAAAAATACCAAGGCTAAAAAAGGCTAAAAAGTCTTGTGCTATTCCAGAAAGTCAACAAACTTTCTGACAAAAACTTCGCCTCTTAATCAAAAAATGAGGAGAGGTAGAAAATGAATACACCACAACATAGACAATTAATTCACCCAAATCACGAACATTTAACCCAACTTACTCTGGTTTTTCTAGTAGTTTTCGGTTCTTTAATCATGGGCTTAGTACCTCTTGTTTTCGGTTTAGCTTTAACAGATGCCCACGAAGATAATTTTATGCTCCCTACCGAAGCAGAACTATGGAAACCTTTAGGAGAAGCGATCGAGTAGCCAAAAAAAACCATAACCGATATGCGATATAGCAGTTTTCAGTTAAGTGTAGTACATTTGCGAACGGAGAGGGAATAGGAAATAGTAACTAAGGAGCGGAAAATCCCCAATTCCCAATCCTAAAAACATCTAGCAGTTGTCTAGCAAGAGGGGAACTTTAACCATGTCTCATCCTCTGTACGTTGCTTTTATCTGGCATCAGCATCAACCCTTATATAAATCTCCCATACCCCATGCTGACTCTTCTGGACAATATCGTCTGCCTTGGGTGAGACTACACGGCACCAAAGATTATTTAGATTTGGTACTGCTCCTCGATCGCTATCCTCAACTGCACCAAACAGTTAATTTAGTTCCTTCTCTGATTTTGCAGCTAGAAGACTATGCTGCGGGTTCGGCAATTGACCCTTACTTGGCTTTGACTCTGACTCCAGAAGACCGACTGAGCGATCGCCAACAGCAGTACATCGTAGAACATTTTTTTGATAGCAATCATCGTACCTTAATCGATCCTCATCCCCGCTACAGGGAGCTTTACGAGCAGAGACAGGAGAAGGGAGCTAGTTGGTGTTTGGCTAACTGGACGGATCGAGATTATGGAGATCTGCTAGCTTGGCATAACTTAGCTTGGATCGACCCTCTATTTTGGGACGACCCAGATATTGCGGGTTGGCTCAAGCAAGGCAAAAATTTTAGTTTGAGCGATCGCCAAGACATTTACTCGAAACAAAAAGAAATTATCGCTCGCATTATTCCTCAACATCGTAAAATGCAGGATAAGGGGCAGTTAGAAATTACCACGACTCCCTATACCCATCCCATCTTGCCCTTGCTGGCTGATACTAATTCGAGTCGAGTAGCTGTACCCGAACTGAAATTACCACAGCAGAGGTTTCAGTGGGCAGAAGATATTCCGCGACATCTGCGTCAAGCCAAGCAAATATATCTGGAGCGGTTTCAGTGTCAACCTCGTGGTTTGTGGTCTTCAGAACAAGCGGTCAGTCCTGAGATTTTGCCTTATATTGCGCGAGAAGGCTTTAAGTGGATTTGTTCTGATGAAGCAGTGTTGGGTTGGACTCTCAACCACCTATTTCATCGAGATGAGGTGGGGAATCTCTACGAACCAGAATTACTGTATCGTCCCTATCGTCTAGAAACAGCGCACGGTGACTTGGCAATTGTATTTCGCGATCATCGTCTCTCAGATCTAATTGGCTTTACCTATGGTGCGATGGAACCGCGCCATGCTGCATCGGATTTGGTGGGACGGCTAGAAGCGATCCGAAGGCTACGCGACAGCGTAATCGCTCGCTCTTTAAAAACCCGACATGTAGGAACATCTGCTACATCCCTCCAGCAACCCTGGTTAGTAACCATTGCTCTTGACGGAGAAAATTGCTGGGAATACTATCAACAAGATGGCTTGCCTTTCCTAGAGACTCTTTACGAATTGCTCAGTCGCGAGAAAAGTATCCAACTGGTTACCGTAGGCGAATTTCTCGAACGGTTTCCCCCAACAGAAACTATTGCTGCCAATAAGTTACATACAGGTTCTTGGGTTGATGGCAACTTGACCACTTGGATTGGTACTCCAGCCAAAAATCGAGCTTGGAATTTACTAGCTGAGGCTCGACAAGTCCTAGCTGACCATCCCGAAGCTACTGAAACCAACAATCCCGAAGCTTGGTCGGCTTTATATGCTGCTGAAGGTTCTGACTGGTTTTGGTGGTTTGGTGAGGGGCATTCTTCCAATCAGGATGCGATGTTTGACCAATTATTTCGAGAACATCTGTGTGCCATTTATCAAGCTCTGAACGAACCAGTTCCGTCGCAGCTATACAACCCCGTAGAAGTTCATCAACCAAGGAAAGAGCATCTACCCGATAGTTTTATTCATCCAGTTATCGACGGCATCGGCGACAAGCAGGATTGGGATAAGGCAGGACGGATCGAGATTGGTGGTGCTAGGGGAACAATGCACTGTAATGGTCATGTCCAGCGACTGTTTTACGGCTTAGACCACCTCAACTTTTATCTGCGCTTAGACTTTAGAACGGGGGTCATACCTAGTAAAGACCTGCCAAGTGAGTTACGTTTACTGTGGTTTTATCCAGGAGTCACTCAGTACAATAGTCCGATGCCTCTAGCTGATTTGCCCGAACGAGAACCATCAAATTATTTGTTCCATCACCATTTAGGCATCAATTTACAGACAGAATCGATTTGGCTAGAAGAAGCTGGAGAGAATTATGGCTGGCATTCTAAGGCAACTGGGGCAAAGATGGCTTTAGATCGATGTCTGGAGATAGCAGTACCTTGGGCAGATTTGGACATTGAGCCAGATTACCCGTTGCAGCTAGTGACGGTGCTAGCTGATGATGGTAAGTTTCACGGTTATTTACCAGAAAATGAATGGATTAGCTTACAAGCTCCTTGAATCCCTAGCAATAAATAATTATTTTTGTCAAAAATTCATGTCAATTTACTTCGCTCAAAGGAATAATAAGGTCTTAGAAAACCTCATTCCCTTTGAAAGTCTCCCAGAGTAATATCAACTTTCTAAGGCTGTTCTCTGGGATTGCCTACTAGCTTTAAAATGTGAGCCACAGAAATTAGACGAACAGATATATTTCACTACTAACAACTTGAAACGACTAGAGCAGTTTATTAAACGCATTGAAATTTCCTGGAATTGCCCTCATATCTTAGGAACGTGCTGTGAAGGAGGAAAAAATTATAATCTTCGTTCATTTTTTGTCGTCGTTCAAAGATAGAAACAGTCATGGATTATTGTCAGATTCAATTTTGTACCGATCCCGATCGCATCGATCTTTCCCAGGTCCAGAAATTATTGGCATTAACCGCTTTCTGGGCACAAGAGCGTTCTCTTGAAGGGTTGGCAATTGCGATCGCCAACAGCGATCCCGTGGTCAGTGTCTGGGATGGAGAGAAGATGATTGGTTTTGCTCGCGCTACTTCAGACGGTATTTATCGAGCTACGATCTGGGATGTTGTCATTCATCCAGACTATCGAGGAGTCGGACTGGGGCAGAGGTTGGTCGAGACAGTTTTAAGTCATCCCCGAATGAATCGAGTAGAACGAGTTTACCTAATGAACCCCGATCGACAGCATTTCTACGAGAAAATTGGTTTTCAATTGAATTCCAATACCACTATGGTACTGTGCGATCGCTCGCGTAGCAATTCTCGCTTGCCAATTACTACCAAAGTAGCCTAGTTTTCCAGATCTGGTTCATAAAGCAGACTCTTTCTAAATTGATGAAATTCTTGTTGCCTATTGTAGCGATTGTCTTGGGGATGATAGTTTCTCAAGCTTATGTCTATGCCTTTCTGATTAAATATTTGCTGATGCTGATGCTGTTTTTTCCTTTTCTCAAGATCGGCATTAAAACTTTTTATCCCCATACACTCTGGATCGTTGTTGCCAATATCATTATTCCCATTGTCGTTTACTTTGTTGTCCTGCCGTTCGACTCCGAACTAGCGTTTTTATGCTTTATTACTGCCATTACCCCTACCGCTACCGCTGCGCCAGTTGTCATGGATTTTTTACGAGGAAATGTTGAGTATGTGGTTTCATCTGTACTGCTTACCAACAGCATTATCGGTTTGACGATGCCGTTTTTAATCTCTCGGTTGACGACTTGGGACACTCAGATCTCGACTTCAGAAGTTTTTCGGTCTATCTGGTTTGTTTTTGGCATTCCCTTGCTGATGGCTCAATTGGTCAAAGAAGTAAATCCCTCCCTACATCAGTTGCTCCTCAAACGAAAAAATTTATCTTTTTATATCTGGAATGTTTTACTATTCCTAGCAACGGCTAGAGCCACACATTTTATTATCTACGAATCCAACACTAATCCTCAAGGGATCTCTCTAATTGCAGCTAGCTCTTTAATGCTCTGCATCCTCAACTTTGGGATGGGAAAATGGATTGGCGGAAAACAATTTGCCATGGAAGCCAGTCAGTCTCTCGGTCAAAAAAATACGATGTTTACCGTCTGGCTAGCTGTTTCTTTTCTCAACCCCATCGTGGCACTCGGTCCGATGTTTTATTTGCTCTACCATAATCTTTACAATTCCTATCAACTGGCTAAGAATGAAAAAGGCGATGCTAAACTTTTAAGTAGGAGGGAAGATGGTAGCTCATAAAATGCATACTTGTCTTCTGCGTCACTGGTTTTCGCGATGGAGACGCGACCCAGGAGTTGATGACCCAAGACCACTTCATTGCGATCTTGACCCGCTTCCTAGAGAGATGCCCGATGACCTTTTTGTACTGCGAAGGGCTTAAAGCTTGACTTGATGAATACGGCTAAAAGTCTGTCCTAGATTGACTTTCGGTCACTCCTTAAAAAAGTTTGGTTTCAATCCGTCCGAAGTATAAAGGAGGACGGGACAATGACAGAAAGAATGGCAAACAATCTCATCAATGAGAGGCACACAGTCGTAAATCCAATCCGCTGTGAACAATGCCCGGTCTTTCCCGATGGGTTCACCCTGCTACAAAAGACACATATGCGAATTTCTTTTTACGGGATGCTCTTCATAGGCACTCTAGCGCTCGGGCTGCACCAGTGGTGGTGGGGAGCGATTTATCTCGCTTATGCCCTATTCGCTTTATTCTATGGCGTATTGTGGGGACTTTGCTCTCACTGCCCCTTCGCTTATGAATACTCCGACTGCCTCTTCTACCCATACACCTGGGTGACCAAACGATTTGCCTATCGCCCCTATGCCATGTCACTGCCAGGCAAATTGATAACTTTTGGAACCTTTACATCGATTATTGTCATCCCCCAATACTGGCTCTACCAGAACCTCTGGTTGGCGATCGCCTTCTGGGCAATGACAGTGTCAACTTTAGGCAGTCTAAGATTCCATTACTGCCACCACTGCCGAAACATTCATTGTCCCTTAAATACTGTAGAGGGTCGCGAGAAGATGAGAGCGGGCTTCGATCTGAGCTACCGCCAAGAACAATTTGCAGATTCTGCCGAACCGGTTTGAAAAGACGACCTCGCTCAAAAAGACCCAGATACTAGTAAGTCATAGTCAATTCGTAACTGCTAAATATACAATTCAGACGCACATCAGTTTACCTTTCGCGCATCTTCAATCGAACTAACTTCAGGAATTTCTGCTGGGTAGTATTTTCGGAGCAAGGGGCGCAGCACTAGTGGCGACAGAATACAAGTTGCGATCGAAACTATTGTCATTGCTACAAATACTTCTGACCGTTTACTTTACCTACGACTCTAACCACCAGAAGCACTGTACCTAAACCAAAACTGGTTGCGGTTAGTGCCATGCTGACAAATAAACTGGGATCGGGGGCAAGGTAAGCGCAAGACAAAGGAAAGCGGAAAATGAATAAAAAACAGAGCCAACAAATATTGGAAAAAAATCCCGATCTTGAAATGTTTATCGAACAGGGAAGATTTATGATTGGATACAGTAGTGGAGGCAAGGCAGGAGATATAATTTCCATATTTCTTTGCCACTCCCCTTGGACAGCCAATTGCATTAAAGCCACTGCTGGTGAATATATTGCTGCTGGTGAAGTTATCGTAGTCAGTGATGATTTGCCATGGCACCTTTCTGGAAGGTGGAAAGCATACAGTCCGAGGATGACCCACAGTCCAAAGATTTAATCATTCGAGTACTTAGATTTTTTGAACTTCTGCCGAATAATTAAACACAGAACTAAAACTGCACCAACACTAATGTGAGGAATTAGTATCAGGCGCTCGATCCCCTTATCATCAGAGCCAAAAAGGATTAAAGCCTTGCTTTCCATAACCTTGGCTCATCCCCTTCTCTGCTGTTTCCTATATTTAATTGCTTGAGCTGACAAAGGTAGAAAATTCCCTAATGTTGGCATTCATTAACATTTTTTCAGTTCCCCATCGTAAAAAATGTTATCTTATTTTCAACCAGGTCTTTAGCTGCTCAACTCAGAAAACTTCCTCTTGCTAAATCAAGAAGGTAAATCAAACTCTCAAATATCCTACCCCGTTCAAAGATGTTGATTCGCGTTGGTTGTGAACTTTTATATGACGTGCCGTCGCCTGTCCCCATTATATTGAAGCTTTATCTGCATCCATCGCAGCTCTCGAAAGTCAAAAAGCCCGAGGAACTGAGAGTTGAGCCAGAGGCTGCTGTGGAAGAATTTATCGACGAGTTTGGAAATCGAGCAGCTCGCCTCGTCTTACCAAGAGGTTGCGTGCGTTTGTGGAATGAGGCAGTGGTCTCAGATAACAGTCAGCCAGATCCAGTCAATTGTAATGCTCAACAGATCCCCGTAGAGTCTCTGCCTTTAGATGTACTTCCCTATTTATTTGGCAGTCGCTATTGCGAAGTCGATCGCCTCTCCGAAATTGCCAGAGAACTCTTCGATCGAACCCCAACTGGCTGGAGAAGGGTGCAAGCTGTTTGTGATTGGGTTCATGAACACGTGAGCTTTGGCTACGAGTATGCCCGTCCGACCAAAACTGCTTATGAAGTTTACACTGAACGCACTGGGGTCTGTCGCGATTTTGCGCACTTGGCAATTACTTTTTGTCGCTGTTTGAACATCCCAGCTCGATACGCAGCGGGCTACCTCGGCGATATTGGAATTCCTCCTCAAACCTTGCCTATGGATTTCAGTTCTTGGTTTGAGGTCTATTTAGATCGTAGATGGTACACTTTTGATGCTCGCTACAATATCCCCCGTATGGGACGAATCTTAATGGTTCGAGGTCGCGATGCGGTAGATACAGCTTTCACCACTTCATTTGAACCGATTAATTTAGTTGAATTTACGGTTTGGACGGATGAAATCTCAGAGGTCTAATACCGTTTCTCTTTAAATCTGCTACAGATGTTTGACGGGGGGCTAGGAGAATACTCACAAGGGTAGGTTTTTTACATTATATTATTCTCTAATATCGAGTGGATAAAGAATGTGTAAGGAATAGGTTCGGCGATCGCTTGATAAATTTCGTTTTCGATCTGGTTGGTAGAGTTACCAAAGGGAGGACAGCTAGGTTTTTAGCTAGTATTGGCGCACCTTTGCAATGGTTGTCAAAAATGAATCAGACATAGCAAAGATGGGAGTAAAATTGCGATTGCGGTTGCTCATTATTGGGGGATGCAAGGGGGCAATTAAAAGTAATACCAATTGGAAAAAGTAATGAGAGACGAAGGTAGGTTGGGTTGCATGAAGTAAAACCCAACTTAAACCCAATTATTGTTGGGTTTCGTAAACTCAACCCAACCTACAATACTCTATCGATCTCTCTCACTACTTTAGGAAAATGGTATAACCTATACGAACAGGATTTAGTATCAGCTAGCCGTTTGCGGAGCGTTGTCCGTTGGCTATGGCATCGCTCGTTCGAGAATCTTGCCGTTACCGCGATCGCCTTGGTATATTTCGCTGGATGCCTTGGATTAGGAAGTTTCCACCGATTTGCAATCAGGATTAATTTTAGAAACCAAAGTTAAATCAGAATAATTCCTGGAAGCTTCATGCAGCCGAAGAAAGATTGTAGCTAGCGTTTAATACATCGTGGTAGTAGCTTTGAAGCTGACAAGTAGCAGCAGCCCAACCCCAATTTTCTGCTTCGATGCGGGCATTAGCGCGTAATTCTTCTCTGATGTGTTTTGCCTCTAATAAAGATTTAGTGGCAGTAATTGCACCATCAGGATCGTCTGGTTCAAAGAGATAGCCATTGACACCATCAGTCACGATATCGGGAATACCACCAGAACGGGCAGCAACTACAGGACAACCAGCAGCCATTGCTTCGAGTAATACTAAACCCAAAGTTTCGGTGCGGGAGGGAAAGACAAAAGCATCAGCAGAAGCAAAAGCAGAAGCTAATTCTAATCCTTGGAGATAGCCGACAAAATGAGTTTTTGTTCCTGCAAAATGGGCTTCTAAAGCTTCTCTGTGGGGGCCATCACCGACAATAGCCAAACGAGCTTCGGGGATCGCTTCAAGTACTGGTTTGATCCGGTCGATTTGTTTTTCTGCCGAAACTCTACCGACATAAAGTAACAAAGGCTCGTCAACATTTCCTTGAGATAAACGCGATCGCATTTGTGCCGAGGCTAAATGGGGTTGGAACATCTGGGTATCGACTCCCCGTTGCCACAAGTCTACTCTTTCAATGCCGTGATTTTTCAGTTCTTGAACCATCGCGCTAGAGGTACAAAGATTGAGTCTGGCTTGATTGTGAGCAGCTTTTAATAGTTCCCAGAGTAACCCTTCTAATGCTCCCAAACCATAATGCTGAAGATATTGGGGCAAATGAGTATGATAAGAAGCAACTAAAGGTACGTTCATCGTTTTGGCATAATAAATACCGCCTACCCCCAGAAACGCTGGATTAACTACATGAATCAAGTCTGGCTCAAATTCTTCGATCGCGTTTTTTGTGCCTATGGGGGGCAAGGCTAATTTAAGCTCTGGATACAGCGGTAGGGGAACGCCAGGAACACCATAGATTTTTGCTCCTTTATACTCTGTCAAACCTCCTTCGGGGGCAACTACCAAAACGCGATCGCCATTGCGCTCTAGATGTTCGATCGTGTGGCGCAGGCGAGTCACAATACCATCTACCTTTGGTAAAAACGTTTCAGTAAAAAGAGCAATACGCATAGTTGATTTAAATTAAAAGTTTAGATTTGTCTTGGTAAAAATAACTCTTAGCTATTAGCCGTTAGCTATTAGCTTTAAAATTAATCATCGGTAAAATTTTACTCCTAATTTGGGCAAAATTTACTCATAATCATCTCTTAGATTGGTCTTAACTTTTTTTCTCGATGCTTTTTCTCTTAATAATCAATGCTTAATGCTGCAACTGCCAAACAAACCCAACCAGTAATAAACGCCACACCACCCAAAGGAGCAATTGCACCGAGGATTTTGATTCCACTTAAACTGAGGGCATAGAGACTGCCAGAAAAAAGAACTATGCCGACAATAAAAGCATAGCCAGCAGCAACTAAAGGCATAGAGCCAGTAGACAAGCGGTTGAGAAGTAATGCTACTAAAATTAGAGCTAGAGCATGATACATCTGATATTTAGTTCCAGTTTCCCAGATTTCTAGGGCGCGTTCGCTCAGTCTATCTTTAAGAGTATGGCTAGCAAAAGCTCCCAAAATTACGGCAATACCGCCCAAGGAAGCAGCGATCGCTAAAAAGATTCTCGTCATGATTCGGGATCGTTAGACATCATTTGTCTTGCACTCAGGCGAAATTTCACCCCACCGCAGGACTGTCGTGTCAACGATCGGATAATTGGTTATTTACAGATAATAATATTTTTTAGGAAATTGTTAAATAACCGTTATAAAACTAGTCAACTTAATTTTTTTGACTTAACACGGTAACGAAATTTTAGATCGAGGTGGATATCAGATATGTTGCGGTATTTATGGGCAAAAACAACGGCTATTTCACTTTTGAGTCTGGGGATGCTAATTTTTCTCAGTCCCAATGCCATAGCCGAAACAGTATTAGAAAAAATTGCCCGTACGGGTACGCTTACCGCAGGTACGAGTAAAGATGCCCTACCTTTTGCCTATCGTAATGAACGAGGCGAGCTAGTAGGTTATTCTATTGATATTTTGGATTTGATTGCCAAACAATTAGAAGCAGAACTAGACCGAGAAATCGAATTAGAATTAGTGGCCCTGCAACCCAAAGAGCGTATCCCTCAACTAGTAGATGGCGAAGTGGATATTGTCTGCGATGCTAGTAGTTTTACCTGGAAACGCGATCGCCTTGTCGATTTTTCCTTTAGCTATAATTCTACTGGAACTAGATTACTAACTAAAACAGGTAATGATTTCTGGGATGCTGCATCTTTAAAAGGTAAACGTATTGGAGCTTTAGCAGAAACTACTAATGAAAAGAGTATTAGACGCGCTCAACCCGAAGCAGAAATTGTCATCTTTAAAGATCGTGCGGGGGCTTATGAGGCACTAAGGCAGGGAGAAATTGACGCTTTTGCTTCCGACGGTATTCTCTTAGAAAGCTGGTTGAGTAATATTGCTAATCCTCAAGAGTTCCAGATCGTGGGAGATTATTCCCGTGAGGGTATTGCCTGCATGGTAGCAGAAAATAATTCTCAGTTTCTTAATGTTGTCAACTATACTCTGATTGAATTTATGCAGGGGTTTCTTGAGGATCGCCCCGAATATGTTGCGATTTTCGAGCGGTGGTTTGGCCCTCAAGGAATATTACCCCTAACTCAAGATCGAGAAACTATTATGATCGATAATATGCAGTTGATGACTGACTTTACAGATCGAATTATTGAATGAAGTAGGGGCGGTTCGCCCTAAAGGACTCGCTCCGCATCGCGAACCGCCCCTACTAACGACTAACCACTAACAAAATATTTATGAAAATCAATTTAAAAATTTGGCGACAAGCTAATCCTGAAAGCGAAGGAAAACTAGAAGAATATACGGTGACTGATGCCCATCCTAGTATGTCCTTTATTGAATTACTAGATGTCCTCAACGAGCAATTAATTAGAGATAACCGAGAACCTGTAGCCTTTGATAGCGACTGTGGTGAGGGAATTTGTGGCTCTTGTGGCATGATGATTAATGGGGTGGCTCATGGGGAGCAAAAGCAAACTGCTGTTTGTCAGCTACACCTGAGAAGTTTTCAAGATGGCGATACGATCGTGGTCGAACCATGGCGAGCCAAGGCTTTTCCTCTGGTTAAAGATTTGGTAGTCGATCGCTCTGCCTTCGATCGCATTGTGGCTGCGGGAGGCTACATCTCCGTAAATACGGGTTCTGCGCCCGATGCTAATTCCTTACCCGTGGCAAAACAAGCAAGCGATCGCGCTTTTGATTATGCAGCCTGCATTGGTTGTGGGGCTTGTGTTGCAGCTTGTCCTAATGCTTCTGCTTCTCTATTTACCGCAGCTAAAGTCGCTCATCTTGCCCTACTCCCCCAGGGAAACCCCGAACGCCAACAAAGAGTACTAAATATGACGGCGCAAATGGCTAGCGAAGGCTTTGGCGACTGTTCTAATCATGGAGAATGTACTGCGGTATGTCCTAAAGGTATTTCTTTAGATGCTATTGCTACGATGCGACGCGAGTATCTCAATGGGATTTTTGGTTGATGGTCTTTGTTTAGTTTTTTTGTACTAGCTTAAAGACATCTTTGCCACTTAGGGGGTAAGCAAATAGATATCCTTGTCCGTATTCACAGCCCAAACCACTGAGTATTTCTCGTTGAGTTTCGGTTTCAATTCCTTCTGCTATGACATCTAAACCCAGACTGTGAGCGAGGTTAATAATCGCTTTAATAATGTCGTAATTGGTATTGTTGATTTCTGGCCCGATAAAAGAACGGTCTATTTTCACTATGTCAACGGGTAAATAGCGGAGATAGCTCAAAGAAGAATAGCCAGTCCCAAAATCATCTAGGCATAATTTGATCTCGCGCTCTTTTAATTTTTCTAAAACTTTAGTAACGGCGGTTGTATTTTCCATTAAGGTACTTTCAGTAATCTCTAGTTTGAGATCTTTTCCTTGGAGGTTCAATCTCTCTAAAAGACGATCTATCTGGGGAATTAATTCTGGATGATAAATTTGAATTCGTGAGAGATTGATGCTAATGCTCAAACCAACATCGGAAGCAAAAGATTTTTGCCAAGCTACCAACTGATAACAGGCTTCTGAGAGTACCCATTGACCGAGAGCGATAATTTGACCAGTTTCTTCCGAGATCGGAATAAATTTATCTGGAGAAATTGTTCCGAGTAAATTGTGTTGCCATCTAACTAAAGCTTCTAGACAATTAATTTGGCCCGTTTTTAAAGAAACTATGGGCTGATATTTTAGAAACAATTGCTTGTTGTTTATTGCCCGTTGTAGATCGTTTTCTAACTGTAGTTTTTCTACCGCATTACTCTGCATTTTTTCGTCAAACAACACCGAAGTTTTGACAAAATTTACTTTGGCATATTGCATTGCCGTATCTGCCGACTGTAAAAGCTTTTCTGGCTTTTGCTCGTTGTTTTGATTGAGAGCAATACCGACACTTACGGTCGAACAAACCGTACCACTGTTAATTTTAAAAGGTTTGATTAGTTGACGATAAATATCTTCGGCTCGCTCGAGTATATCTTGAGAATTTTTAATATTGGTAATTAATAAAGCAAATTCATTTTCACCAATTCTGGCAACAACATTAGAACTATCCGCTCGTAGGTATCGCTCCAAGCGACGAGCCACTCCAACTAATAGTTGCTCGCTAGTTTGATAGCCCAAACTGTGCTTGATATTGTCAAAGCGATCGATACTCAGCAATAAGACCGCAAATAAATTAGTAGGAGTAGTTTTGGTAAGGGGATCGTGACTGCCAACACTATCTAAATCTTGACAGCGGGCAATTTCACGGTTCAAATGCTCGATAAATAAAATTCGATTGGGTAAATTGGTCAGCTTATCGTAAAAAGCGAGATACCTCAATCTTTGTTGAGCGGCCCGATATTCTTCTCTTAATACAGCTTCTCTTAGTTCCCTTTCTACTGCGGGGATCAGGCGGGCTAATTTTCCTTTAACTAAATAATCGTGCGCTCCTGCTTTCATAGCTGCTACTGCGGTGTCTTCACCAATTTTGCCCGAAACGATGACAAATGGTAAATCTAGCTCCCACTCCTTGAGTAGATTAAGAGCAGCGATCGCGCTAAACTGAGGCATGGAATAATCAGCTAAAACAATATCCCAGAAAGGACTTTTTTGCAGGGCAGCTTGCATTTCTACCCTAGTCTCAACTCTATGGTAAATGACTTCATAACCACCACGCTCTAGTTCGATAGCTAATAGTTCGGCATCATCTTCTGAATCCTCAACTATCAAGACTCGCAGAAGTTTACTCATTTAGGACTCCAAAAACAGGTGGTAGCTGATTGACAGTCAACCAATACGTACTTATCTCTTTAACAAATTTTTGTAGTTGAGTAAAGTTAATTGGTTTACGAACATAGCTATTGCAACCATTAATATAACTATCAATCATGTCTTGTGGCTCATTTGAAGAGCTAATTATGACAACTGGTAATAATCTAGTTTTAGGATGAGCGCGGATGCGACGTAAAACTTCGATTCCATTAATTCTAGGTAAATTAAGATCCAGCATAATTAAAGCTGGCATTGAGGTCAAATCTAAATCTTCGGGAGACTGAGAAAGAGTATCATTAGAATCTTCTTGTCCGATTAAATAATCTAATGCTTCGATTCCATCAGAGACAATAATTAAATTATGGGGTGTTTCTTCCTGAGCAAAAGCCAGTCTCATCAACTCGCGCTCGTCGGGATTATCTTCTATTAATAATATATTTTTAACTGGCATATATGGTTATAAACATGGATTTAGGTTAACTATTTTTTAATTGATTAACTAATAGTCAAAAGCCATAATTCTTCTAAATTTAAAATTTATTTTATATTTGGTTGGCTTCGATTACATTGGTGATGTTAGTCTTTGTTATCTTAGTTTTCTCTATTTGTTATTATTTTTGTCTATTCTCTAACTACGTTAAAATATAACTCGAACAATAACCAAACAATTTCATTTTTTTATAAAGAAATATTGTCAAAAGTGTATAGCGTCTTAAAACCGCGAGCTCGTTTTATATTGCTACTTGTAATATAAAAAGTTATCAAGGATACCAAACATTCCGAACCAAAAAGCGGAAACTTGGCTAAAAAAGCTATTATTGGTCATAAATACTTGCAACTAAAATAGTTGGAGGTCAAAATTTAGAAACCAGCAAAACTTTTAAATAACTACTACTAAAAAAGCTTAAAATGAGCGATTACCCCGATTTAAGTGACTATGGATATCAAATTAATACTCAGTTAGGATGTAATCGAGAAGGAGGACGGATTACCTGGAAAGGAACAGATTTAAATACTCAAAAAACCGTAGCGATCAAGCAATTCTGTTTTGCCGTAGCAGATTCAACTTGGTCGGGTTATAAAGCTTACGAACAAGAGCTAAAAATCTTGCAAAAACTAGATTGTATTGGCATACCTAAGTACTTAGATGGGATTGAAACCGAGAATGGTTTTTGTCTGATTCAGGAATATATACCAGCCTCTAGTCTCAATAATTATCGTCAGTTGACATTGGCCCAAATTAAGCAAGTCGCTCAAAAAATTCTAGATATTTTAATCTATTTACAACAACAAAATCCTCCCATATTACACCGAGATCTCAAACCAGAAAACATTCTCTTGGATGATGAACTAAATCCATATTTAATTGATTTTGGTTTTGCCAGCTTGGGTAGCAAAGAAATCTCTGCCAGTAGTGTTTTTAAAGGTACGCCAGGCTTTATCGCGCCAGAACAAATCGTCAAACCCACTCTGTCTTCAGACTTATACAGCTTGGGAGTTACGCTTGTCTGCCTTTTATCGAACCAAAGCATTGGAGAAATTCAAGAACTGGCCTCAACAGACAATCCTTATCAATTAGATCTCAAAGCTTTATTACCCCAATTAGACAAACAATTACTCGGCTGGCTGGAAAAAATGACTAATGCCAAAGCTAGCGAACGTTTTAGTAATGCCTTAGTCGCCAAACAAGCCCTATTGTCAATCGATTCCGAACCCCAATCCAGTAAGATTGTACTCAACGAGCGGCCAGAATTAAGTACAGTGGTAAATCCTCAAATTGTCACAGGAACATTAGCAATTGCTGGTTTAAGCACCGTAGCCGTTTGGGGAATCGGTTATATCGACCATCATATAGAGTCAACAATTGTCAATATCGCGATCGCCATATTAGCAGCTATTGTCGTCGGCATTACCCAATTAGGAGCGATCGAAATCGCCAAAATAGATCCACAGGCAAAACTACAGGGAGGCATTTTGGGGGTAAGCGTTCCTATAGTACTAGTAGCAGCTAGTGGTTTGATTTGGGGAATGGGGGAAGCAGTAGATATCTCAGCAACGATCGTCATAGCAGAGATCTTTACCTTGTCTTATTTTTGGTGGCAAATTCCCCGCTGGAAACAAGGGGGTACGAGGCTCAAGTCACTGTTGTGGTTGACAGCGATCGCTTTAGGCACGATTTTCGGCGGTCAATTAATTTAAGCAACAACAAGATTAGAGAAATATTTAGTATGTGTCGCCTTGATCACTCTCCGCTATAATCCAAGATGGAATCACGTCAACAATTTAGTCTAGCAAAAACGGTGTTGTGGAGGTAGCGGAATTGGACGAACTAAGATCGGGATTGGCTTTGGCAACAGAAGAAGAACTAGAGCAGATAACACAAATATTGTTTCGTCGTCGATTTAATCCTTTAGATTATTGGCAAACCCCCGAACCACTATATATTCAAAGCCAAGATTGGGATGAATGGCTCGATGCCGTAGAGGAGAGATTTCGTTACCTAGCAGCAGATGGAATGACAGTTTTGCGCGGGCGGACTCAAGAACTATCATATCGAACAATACTGATCAAAGTCTGCCACTATCTCAAGATTCCTTATTCCCAGAGAATGAATACGACCGATATTGAAGCGGAGATTTTTTTACATCTTGTCAGCAAAACCTGGCATAAATTACCGCTTCGAGAACAATATTCTCTGCAAGCACAAATCGGTGCAGCCTTAGCCAAAGCTAATCCTCCCGAACCATTACCGATTGGGTTGCAACACAATCCCCTCAGAATACTTCTCAAGGGTGGCGGAATCGTTGCAGTCAGTACTATTTTAAAATCTTGGTTATTAAAACACATCGCCAAACAGTTTGCGATTCATTTCGCTACTTATCAAGCAGCAAAGACCGCGTTACTTAAAGGTAGCACAACTGCGGTGGCTGGTTTAGGCAATCAGCTAGCACTACAAGCAGCAAAAAGAGGAATGGCAGTCAATGCAACCCGTTATAGTCTGACTAGGGGCGTATTTAGTTTGATGGGGCCAATTATGTGGGGCTATTTTGTCGCTGACTTGGGCTGGAAAGCGATCGCGACCAACTATGCTAGGGTAATCCCGATTATCTTTACCTTGGCGCAAATTCGCCTGATTCGCGAAGACTATTTAGCTTTGGGTTAGTTTTGGTTTTAAACTAAGGCAACCGGTGACTTCGACCGACTCCGAATCAAAGATTACGGTGCTGGCTTCTCAATCTCGCGACTGAGAGCTTACTGCCCCACGCCACTACATGCGGCGAACTATGCGCCTTTGTCTAGATATATGACAGCTATCAGATATCCCCGACAGTACGACTTGACAGTCAATTTACTTTCCCCGATAGACCATCTGTACTACTCGTATCTTGGAAATACTCATACATCTAAGTGCGCTGAGATTTTTACCGACAAAACTATTTTGTCGAACCCATATCTCAATTTTCTAGGTGCGTTGCTTTGTACTAAGTTACAGCAATTTGTAGCTAGATTTCTAGTACTTGAAAGTATTGTACAACACCTGAAACCATTGCTATGTAAAGATTACATGAATAGCAAATTAACCAGTTTCTATCAAAATGCCAACCCGACCTCTCCCATACAATGCTGACTGCTACATCAAAAGGCATTACAGCGCGGGACTTCTCGGTCGGAATGGTTAAAAAAGCGATTTGATAAACAATTTGTTAAGAATGCAGGGGATTTCTCTAAATACCTTGGAACATATAAACAAGAGAAATTTATAAGTAAAACCTCTAAAAAGATTTTGCTCTCTAGAATATATGACACACTTTCCTTGGTTAACTACCAGTATTTTATTTCCCATCGTTGCATCTTTGTTTGTGCCGATTATCCCAGACAAGGAAGGTAAAACGGTACGTTGGTATGCTCTAATTATTGGCTTAATTGATTTTATAGTTGTAGTCTATGGTTTTTATCAAGGCTATGACTTTAGTAACCCCGATCTCCAGTTAGTAGAAAGCTACCCTTGGATCCCACAGTTGGATCTCAATTGGTCTGTGGGTGCGGATGGCTTATCGATGCCGTTGATTTTGTTAACGGGGTTTATTACTACTCTAGCAATCATGGCTGCTTGGCCAGTCACCTATAAACCCAAGCTGTTCTATTTTCTGATGTTGGCGATGTATGGCGGACAAATTGCCGTGTTTGCCGTACAAGATATGTTGCTGTTTTTCTTGGTCTGGGAGTTAGAATTAGTTCCCGTATATCTGATCCTGTCTATCTGGGGCGGAAAAAAACGCCTTTATGCAGCCACCAAATTTATTTTATATACCGCAGGTGGTTCGCTGTTTATCTTGATTGCTGGCTTGACGATGGCATTCTATGGCGACACCGTTACCTTTGAGATGACCGCGATCGCCGCCAAAGATTATCCCTTGAATCTGGAATTGGTTCTCTATTCTGGCTTTTTGATCGCCTACGGGGTCAAGCTGCCGATTTTTCCCCTCCATACCTGGCTGCCAGATGCTCATGGTGAGGCTACTGCCCCTGCCCATATGTTACTAGCGGGAATTCTCTTAAAGATGGGGGGATATGCCCTGTTGCGGATGAATGCGGGAATGCTACCCGATGCCCATGCTTTCTTTGCTCCTGTTTTGGTGATTTTAGGGGTAGTTAATATTATTTATGCGGCCCTGACTTCCTATGCCCAACGCAATCTCAAGCGCAAAATTGCCTATTCTTCGATTTCTCACATGGGCTTTGTCTTGATTGGTATTGCCTCTTTCACCGACTTGGGTACCAGTGGGGCAATGCTACAGATGATTTCTCATGGTTTAATTGGGGCAAGTCTCTTCTTTATGGTCGGTTCTACCTACGATCGCACTCATACTCTGATGCTCGATGAAATGGGTGGTGTCGGTCAAAAAATGAAAAAAATCTTTGCCATGTGGACTACCTGTTCTCTGGCTTCCTTAGCACTACCAGGAATGAGTGGCTTTGTTGCCGAATTAATGGTTTTTGTCGGTTTTGCTACCAGCGATGCCTATAGTTCTTCTTTTAAAGTAGCGGTGGTTTTCTTGGCTGCGGTTGGGGTAATTCTGACTCCAATCTATTTGCTGTCGATGTTGCGCGAAATGCTTTATGGCCCTGAAAATAAAGAGTTAGTAGATCATACTAATTTAATTGATGCCGAACCTAGAGAAGTATTTATTATTGCTTGTTTGTTGATTCCAGTCATTGGTATTGGCTTATATCCCAAAGTGATTACTCAAATTTATGATTCGAGTATCGGTCAACTTACCGCAAAAATGCGTAATTCTGTACCGAGTTTGGTCAAAGAAGCCCAAGCACCAGTTAAGCTTTATTCGATGCAGTCTCTAACTGCACCTGAAATTGAAGCGCGTTAAATCGTGAGAAAAGGTGGGCATTTGCCCACCTCAAAAAGATGCGATCGCTTTATTACTGAGAATCATTTCAACGACTCCGCCCTGCTAGCGCGAGGACGGAGAATGTCAGACCCAGTTGACTTGAAAAGTTGAATAGACCTTGAGCCTAATTATCGTACAGACTTCCGAATGTTTCCCTAGTTCGGATTATCTCTAAAATTCCTGGGTGGAATTTCATCCTATAGGTGGACATCGTTAATCAGGTGGTCGAAGGGACTAAACACTTTAAATAGGATTATCTCTTATGCAAAGAGTACCAGTAGTAGACAAAAACGGAATACCTCTGATGCCAACCAAAACCAGTCGTGCCAGACGGATGGTGCGAGATGGCAAGGCTATTGGTAAGCGTAACAAATTAGGTGTCTATTACATTCAGTTAATAGACGAGCCTAGTGGTAGAGAAAAACAAGCAATTTCAGCTGGCATCGATCCAGGCAAGTATTACTCTGGTATAGGTTTACAGTCGAGCCAATTTACTTTGTTTACGGCTCATTTGTTTCTGCCTTTTGAGACAGTTAAAAAGCGAATGGAGCAAAGAGCTATGATGCGTCGGACCAAAAGAGGTAGAAGAATTAATCGCTCTGTTGAGTTTTCTCTTCGCGCCCACAGACAAAAACGCTTTTCTAATCGTCGTGGTAACAAACTAGCCCCAAGCATCAAAGCCAATAGACTGCTTGAGATTCGGGTCATAACTGAGCTATCAAAAATTTATCCAATTAGCTCGATCGTCTACGAATATGTCAAAGCAAAAACAGTTAAAGGCTGTTCTTTTTCGCCTGTTCAAGTAGGTCAAAAATGGGCAATCGAACAGTTAAATAAGATTGCCCCTACTGTGACTAAATTTGGCTGGCAAACTTCTAATTTTCGGAAGCACTTGAGTTTACCCAAGCAGAAGATCAACAAGAAGGAGGCGATTCCAGCAACTCACGCAGTAGACGGAATTACTCTTGCTGCTACTCAGTTTATTGATTATTTGCCGTTTGAAAATTCTCAAGGTCATGGTCATTGCTGGCAAGGCAAGATTAAGATCACTAATGCCCCGTTTTTTGTAATTCGCCGACCACCGATATCCAGACGACAGTTACATTTAATGCTTCCCTCAAAAGGTGGAAGTCGGCGCAAATATGGTGGTACTGTTACCCGACATAATCGGATCCGAAAGGGTGATTACGTCGAAGCAAGCAAAGCTAGTGTCACCGATCGCGGTTGGTGTAGTGGCGATACTAAGAATCAGATTTCAGTATCCGATTCTAATTGGAGGCGTATCGGTCAGTTCACCGCATCCAAAGTACAGTTGTTGCAACGCTCAACAGGATTGATTTGTAAACGAGGAAATGATTTCAGCGTTGCCAATTAGTTATTGGTTTTTGTTTCCTCCCCCACCTGGCAAGCCGAGGTAGGGGTATCCACAAAAACATTGTTTGATGAATGATAATTTCGATTCAACCGTTGTTTATTCTAATCTTAAGGCTGCTGCTGCTGCGGTATGCCAAAGATGGTGCGAGCAACAAGGCTATACCGATCGTTTTTATCAATCTGGTAGTTGGTGGGCATTTCCTCCCAACGGAGTGATTCCCGTTAAAATTCACGAAGTAATCGATATAGAACACACCAAAGCCCAGCGCGTCAAAATAAAATATCATTCTACTGCTTTATCTATTGCTCTACTTCCCGATGGTTGTATTGCTCCTCATAATCATCCTGAAATTTAAGCTCGATTAGTTGATGTTGAGATTCAAACCAGGCGGGCAAATGCCCACCTCAGACGGCCTAAAGCTTACTTAAGCATGAGCCAATAATCGATCTGCTTGCTTAGCTGTTTCAAAGAAATAACGAACATTATCTTCAGGAGTGCCGACTAAAACACCATGTCCTAAATTAAGGATGTGTCCCTGGTTGCCAGCTTTACGGATAGTATCCAAAATGCGATCGCGGATCGTTTGATGAGAGCCAAATAACACTCCAGGATCGATATTTCCCTGTACCTTCATCTCTTTACCCAGTCTTTGTCTGGCTTCAGCCATATCAACCGTCCAGTCTACATTAATAATATCTGCCCCAGAATTAGTCATCCGCTCCAATAAACCCGCACTACCGCTAACCAAAAGAATTAAAGGTGTATCGGGGTGAGTTTGTTTGACTTTGCGGAAAACCTGCTGTTGATAGGGTAGAGCAAAAGTTTCGTAATCTTGAGGACATAGCTGCCCCGCCCAAGAATCGAACATTTGTACCGCTTGCGCGCCACAGTCAATTTGGTAACAAACATAAGTAGCGATCGCATCGGCTAATTTACTTAATAACTGATGCAAAATCGTCGGTTCGGAAAATGCCATCCCCTTGATGTTGGCATAGGTTTTTGAGCCTTTACCTTCCACGGCATAAGCTGCTAGCGTCCAGGGCGCACCGACAAACCCCAGGACAGTCGATTTGTTGCCTACTTCCGAACGTAAGCTTTGTAAGATCGGTTTAATAAAGGGTAATGATTCGGATGGCTCAAGCTCGTGTAGTTCGTCTATCTGTTGCTGAGTGCGGATCGCAGAGCTAATAATTGGGCCTTTGCCTTCGGCTATATCCATCTCGATCCCCAAACCAGGTAGAGGCGTAACAATGTCAGAGAACATAATTACACCGTCGGGTTGAAACGCTTTCCAGGGCTGTAAGGAGATTTCGATCGCCACTTCGGGAATTTCAGAGCGATCGCGAAAACTGGGATATTTTTCTCTCAAATCGCGGTATGCTTTCATGTATCTCCCTGCTTGACGCATCATCCAGACAGGAGGACGTTCCAAAATTTCGCCACGGGCAGCCCTTAATAATAACGGCGTTTCATTTACCTCGCTCATTTTATTATTTCCTTTTAAGATTTTTTTTAAAGTGCATCTGCTAGCTTATCATTGCATAAGGGTTTGATTGCCCCAGGTGATTGTATAATTATGTGAAGCTTTCTAGAGAAATTAGATACAGCACACGCCACTACTGGATGGTTGCATATCAAAAACCCAAGTGTATCGATCCAGCAGACAAATCATCTGCGTCCATCTGTGTTAATCTGTGGACTTTTCTAATCCCTAAAATTAAGCTTGACATGCCACTACAGCAGAGGTCAGAAATAAATATAGACTCATCCAGCATTTGCTTGACAAGGGTGATTGTATACTAAAGAACAAATCAATCTTTCTAATTTTGTAGTAGAGTAGGGTTTAATCAAACAAGCATCATAGTCTAGATTTTCTGCTAATTGCGGTCGAGCGGAAAAATTATTGCTAATAACCAGAATTGGAATATTGCGCGTCAGCCAATCTAATCTCAAGGCCGTAACTAAACCGCGATCGATTATTACCGACCAGGAAAGATCTAAAATAATTAAGTCGGGTTGGTATTGCTGTATCCAGAGTAAGATTTGGCTATTTTCGCTCAAAGAAAGATATATTTGCTTAAATGAAGCTAGGAGCGAAAAGTCAAATGCTAATTTCGCCTCATTGTCTCGAACTACTAAGATTACTGGCAACCTTGGTTGATCAATTGTAGTCTGGTTCATCTGCGCTTTTGACATTTACCAAAAGTCGGTCGAAATTTTTCTGCTCACAGTTTAGCTTCGATTGGCAAAAATGAAATTATTTGCTGAGAAAAACTTTTAAAAAAGCCAATTAAGTTAAATATTTCTTAACAAATCCATAATTTCATCTGCTTGTTGATGAAAAACAG
>JASJEI010000338.1 GCA_030064795.1 Pleurocapsa sp. MO_226.B13 | reverse complement strand
GAAAATTATCAGGTTGGCAACATGATTAAATTCAACCGCCAGTCTAAAAATTTTAGTAATCAACACTTGTACAAAGTTCTGAGTATTGATGAAGATAGAAAGGTTTTAAATTTAGGCGATCGCTTTGGTAATCGAGTTGAACTTCCTCTTAAGCGATATCAAAATCGTGAAGTATTTGAAGTACAGAGAAGAGAATTACGTCTTCACGAAAAAATGCGGTTTAGTCGCGGTCAATACATAAATGGCAAGCAAGTTTTCCCAGGGCAATCTTTTACCATTAATGATATTAAAGATCGGCAAAGAATTACTATCAAACTTAACGGTAAGCATAGTATTGTTAAAAGTAGTGACTTATTACACTCAGAGTATAATTATGCTGATACTTTAGAAAAATACCGCAGCAAAAAAATTGATTGCTGTATTTATTACCCCTCAACAGCTAAATCAAATCAATTATTTCGTGCCGATATATATGAAGTGGCTTCTCGTACTAAAACGAAGCTCACTGTTTATACATCAGATAACTTTAGGGAACAAGTTCAACCTCTACAGCCAAAAATGGAATCATTTAACCAGACAACCCCAGAGCCTATTAATACATTTGAAAGTATTAATGACACTTTGTTTGAGCTTGCCAGTTCGGCAAAATATATCGTCTTAAATGAAGGACAAAGATATGTTGAAGAGTCTGTTAATCAAGTGGAAGAATTTGATTTACCCGAAGCTAGGAATGGTGGTTTGTTAGACAGGATAGTTTATGACTCTCCAGATGGGGTAATGATTGAGAAAGATCCTCAAAATTTATCTATTTATTATGATGGTAGAACAATAGAATTTGACCAAGATTTTAATGTAAAGAAAAATGAGTTTTCCGAGCGCGGAACTCGGAGCTTGAATCAGAAAACACAGGCTATTAAACAGCAAAGCTTAGAACAAAATCGAGCGCGACAAATTCAACAAAATATAGACTTATCTCGATAAAAAAATGAATGACCAAAAGGTTAACAAGGAGTTTGACTTTACTAAACTTTGGATAATTCTGTTGCTCCTTTTCAATCTGCTTCTAGCATTGGGATATTGGAGCTTGAAGAATCTTAACGTCAGTATATTTCTGATTGAACATCCTATTGTTATTTTGCCTTACCTAATTGACAGCTTTGGTATATTTAGAATTCTGCTTGCCGTTTTGATAGTTATTGGTTTTATTCCCTTGATTATTGCACTGCCTTCTACCAATAAATCGAAAGAACCAATAGTAATTCGCGGAGCCAGAATAATCGGTAACAATAAGTTGAAGAAAATTATGGTAAAAACGTGCATTTTGGAGATTGATGAGCAATTAAAAATCCCTCAGAGAAAGCTATTTAAATCAAAGATAGAAGCTTTTGTTAAAGAAATCCTAGAAAGACCTAAAAGAAGAGCTACTGCCAAAAAAATATATAAGCGAGAAAAAGACAGCTACATTCATATTGGCGGAATTCCAATGCCTCGACAACTTGAAAATAGAGGTTTTTTCTTTTTTGGCGATCCAGGTACGGGTAAAAGCCAATCAATAAAACAAGCGTTGTCTGTAATTAAGAATCGTCCTGATTTTCGAGGCATTATTTTCGATCGCAATGGCGAAATGCTCAAACAGTTTTACGATCCAAGCAAAGATCTAATTTACAATCCATTCGATCGCCGTAGTGCCGACTGGTGCCACACCTACGAAAAAGGGGTGCGCCCCGAAACAATGGCAGAATCTTTAATACCTCCTCCTCTACCTGGAGAAACGCCCTACTTCAAATTAGCTGCAACGGTTGTAGTCGGTGAAATATTTCGTAAGGCAAAAACTAACCAGCAGTTCTATCAGATGTTGACCAAAGCAGATGAAGAGATTAAAAGCGATTTACAGGGTACGTTCGCTGCAAGATACGTAGCTGAATTAAAGTTGGCAAGCTCTGTAATTTCAACTGCCATCAACTACTGTAAATTCTATCGCTACGTTGACAAGCCAAAAAGCAACAAAATTAGCTTTTATAACTGGGCATATAATGACGATCCCCGCTGGATCTTTGTGACACTGAAAGAAAATGACGCAGCAGTTTTAAAACCATTACACAGTATGCTTTTTGAATTGATGCTTAAAGGTTTAATATCCAATCAAAACCGGAAAATTAAAACAGCGATAATTATTGACGAGCTAGGAGCATTAAATAAACTCGATAGTCTTAGAAGGTTGTTGAACGAAAGCCGTAAGTTTAAGGGGTGTCCATTTTTAGGGACGCAAACTCACGCTCAAATTGCAGAGATTTACGGCGATAAAGAAACCAGTATCTTACTTCAGGGTACTTTGGTAAAGCTCATGCTGCGCTGTAGCGATCCTGACACTGCTGAAAAAATGTCAACGTTAATCGGGAAAAGAGAAATACTTCGATACAAAACCAATTATAGCCAAACTGCTGCTACTTTTAGCTCTCCTGCATCGAAAACAAAAACTGTCGTCGAAGACTATAACGAAAGTTATGCTGTTTTACCTGCCGATGTTGGAAACAGAGAGGATATGGAAGGATATCTTAAAACCAAAAAATTTACTGCTCAGGTACAAGTTAAATATCAACATTACCCAGATTTACATCCAGATTTTGTTGATATCGAGCGGTCTGAATCTGAATCTGAAGAAAAATCTATTGATCTTGACAAAAAATTGGAAACAAATGAATTACTTGATCTTGTGAGGCGTTCTAAGAAAGAGACAGTCAGGTGAAGAATTGACATCTTCTGAGCTAAACCAACGGGTTTAGCTAAAAAATACATCAGCCAGGCACTTACAAAATTAACAAAGATGAGTATCGTAAGGCTTTTTACAAATCGGGCAATCTAACATGAATATTATTGGAGCTTGCTTAATTGCCAGATCGCATACGCATTCTCCTTTTTCGGTTCTCTTGTCGTATAGTAAGCTCTGTTTTTTCGTCATTTTGTTCTCATAAGCCTCATAAGAATAATAAATTTCCTCTGTGCGATAATAAAAATGTTCTCCAGTTTCAAAATTTCTGGTTTCAATATATTGTCTTATGAAAAGTCTGCTAATTAAAAAGTCTCTACGTTTGTAGGCTTTTGATACTATCTCAAATAGTTCCTGTTTGTCATTGTCAATAGCTGTACTATTAGCGGTAGCGTATTTAACAGCAAATTCTTTAGTGTATGAATCTAGCAATTGAAGTGATTCTCTATATTCATGCAACTTTTCATATATTTGATATATTTTTGAAAAACCATACGAAATTAAATTTATCAGATCGGAAAATGGGATTTTTTTATTATTACCAAATATCGCTACAGAATCGTGTTTAATTAAGTTAATAAAATCACAGAATTTTCTGTTGTTGAACGCGATTTTTATTTCGCGATGTCTTGCCTCAAAAGCATTCCAAAGTTTTCTGAATATCTTTAAATCCCTTTTCAACTCCAAAATTTCTGGCAACACTTGCCGAAAAGCTTTTCTTGATGGATAGGTTTTCGGGTCTGCCAGTTCGATATCTCTTCCAATCAAAGGCAAATAAAATCTTTGACTTTTAAAGTACAGATCTGTACTTTGAGCGAATATTTTATGAGAATCAACAAATTGATTATCGATCAAATAATATTTTTCTAAGATCAAGCGCAACATAATATATAGATTGGATTACCAAATATTAATTACTTCTTCACCAGAAAATAGCTCTGGCCAGATAGCAATCAGTTGACCTAGCGAACTGAAAACAAGCCAAGCACCGAGAAAATACAATGTGAAAATAATAGTTTGAGGTGGTATGCGTTCAATTAAATTTCTTATGTATCTCATGATGTACGTAATTGGGAAACCGCGTCTTCTAAAGAAGCGCGGAGGAACAATCAAAGTTATTTGAGCTTGTTGAGTCAACCACACTTCTTTACCTCTCGTACAGATGTTTAATGGTTAACGACAGGGCAATAAGCTGGAAAGTACTTAAGGGTGTCGTGACTCAAATAACGTAGTCAGTTAAGACTTAGAGCGAGGTGCTGACCTTTGGTTAAATGGCAGGGGTATAGTCAACTGGAAGTTTACTCATCTGTTTCTGGAACAGTTTAACTGGTGGGGATGCAAAACGAGAGCGATCTTCACCTTGTACTGGTCTTGCATAATCGGCAGTTCGTCTAATTTTTGCCAGAGCATCGCTGATTACGCGATCGCTACTTGCGGGCTTAAATTTACTTCTTTCTTTGATTAAGTATTCTATTAAAATCTCTGCTGTTAGTTCTTTGTGAAGATTTAGATAGAAGATCTCATCGTGTGTTCGTCGAACTGCTAGGGCAAGTTCGGCTGGAGAACAAGACCTGTATTGAAAAAATATTCGATACCAATCATCATCGGTAAACAGAGCGTGAAAACCAGGAAAATGCAGTTATAAGTGGACTTTGAGAATTTCCCACATAGCTCCATTGTGAAGGTTCAAATCAAAAAACCAAATATATATCAAGTTTGAAACTGATAAGATTATAACACGATTTTGACCGCGATTCATCCCACCGCCAACATTACGTATAGCGGGGGCAACGATCGCGGATTATGGTAAAATAAGATCGTTTGACCGATTGCTATCAAAAGCGATCGCGCCTTTAATTGAGGCAGTAGGAGCGACAATTTTGTACCTGTCTCCTTACTCCCCAGAATTTAACCCTATTGAACATTGGTGGTCACAACTAAAGGCTTTCTTAAGGCAGTTCTCTCCAAGAACCTCCAAAAAAGTTGATACGCTTATCAAAATAGCGATGGATTTGATAAATCCTCAACATCTGCGTAACTGGTTTGCCCACTGATGCTACTGTCCCTGTTAAACCTGCAAACCGCTGTAAGTTTGTTATTGATTCCTTCTACTTAAGAAAATTATATTTAATCGCCAACTTTGTGCAGTCGAACACGTTAACCGTCGGCTAAAAATCTTTAAAATCTTATCTTATCCCTATCGCAATCGTCACCGAAGATTTGGCTTAAGAAGTAATTTAATTGCAGGGATTTATAATTATGAATTAGCCAGATAAAAAATAGCAAAAAAATTGAATTAATTGTCATAAATTCAGCGATCAATTAATAACTGAAATAATTCTTGCTGTCAATTTGGTAATGTTGCTTTTCTGTGTTTAAAAGATGATAAAATGCTAAATAATTTTATTGTTAATTTCTAAGATTATTGCATAAAAATGGCAGCTTTTATCCCTGTGCTTTGTCCTCACTGTCAGTCAGATAATGTCTTTAAACATGGGTTCTCAGCAGAAGGAAAACAACGATATCGCTGTGAAAATCCTGAATGTCAGCGTCGGACTTTTATTCTCAATCATTCTCATCCAGGTCGAACTAAAGAAGTAAAAGCCAAAATTGTGTCAATGTCTCACAATGGAAGTGGCATCAGAGATACAGCTCGCGTTCTTGGAGTAAGTACCACCACAGTAATCAAAGAATTAAAAAAAATTCCCACTAATCAAACAAGTAAATGAAGCTCTTTTAAAGACAATTAATCCTGAAGAAACAGAAGTAGAAATTAAGTTGAGGTTAGAACTCGAACAGGAATCTGAGCTAGGAATTGAAGATTCGGAACTAGATGAAATGTGGAGTTTTGTAGGGAACAAGAAAAATCAAAGATGGTTGTGGCACGCTATAGATAGACTGACAGGAAAAGTATTAGCTTATGTCTTTGGTCGAAGAAAAGATGAGGTATTTTTTAAACTCAAGAAACTTTTAGAACCATTTGGAATCAAGCATTATTGTACGGATGGATTAGGAGCTTATCGAAGACATTTACCTGAAGATAAACACGAGATTGGGAAAAAGAAAACTCAGAGAATCGAGCAAAAACATATTCGTTTGAGAACCAGAATCAAAAGATTGCAAAGAAAGACAATTTGCTTTTCTAAGAGTGAGGAAATGCACGATACTGTAATTGGTCTATTTATTAATAAATATGAATTTGGACTAAATATCTAAACACAGAAAAGTTGCACCACCCTTTTTAGAGCTTTTTGTAGTTTTTCTTTTTGCTTTGATGTTAGATAATTCTTGGCTGGCATCTTTTAGCGATCGCTTGCTTTTGGTTTTGCTATTATACCCAATCTAAATG
>JASJEI010000055.1 GCA_030064795.1 Pleurocapsa sp. MO_226.B13 | reverse complement strand
GACTTTGTTGGCGAATGTGCTACATTGTAGCTTACACAAGGTATTACCAATAACTAAACCTAAGATTTTTCGTTATTGTATTACTGCTAATTTCAGTAAAGATTACTTTCGCCAACAGAATCAAATAATACGCTAACTTAAATCCCATTTATGAGATTAACTTTTTTCTTCAAGATTAAATCCCGCTTTTTGAACGATTTCAGATGTACTTCATCCGTGGGGCTACCGAATGTGGGTTCTAGGATTGTAAATTGTTGTTCAAATGCGCTTGACCGTCATTCTTAGCCTCTAAAGGTTTTGGGTGTCATCCCCATTACTTGGCGAAATTGTTTGCTGAGGTTACTGTGACTATTGAATCCGCACTCCAGGGCAATATCGATGATGGCTCGATCGCTGTGTTTCAGCAGGTGTTTAGCACGTTCTAGTCTCTGTTGAATTACGTATTGATGGGGCGAAATTCCCATGGACTGCTTGAACATGCGACCAAAATGGAACGGACTCATGTTTAGCAGGCTGGCTAGATCGGCCAACTTGATTCCCTCTGCTAATTCAGCATCAATGTAGTCCAGTACTTGATTGAGTTGATAAATCGGCAACCCACCTTCATAACTTGGTATCTGGGCCGAATTCGTCCCATAATTGCGCAGCAGCTGCACCGCCAAAACATTTGCCAGTGAGTCTAGATACAGTGAACCGCTGGGATGACGTTGCTGCACTTCTGCCATCAATAGGGTCGCGATCGCTTCAAGCTGCTGATTTCGACTGTGAAACGTCGGCACTAAAGTAAGACGATCTCCGTTCTTTCCCAAGGTTTCTTCGGCAACTCGCTTGAGAAATGCTTCTGGCAGCTGAATTTGTAGACAATTTTCATTTCCCTCCCATCGCACAAATAATGGTGTATTGGCAGGGACGATCAACATGTCGCCGTGACGATATAGCCCAGTATAAGTTTTCCCATCCTGAGTTTGTAGATAAGGCATGGGGCGCGACGTCTGATTCACAAATAACGTGTGGGCCGCTTCAGAATGGAAATCTCCCTCACCTGGAGGAAATTGCAGATGTTCGATCTGAATTGTCTCTGTCTCTAAGACTAGAGCTGACTCGCTGGGATGGGAGCCGACTGTAGATGAATCGGTTGACTGGGATTGTTCAAGAGCCATAGGTTCCATGTATGGTCGCGTTGCTGATAGCGATATTATCTCAGCACCTGATACTTATTTATGTACATCTAGGACGTTTCTTTATGGGTTGAAATTGTTCTCAATCTTATCCCAATTCTTGAACAGAAATTCGATTACAGGACGATCTTATATCTTGGAGACTTTATCTGTAGTCAACATTTAGTGAATTAGTACTAGGCGTTAAACCTCATAGGCTCACAAGTCACCGCAAGAAAGTGATAACCCCGCAAGAATTGACAAGCTCCACCAGGTCACTCTTCGTAGACTAAGGATGTCTTCTTTATTGACGGTTCAAATTAAGGAACTTAAATCATGTCAACTGAATCCACTTTCCAAATTGTTCTGATTTTGGCAACCTTGCTGTGTTCCCTCGTAGCGGGCTTCTTGTTTGCCTTTGCCACAGTCGTGATGCCCGGCATAAAAACGTTGAACGACCGCGAATTTATTCGAGCGTTTCAGGTGATTGACGGTGTGATCCAGAATAATCAGCCACTAATGGTGGCCGTCTGGATGGGGTCTATCTTAGCGGCGGTAGCAGCGGCGGTACTGGGCTTCGGCCAACTAGATGGCACTCAGCGTCTGCTGTCGATCTCGGCGACTATTGTTTACATCTTGGGTGGACAATTGTCCACCTTTACGATTAACGTGCCGCTGAACAATAGACTCCAAAGGCTGAACGTTGATGCCATGGATGAAGTGGCCCTGAAGGCGGCTCGAATGAATTTTGAACCTGGTTGGAATCGATGGAACTTAGTCAGAACGCCTTTTGCTGGCTTGGCATCTGTTTTGTTTATGATTCTACTCTTCAGACTTTGAAGAGCACCTAGTTAGGCTGCTACATGCAGCAATCAGTCCAGATCTTTAGTTTCAAAATTTTTAGTTTCAAAAAGAGGTAATGTAAGATGATTTGTATCACTGGAGCTGGTGGAACTGTCGGTAGAGAAGTTGTCAAACAGCTTGAATTAGCAAAGGTGCCGTATCGCGCTGCCTACTTCTCGAAAAAGAAAGTGGAAGCTGCACTGGCAAAAGGAATCGATGCCGTGACCATCGACTATAACCGTCCTGAGACCCTTCGTGCAGCGTTTCAGGGATGCGATAAGTTGTTTCTCTTGGGGCCAAACGCATTGAACCAGAAGCAGCTCGAACTTAACGCCGTGGAAGCGGCGAAAGCGGTCGGCGTACAGTACATTGTAAAACAGTCCGTCATGGGAGCCGAAGAAGAAGCATTCAGTCTCGCCCTGATCCATCGGCCTGTTGAAAAAGCGATTGAATCGAGTGGCATGGCATGGACATTTCTCCGCCCTAACAGCTTTATGCAGAATGTCGTAACGTTCATGAGCGAGACGATCGAAGCGGAATCCGCGTTTTACAGCGCCAGCGGCGAGGCAAAGATCGCCCATGTGGATGTGCGCGACATTGCGGCAGTGGCAGTGAAAGCATTAACCGAGTCTACCCACGCGGGACAGGCCTATACTTTGACTGGACCCGAGGCCATAACCTATGACGAACTCGCAAACGAGCTGTCGAAAGTGCTTGAGCGTTCCATCAGTCATATTAGCCTTTCCCCTTCGGACTTAAAGCACGGCATGCTCGCAGAAGGAATGCCCGAGGCGATTGCGGATCGAATGCTCGACCTCGAACGTTACTATCGTGAGGATCGAGCAAGCCGCATCACAAACGACATAAAGCAGGTGCTCGGACACGAGCCGAGAAGATTCGCGCAGTATACGCGGGACTATGGGCCGTTGCTACAGTCAGCATCAGCGGCGTGACAGATCTGCATGACGAGTTGGACTCCATAGAGTAAGGCAAACTTCTGACCGTAGAAGGTTATGGCCGCTGTTGGACTCGCATCTGGGTTGATAGCGGCTTCTCTGGGGTGGACTTTCTCAAGACAGTCACTAATGTCTTTGGCCCAGGTATCGCAGAGGAGAAATTTTGGTCGCTATGCCCAAAAGTCTTACAAAGGCCGTATTGAATTTATTCAGAAGGTCACTTCGCGGTTTTATTGACTTCCCTCCCGCTACTCATTTTTAAAGCAGCAACAGCAGGATAATTAAGTCCCAAAGCATTATCGGATAAGAAAGAATCATCTCTTTCTCAATAATTACTCTACTGTATTGATTAACTCTTCTTATTGATACTATCAAAATGTATTTGTCAAATAAACTTTACAAAACTTGATAATACTTGTTACATTAATTTACATAGAGAAGTGAACAACAACCAACAAGACAAAAACAACTATGTATACCACTACTCAACTAGATAACGGAGTTCTGAATAATTACGCTACTGAGCCTGAAATGACTTATGCAGAGTATCCCAGTCTCTATGAGCAAAAGCGTTACCTCAAGCAAGCAGCGATCGCTACCTCCTTGGTTTCAGCATTAGTTTTAATTTCCTTTGTAGTTAGCTAATCCCTAAAGACAAACCAATTTAAACAACAACTTTTAATTAACTTTTAAACGAGGTCTAGAAGATAATCATGTTTGCACCCATCGTAGTTTTGGTTCGCACTTATCTCGGTAAAGCTAAATTTAATCAACTTCGCGGTAAGGCGATCGCTCTCCATTCCAAGACCATCACCGCAGTTTGTAATCGCTTTGGCATTGAAAGAAGCACCAGACAGAACATGATTAGAACTGCTCGCGACAATGGTAAAAGGTTAGGTTTACTGGCTTAATATTTTTTCTCTGGTCAACGTCAACATTGAGTTCTCCTACTAGACCTTGGTATGAATGCCAAGGTTTTTTGTTGATTTCAGTTTTTTGTAAAAGCTACGATCGCCAAAAAAAGGGGGGACGAACCCCCAACGAAGACAACTAGCGCACGACAGGCACAGAGACGAACCAGACGAAGCCAGAGACAGAACACCAGCCAGGACGAACCCAAACCACACAACCGACCAAGCGCGGGCATTGCTGAATAGGTAGTGGATTTGTTAAAAATAAAGAGTTGAGAAAAACTCTTTTGATGAATATGAAATGTCCTCGATGCCAATCTGATAATACTCGAAAAGATGGTCATTCTAATGGCAAACAAAGATGGGAATGTAAGGATTGCGGTCGTATTTTTCGTGATTCTTATTCCCCTAAAGGATATCATCCTCAAGTGAAAGAAATCTGTCTCAATATGTATTTGAATGGTATGGGATTTCGAGCAATTGAAAGAGTGACTGGAATTCATCACACGACTATTATAAACTGGGTCAAAGAATCAGGGGAAGAATTACCAGAGGATGAATCAGAAGAGCCACAATTAGCTGAATTGGATGAATTACAAACTTATATTGGTCGCAAAACTGATAAGGTTTGGATCTGGACGGCTATCAATCATCTGGCTCCAGGTATTTTAGCAATGGAAATAGGAGATCGAAGTGGTCAAACTTTTGAAAAACTATGGAACAGAATTGAAACTTGGAATAGCAGAAAGTATTTCACTGATGGATATTGTGTTTATGCTAATTATATTTCGCCCCTAAAGCATCAAGTTTTGCCTAAAACTCAATTGACAAGAGTTGAAGGAGAAAATACAAGATTGAGGCATTATTTAGCAAGACTGCATCGAGCAACTTTATGTTACTCTAAATCGATTCAAATGCTGAAGTATTCCGTTAGGCTTTTGATGCACTATTTAAGATTTAAAAGAGTACCTATTTCTGCTTAATCCACTGCCTATTCAGCAACACCGAGACATAGGTATAGTCTTAACTAAGTCAAAAAAATTTACAAAAGTAATTTCTAATTAGTTGTAACCTTGAATAAGATACGAAGCTGAAATAGCTCGGTCAAAAGCTAGATAATTGAATAGTAAGAGTAGAGGGTTTTAGGCACGAGCAACTTCCTTGTCTAGGTAAAACTCTTAAGGCTCATAATATCAAACCAAAAACAAACTACTCGCCGTCGAGCGGACGGTCTACTGGATTAGAAACCAGTAATTAAATTGTCTGTGGAGTCGGTCTAGCGGGGGTGCAATTAATTATACCTAGCCAAGGGACAATCTGAAAGAAGTAGGAATCCCCATTAAAAGCGTAGCTTTTGGCGAAGAGCGTCAATGTTAACTCATTCAACAAACAACAGAGGTGCAAAGACATGAGTGAATTAGTTACAGACTATTGGTTGAACTACGGAGCAGATTCCCAAAACGTAAGAATTTTTATTAGGACATCAGCAAGCGGTTGGGTGCTGGTTAATGAATTACCTATTGAGAAAGCAGTTTTTCTCAGTGATATGTTACGTAACGAGAAGCCAATCTTCTGGATTTCTTCAAGCAAGAGACTTCATACTAAGGAAGAACCCCCTGGAGAAGCTGAGTAATAGACTTGATACATATAGAAACACCTTACGCATTGAAAAAGTGTTAAGAAGTCAAGTGTGGCAAGCCTTTAATGCCTCTTGACAAATACGAAAAAACCCGCCTATTTTTGCAGTTACCACACTAACAAAAAATAAGACGGGTTTTTCCGTGAATTTCTATAAGAAAAATAGTAAGCCAAAATTGGCGAGAGGTCAACGGGACTTAGTTGATAAAAACGAATGTGGCAAGCTCTATCCTTGGCAGGTCTATAAAAAAACTGCTCTGTTACTTGTAACGGCTTGCAAAAGCTGAAGGCTCGAATCTGTCAGATCTCATTAGCCAAAATCGTGGCGTAAACAAAATATACTTGTATCGCCAGACTTGGAATTCTTAAATTGCACAAAACATATTTTCTAGTTCTCTGATTCCAGAAAGAAATCCCTCTCTTTGAATAGATAGGGACACAAATTCTGCCATTCGACTTCGCGGTCGCAGAAAGTTTTTCACTTCATCTACAGCCAAACAAAATCTCTGAGCAGCTTGGAATTCCCCAAAACCTAAAGTGGGATAATATCGATGTTTAATTCCTCTATGGCTTTGCTCCACAGGGTTTTTCGTGCAAGGACAAACTTCATGCTCTACGTCTTTTCCTAATTCCTCTTCAATGGCACGAGGATAAGACTTTAATCCATCAGTAGCTACTTGATTGGGAATGTTGTCATCATGAAGCTTTGCTGCTTTAGCAAAGAAAGCCTTCGTTCCGTCCATATCTCTGGTTCTACTGAGACGAACATCTACCAGATTTCCATTTTCATCTATACCTCGATAGAGATAGCACCATTGACCTGCGACTTTTACATAGGTTTCGTCTACAAGCCATATTTTGCCTATCTTCCCTTTCCGCTTGGTACGAATCTGTTGAGTAAAATGAGTCAAGAACTTTACTTCCCAATCTCTAACCGTTTCGTGGGTAAACTGAAATCCTCTGAGCAAGAAGAACTCTGCCACATCTCGATAACTGAGTTTGTATCTGACCCTAGAGATTAGGACTTGAAAGATAATATCTGTGGGGATTGCCACAAAGTTAAACGGCGTAAGACTTCTTTCATTGTAAGTTCGTCGACAGTTCTTGCATCGGAACATTTGATAGCCCAGACTGGTTGTTCTCCGAAGTTGGGAAAATTGCCTTGAATTACAGTGAGGACAGTTCATTTAAAATTGAGGGACACTTTGCTTGAGTACACCTCACATTATCAGATTCTATTTTTGGATACTGAGTTCTGACAATTAATATAATTTCTATAAAAATTTACCCAATCAAATGAGAACTAAAATTATCGAGAGAGCAATTAGAACTTTCTTAAAAGAAAGACTTTAACAAGTTGCGTTCGAAGACTTTTTCGAGCTAGGAGAAGACCTGCTAAATGAATAATTATTGAGTACGTACGCAAAAAGGTAAAAACTCAAGTACTTAAACTTTTGAATCTTCAATCTTAGTTTAACGCCTTATAGGCGCAGTGTATCCTAGTCCTAACGAAGTTGTTGTTTTTGCGATGTAACAAACAGTAATATCCGAAGCCTGAAAAAAAAATAAAATGAGCGGTATAGTTATTGTAATAACGTGAGAATACACAATGGCAGAAGCGAGAATAACCAACTGGACTTTAACACCTACAACCTTTAACTCTGTTCGCCTAACAGCTGAATTCAACGTTTTTTTGACACCAACAGAATTAAGACTACAAATTCCTTGTAGGGTATTTATCCGTCTTCAGGAAAGAGACGATGAAAGAGATGATACGCTGATACTTTGGAATAGAATTACGGCTTTGGATGCTAAAGGTAATTTGGATGAAGTTGCGACCGGATGGTTTTTTGGTGGTCAATATTCAGAAAATTCTACCGGTAGTATAAACGCTGTTATTGATACAGATTCCTTACCTGGTGAAAGTAACAACGAAGAATGGTACTTAGCTGCTATTGCATTTCCCGATATCTACGCCCGCACAACATATTCGGCAGAACTGAGTCGTAACCTTGCATGATTTCTAACGGAACTTAAACATTTAACAAGGTCAAAATAAGATAAGATGCTGTTGCTCATAGATTTGAATGTTATTTGTTGATCGTGTGTGGCAACGATTCACATATTTTACTCCCATATCGACCTTAAATGCTTTTCCAGACTGGGTTTGAGATTTATATTTTTTATTTTTGGAAGTCATTAGTTTGCAAAGTAGGCAAAGCAAACATTTAATTCGTACTGAAATTAATTCTAAGTATAATTAGATAATCAACCTAGATCCAACATAGTTTATAGGAATCTTCCTCAACTTTTCAATTCGCAGGGTTAACTCTCCTTGGAATCTATAAATAAAAATTGGTAATTATGAATACTAAATCAGTAACCCAAATAGAACGTAAAGGGAAAGTTATTTCTATTATTGGATTTGTTTTATTAGGATTATTTTCAATTGGATATTTTCATTTTAAAGAACGTTCGCAAATAACCTGGTCTCAATTAGATTCTACTAATAATAGAATTTGGGTTTATGACCAGTGCTTAAGAGGTAGTAGATTTTCAGATTGCAATGATTATAGTCGTTCTAGGATGATAAATATAGTAGAAGAATACAAAAAAAATGTACCAGTTCTTTCTAAGAAATATGAGCAAGAGATTCTACTAAAAAACAGTTTTTTTTATTCTACAATTCCAAGTATAATAATTTCTGCTATTGGAATACTTTTAATCATAGGACGAAATTTAGCTTTTATTAATAATCACGACTCAATGAATACTTACAATCAAGCTGGCAATATTGGCGTTGGTCATTTTAGCGGTGGTGAAATTAAACATGGGGCAAATGTTGCTGGAAAAATTATTAATAAAACAGAAAAGCAAAATTTAATTGATGCAGCACAAGAAATTCAAAATCTTCTTAACCAATTATCCAATTCTTATCATATAACTACCAGCAAAGATAAAAATATTGTTGTTGGTGAAGCAGTTGATCAAATTGAAAATAATAATAACCTTAAAACTAAAGTTACAAATGCTCTCAAATCTGGAGGAACTGAAGCTTTTAAAGAAGCTATTAATCATCCATTGGCAAATATTCTAATATCAACTATTGAAGGATGGCGAGATATCGATTAAAAAAATATATAAAACGGCTACCAACTTAAGACGGGACAGTAGGCAGGGTATAAGTTTGAGACTTAGATGATTTTCTCGATTTCCTCGGTTGAGGTAACTCACCGATATTTTCAACGAGGTACTCAAACAAATCGGGAAATTTTTGACCAAACAATCTCTCCGCAGCAGTAGTGCCATCACTTCGTTTCAAAGAAAAATTATGGATGACAGTCGAGACTTGTAATCGCTTGCTGGATAGTCCCCGTCGATTGTGATGAACTTGAGAGAGATAACCATTACGTCCTTCCACCGCAGATGAAGAACGTTGAAATTTACTCACCATCCAAATTGCCCAATTCCACCAAGATTCTCTAGTGGACAAGCTCAAGCTGACTGTAACTGGATGAATTCTGAGCAACTTTTTTGCTTTGAGGTAAGCTGCTTGATAATCCTTTCGAGCGTCGGGATTTTTGGTACGCCGAACTTGTTGTTGCCAATAAACGGCTGGAAGTAACTGCTCTTTGACCCAGTTGACAACATTCAGCTCACAGCCAAAAGCAGCTAGACAGTGGTCAACCCAAGACCACCAAAGATCAACTACTGCGGATAATGATTCGTATGAATTTTTCAGTTTCCTGATCCCATTACGAGGGTCTTTGAGGTGATGAGTTTGTTGGACGGTTTGAAGAGTGTGAAGAAATTCTTGAAGCCTCATTGAGACAATGAGTGTGGTTTGAGGTGTATTCTGATTGATGTCAAAAGGATGTAAACAAGTGCTAATGCCATGACAGCAATATTCATAGGTTAACCTTGATTGTTGTAATATTGTTTGATTCGTTTCTATTTGTGCGATTAATTCTGGTTCGGCTCTCTTCTCTTGGGACATTTTCAGTTGTTTTTGTAGCTGACTACCCAGATAGTTGAGTTCCCAAGCAATACTTCGGTTTAAATCATACAAAACATGAAATAAGTCAGCAATTGAATGAGTCCCTAAATCCTTTAAAGCCAGTTTAACTATCGCTTTAGCTCGATCACTCACCAAATATTTGACCTTCAAACCTAATGGTTTCAAAGAATTGCTCACCCGTTGCTGCCAAGTCTCATATTGGCAATTTTCCGTTATTTCTTCGACAAAAATATAGCCCGAAGGCAAATCTAGCAGTACTAAGATTACTTGGTCGAAAAAGGTTTCATCCGCAGCAGCACAAACTTCCACCTGAGACGAGATTTCTCCTATTGCTTCGTTTTGTTGTTGTTGATAGTCAATTATTGCTGACTCCATTTGGGAACGTAAATTACGTAATGCTGTAGGCGAGACTCCAATATGACGGTGTAATCGCAGTAGATGAAAAAATTGAGAGAGTCTTTCACAACCAATTCCTCCTTGAAGGGCAAAGATAAAAATAGTAGCTAATACCAATAAACGAAGCCATTTTTGTCCTGCTTCAGTTTCCCATAACGATGATTCTGGATGTTGATTCCGCCTAATTATTCGATGATGAAGTCGATGTATACTGCTCTTTGAGAGAGCCGTTTTCTGTGCCAAACTGCGATTCGGAAGTTTTACCCAACTGATATCCTGCCTTGAATACAGTTTGACAACGTTCTCTTAAATTCATGGTCAGACAGATTAAAGAAGACATTGTTCGCGATTTAGAATCGCGAACAATGCGCTTGATTATATTAATTTGTGATACCGCACTTCAATCATGTCTGCTAAAACTTCACAAGCTCGACAACTCGATCAAATCAACCGTGCTGAAAGGTTATTAGCCACCATAGCTACTCTAGAAGAGCAGATTAAGAACATTTCTGCTTCAGGAGAAGTCGCACCCCCTGGCTGTTATCTCGCTCGCTATCAAGCACGAGGTCAGTACAAGGCTTACTGGTACTACAAATTACAAGCACAAGAACCAATTTTTGTCTCGAAAAAAGAGCAAGGTAAACCTTCTCGTTATAAGCATCTGGGGGCGGCTGGTACTCAAGCTCATGTTGATGGTGTAATGATGGTAATCAGAAGAGTTCAAATTGATGAACTCCAAAAATCAATTGATGCGCTTCGAGATAGTTGGTCAGATTTATATTCTGATATTTCTGATAAATCAGATTCACACTAACAGATTTATTCCACATCGCGAATCAATGATTTAGCCACAAGATAATAAACTTAGTTCGCGATTGATGTTCGCGAACTAAGTTTTCTTTTTGTCCCGCTTTAAGCCGCTAAAGAGCGCGATTGGAGCACTCATTATGTATGAAAGAAACAGGGGGAGCAACGCCCTCAAAGTGAGGTCAACCCAGATCGGCGATCGCTAGCAAGATGAGTGGGCTTCCTCTTGAGCAAAATCTACTCTACATTAATAATGTGCTCTGACAGTTAAAACCGTTTCAACAATGGTGCTCTGGCGCCCGTCCTTAAGCCTGGTTCTGGGGATTGCGGTTATGACATTGGTGAAGTGGCCAAAAGCCACTATCCCGTTTAAGAGAATTTTCGATCACACCCACCCAGGTCAGAGTACATTTTATTCAGCTTAGTAGATTGAGTTACGAACACTTTGCAGCTCATTCACCAACATCTGATTACAGGAGTCGAGAGATGAAACTCAAACCCAATCAAAAACGTAGCCAGAATCAATCAGCTCATAAAGCAGCAAAAAAGTTGAACAACTTTGAGCAAATCAACCTTAATGCCGCGGGAGTTGACATCGGTTCTGGAGAACATTGGGTAAGTGTTCCCCCTGACCGAGACCCACAATCAGTGCGCCGATTTACCTGCTTTACTCCAGATTTGCAGGCTTTAGCTGATTGGCTCCAACAGTGCGGTGTCGAGACAGTAGCGATGGAATCAACAGGGGTTTACTGGATTCCTTTGTTTCAAATCTTGGAAACTCGTGGCTTTGAAGTCAAATTGGTGAATGCCCATTACGTCAAAACTGTCCCTGGAAGAAAAAGTGATGTTCTCGACTGCCAATGGTTGCAACAGTTACACACCTATGGATTGTTATCTGGTTCATTTCGTCCGTCAGACCAAGTTTGTGTGCTGCGTAGTTACATCCGTCAACGAGATAATCTAATTCGCAGTAGCTGTGTCCATGTGCAACGGATGCAAAAAGCTTTGACAGAAATGAACCTGCAACTGCACAAAGTCATCAGTGACATTACAGGTGTTACTGGCTTGGCAATTTTGCGTGCGATTGTAGCAGGGGAACGTAATCCATTGGCTCTGGCTGAGCTCAAACACGGGCGAATTCGGCGTAGTAAAACTGAAATTGCTGCTGCTTTGACAGGGGATTATCGAGGGGAGCATGTATTTGTCCTGCAACAAGAGTTGTCTCTCTGGGAGTTTTATCAAGCTCAAATCGCTGCTTGCGATCGCCAAATCGAGCAATGTCTCAGTGAGTTTGCCGACAAGGTAGATCTGGGACAGTCGCCTTTAGCCAAACCTAAACGTTGCCAAAGGAACTCTGGCAATGCTCCAGATTTCGATCTGCGGACTCATCTCTATCGCATCAGTGGGGTAGATTTTACTCGCATCGACGGTCTAGGCGTACTAACAGTACAAACCATCTTGTCCGAAGTAGGCTTAGATCATAAACGCTTTCCAACAGTGAAGCATTTTACCTCTTGGCTGGGTTTGTGTCCTGGCAGTCGCATTACTGGTGGTAAGGTCAAAAGCTCCCAAACCCGTCATGTGGTTAACCGAGCCGCTAATGCTTTCCGTATGGGTGCTCAATGTTTGCGTAATAGTCCTACTGCTTTGGGGGCATTTTATCGACGCTTACGTTCTCGACTAGGTGCTCCCAAGGCAATTACAGCAACTGCCCATAAACTAGCACGGCTTTTTTATCGCCTTTGGACAACAGGAGGAGAGTACACTGACCCAGGAGCTAACTACTATGAGCAGCAATATCAGCAGAGAATGTTTAAAAACCTCAGTAAAAAGGCTCAGGCATTAGGCTTTAGTCTTGTTCCTCAACCCTCTATCGCTGAAGATGTTTCTTAAGAGTTGGTTGCCATTTACACTATCATTGCTCTGTCTATTTTTGGATGTTATTTAATTCTCATTCCTTAAGTACTTATTTCCGCCGATATACAGTTCCATTGGGCATAATTGTTCCCGATAAATCTGCTCGAGCAAAATTGGTGTGTTCGACATTTGCCCCCCTCAAATTGGCGCTGCGTATATCTGCCCCTGCAAAATCTGCTCCCGATAGATTGGCCTTTGATAAGATGGCTTTAGTCAGCTTTGCTGATTTGGCAGGCACATTAGTCAAATTTGTATTGGACATAATTGCCGAAGTAAAATCTGCTTGGGAGAGGTTTGCCCCTAATAAGTTTGCGTTACTTAAAACTACGTTGTATAAAGTAGCGTTGGTCAGATTAGCGTTGGTCAATTCAGCTTCAGACATGGCTGCACCCATCAAAATTGCATCCGTCAAGTTTGCTTGTGATAGATTGGCTGTCTTTAACTCAGCCTCGTTAAGAATAGCGTGGGAGAGATTGGCTTGAGAAAGGTTTGCCCCAATCAGAGAACTACCATACAAATCCATATTGGATAGGTCAGCTTCAGAAAGATCGCAGTAATTACACTTGTTTGTTTGCTTTAGATAATTGAGATCGTTTTGGCTGTATGCATTTGCAGGAAAGACAAAAACAAGAGAACTAATGATAAACGATATAAAAACTATGAATAGTTGTCGAAACCAAAATTTAATCATCATATTAAGCTTATATAGTTGGATTTTTCGTGAGGCGATCGAGTAAAGCGATCGCCAGTTAAAATTGCTGGTGTAGATTTATTTAAGGCGAACTAGGGGTGGGTTACTCCAAGAACCATACCCAGGGGGTTTAGCGGCAGGAGGATTGACACCAATTGCCGACCACAAAAGACCTTCGGGATAGGCTTGAGGACTGATGACGAAGGTAACGTCATTAGCTTTAATGCCAAAGCGATCGCGCCATGCTTGGGGTAGCTGATACCAAGTGGCGACATACCAAAGCTTGATAATGTTACGAGCGATCGGTCCTAGTTTTTCGTTACCAAAGATTTCAGTACGCATCCCTTTATCTAAGGCGGAGGAATTGTTTTGCGATCTCTCATGCAAATTGCAAAATGTCTCTAGCAGTTCGCTAAAAATCTCCCATCCAACGACTTTGGCGATCGTCTCATAGTAAGCAGCTACTTGGTCTGTTCCGTAGAGATCGAATCGAGAAAAGCCAGTAACTACTGTTGAAAGGTTCACAAAATCTTCAATCGACTTTGATTTATCCATATTTACTAATAAATTTCCTCTTCAAGAATTAACAATAATTGATGCCAACAATTTATCGATTACAAAAGCAGAAAATATAAAATACAGGAATAGAATTCTGAATTAGGATATATTTGAATCTCTCTGCCTCTTCGTCCTAAAGGATTAGATCCGCTTCGCGTCCGTCTTTGGGCGAGACAACTATCAATCCAATCGATAAACTGGTGCAGCATGAACTCCATCGCTATCTGTGAGTGAATTTTTTACCAAACGTTCTGCCTGATATTTCAGTCCGCACATCGCCCCAACTGCGGGAATTAACACTTGGGGATGACCGTTAAAGGCAGATTCGAGTTGTTTCATAAACTTGGCATAGTCAGACTGGAATTTCTTAGCTGCCTCGTATACTTCCGAACCGGTCGTAAAATCATTCAGTTTAATATTTTCCTTAATCGGATAAACAGCATCCCAATCGACTTTGAATTTGTCACCAGTAGGATGACCTGGCTTATCAGATTTCTCTGGGTCTTCTCTATCGATTACGTAGTACTGACCGTAGTTTTCGTCGCCATCTTCATTTAACAATAGCTGTTGAAAACGGTAATAATGGGATAGTTCGCGATCGCCGTCGTAGATCCGTTCTTTGCCCGAACCTTCTCCCTGTTCTTGAATTTCTCTTAGGGCGCGAATTGCCGAGGTGAGATTGGTAACAGGAATAATTTCCCCACCACCGTTGTAATAGTATTCAGGAGTTACCTGCTTGGCTGGATCGCCACAGAACAGATCGTCTCCTAGTTCTTTATGTAGTGCGTGTAAACCACGAATTATTTCCGCGTAAAACTGTCCGATGCTATAGAAACTAAAGTGGGGTGGGTGGTTGTGAACGGTTAACAAGCTGTTGGTATGGTTGCGTGGTACTACCAATGGCTGACCGCGCTCTGCTTCATTTGCTCGCTCGATTTTAAGAAATGTTCTAACTGTCTCCCGTGAAAATTTGTTTAAACCAACTTCAAAATCCGTTTCTCCCGTAGGCAAAGTGGTGGGATATTGAGGAATAAAGTCAGGATCGGTAAGAACAGATTTAATATCTCCCCCCACAGCATTAAAAACATTAGCTGCTAATGTTAGGTGTAGCATTTCTTCTACAGCTACCGCCCGCAAGATATGAAACGCTTCAATATTTGTCCCAGGTTTCATTGAATAAAGAGCTGTAATGTAAGGAGGAAGGGTCGCGTGCTCGATCGCCATTGCCTGCTTGAGATAATAGTGCAGGTCATCGACCGTTTTGATTAGCTCGTTTTGCAAAGTTGTTGTCATGGTTTTCCCGTAGTAATTTAAATAACGATGTTGGAGGTAAATTGCAAACCAAGAAACTCGATCGTTCTTGTGATTAACCCGCGCTACGCCTTAAGAATGCCGTGCTAACAGGTATCGATTCTTAGGCTTTGCAGGGACGTTTTTAGATCGAGGCGTGTCTTAACTGCTGAGATTTGAGGTCTTCAATCATCTGTTGAGTACTCATAAAACAAAGAGCAGCCATAGTCAGGGTAGTGTTGGAACTACCAATACTGGGCATACTACCCGCACCTACTAAATAAAGGTTGCGATGATCCCAGCTACGCTGATGGCGATCGACTACCGAATTATGTTTATTTGTCCCCATTACGTGAGTTCCCGCATAGTGATTGCCACCACGGAAGGTGTATCCTTCTCCTTTGTAGGTGAAATATCCATAATCAGATGGGTCGTAATGGGTGCAATCTTCTGCTCCCAGACGCTGGAAGATTAGGCGGGAAAGATGACGACCATAGGCAAAGGTTTGACGACAGTAATCGGGAACGTTGAACGAGACTATCGGACGATAGTTACCCAGACGATCTACGTATTGAGGATTGATGGAAATCTGATTGCTCGGATCGGGGGGCAACTCGATCATATATGCCAATAAAATCTGACGAGAAATGCGGCTAATTAGCTCTTGGCGTAGTTCTTGTCCGTACTTGTTTTTGTTGTTAACAATCTCTAGAACTTCGGTATAGGGAGAACCTGTAGCCCAGCCCCAGCCATCATTATGAATATCAATCGCAAATGCTGCTTGGCGATCGCGAAACTTACCCTGACGAAAGGTGCTGATTCCTGAAGTACAAATTGGACCCCGCATCGTCCCCGTTACTTTGGGCATCAAACCCCAAGCAAGCATATAGGGATGATCCATCAGGTTTTTGCCCACCAAACCGCTGGTACCGTTGATTCCCGAAGCCAGAAGTAGTCGTGCATTTTCTACCGCATTGGCAGCGATGACAAACAAGCGACCTTTGGCAACACCAGCCGTATATTGTGGCGAGTCTTTATCCTGATAGTGCTTGAACTCAACTGCGGTAACGTGACCGTTTTCTGGGTCGATTTCGAGCTTAGAAGCTACTGCTTGAGATAATATATGTACCCGATGGGTGTTGAGTGCCTTGTTTAAAGTTTTACGAGCATCATACTTCGCTTGCACGGGACAGATCGGCGTACAGTTTGCATTGCCCTGACAACGCTCTCCATACTCTACGGAATGAACGCTAGCCAACTTGTCGGGAATAAAACCTTTGCCTTGGTTGTATTGAGGATTGGGAACCCCATTACGAGCTTGGGGAAAGGTTTGGACTTCAAGCTTGTAGCTCTCGTCGTTGAGTTCTACCCTGGTATCGTCAAGCTTCTGGGCGACTTGCCGATCTAAATAAGAAGGAGGCATGTTGTGCATTGGATATACATACCCTTCTTTAAAAGGTACGCCGATCGCCTTTTGATCCTCAACGCTACCCGACACCCCCAGCTCATTTTCGGCTATGCGATAGAAGGGCATAATTTCTTCATAGGGAATTGGCCAATCAAGTCCCTGACCGTGAAGAGTACGCATCCTAAAGTCGTCTGGCAGCATCCGAGGAGTTTTTCCTTCCCAATGCACGGTTGTCCCGCCAGTAACCCTCGTGTAGGAACTATCTAAAGCTAAAGGACCCTGTTGAACTAGATAGTTGCGATCGTCAACTTTACCTGGAATCAGTTTGCTCACGTCGGGACTTCTAGGACTAGGGGCATTGGGATTGCGAGGAAAAGGTGCATTATTATCTTTTTCTACTGCGGTATAGAAAGTATTAACATAACTTTGAAATCCCGCCAAAGTTAAATCTTGATGCGAACCAGCCTCTAGAATTAGAACTTTGTTTCCCTGTTCGCTCAATTCTTTAGCAACAATCGAACCACTAATTCCTGCTCCCACAATTACGGCATCGTAAGTAGTATTAGTAACAGTTTTTAAGTCGACTAACTGCATACTTTTCTGATTTTGGTTCATACTTTACTCAAAAAAAGTTATTAGTTTAGTATTAAAGAAACAAAGCTTGAAAAAATTAAGGCGATAGACAGCTCTTTAGCAATTATAAAAATTAGATGAGAACTTATTAACCAACCTATATTTTTAGTTAAGGAAGTAAAAATCTTCTAAAAACTATCACTCTACTTCTTAAGCAGCTAAAACTATAAATATTAGTATTGACAATGCTATCTTAGCCTAATTATTTATAAAGTAAAGCACCAAAATATTTGGATGAGTAAACTATCCAAAATAATACTTTTTGTGATGTAATCGGTAATTAATTTAAGCTATGAACTCAAATTAATCTTCAGTAATCATACTGAAGCCAATTTGGTAATTACATCTGATAATTAAACTCTACAATCGAAAGAAAGATACAGAATTGTATCCTTCATAATTTATGGTTTTTAATACTATAAAAGCAACATAATTGTAGTTACCTAATCTATCTCTTATGTTTAAAAAAATTAGTTATACGTTAATTTCTGTACTGTTGCTGTTAGCTATAAGTTTGACTTGGGAATTACCAGCAACCGCAGGGGTTACTAACAATAGTTCGAGCTTAACTTCTTTAATTGTTGCTACCAACAAATCTCCTCTGTTCGATCCCCAAAAAGTTCGTTTGGGTATTACACCTACAGGCTGGAGTAACAGCGACGATCCGAGTATCGATCTTGTCCCGCCTATTCCCTATCGCCAGATTCTTAGCGAAATGGCATTAGCTGGATACGAGGGGTCCCAAATGTCGGGAAAATATCCCCAGGATATGGCAACTTTGAATCAAGAATTAGCCTTGCGGGACTTCACAATTTCCGAACCCTGGGTTGGTACTTACTTCACCATTGATGATGCTGAAGACAGTAAAAAAATCTTTCACCAGCAGTTAGAATTTATGAAGGCGATTGGTGGTAATACGATCGTCGTTGCCGAACTAGGAGATGCAGTTCACCAGCAGCCGATCGCACCTTTACCCAATCGACCGATATACAGCGATCGCCAATGGTCACAGTTAACCCAAGGTTTGAATGAACTGGGCAAAGAAGCATACGAAGCGGGAATGCAACTATGCTATCACCCACACGTCGGTACGGGAGTAGAAACCTTAGAGGATATCGATCGCCTGATGGCGGAAACCGATCCCAAGTATTTAAAGTTATTGCTGGATACGGGTCATCTCTACTATGCGGGAGTCGATCCTTTGGAAGTGACCAAAAAATATCGCGATCGCATCAAGCACGTTCATCTAAAAAATATTCGTAAGAACATCTTGGATAGCTCTATTAAACAAGGTCTGAGCTTTTTAGATTCTATTCGCGAGGGTTCTTTTACCGTTCCTGGCGATAAAGAAGGGGTAATAGACTTTGCACCTATCTTGTCAGAACTAGCCAAAGCTAACTATGAAGGCTGGCTAGTAGTTGAAGCCGAACAAGATCCTAATAAAGCTAATCCTTTGGAATATGCCTTGATGGCACGCAACTATCTGCGCGAGGAAACAGGGTTGTAAATACTAATTAGTAATTACTAATTACTGATTATTGATTAAACCCAATCAATGTATGTATGGGGAAATTAAAAAATGAGTTCTCCCGATCGCGATGAGATTAGAAAAGTATTTGAAGAAATCTACGCCGACAATGTAAGAACGAAAAATCTTCAGGGTTACGGCGAAATGTATACAGAGGATGCCCTCTGGATGGCTCCCAATGAATCAGATCGCCGTGGTCGAGAAGACATTATTCAAGGCTTTGCCAATCAGGTGGCTAACCAGGATATCGAGCCAGTCTTTTTTGCCGATGAAATTGTAGTTACGGGAGATTGTGGCTACGTAATCGGTCTTTCCAACGCAACTATCGATCCTAAGGACGGTAGCACGCCCAAAAAAGCAAAGTTTCGCGCTCTCTGGCTAATGAAAAAAGTACGCGGTAGCTGGAAAATCGACCGTCAAATTTGGAACAACAAATCTATTTAATTAGAAATTATGTTAGCAACACAAGTAATGGATAAAGAGCAGTATCGTCAGGTCTTGGAAGATTACTTTAAGGCTTTTAAGACTGGCGATTTTAGTCGGGTGAAATTCTCTAGCGAAATTCAGTTTCTCAGTCCAATCAGTCAAAATACTTTTGATGGAGTGGAAGCAGTAACAAATTTTGTCAGCGATGTTTCTACTCGCGTGACTGAGGTGAATATTCTTTCGACTACAGTTGACTATCCTACTGCGAGCGGAGTCTGGCAAATGAAGACCACCAAAGGAACGCTCTATACCCTAAACAATTTTTTCCGCCTGGACGAACAGGGCATTGTTTACGTTTGGCCAATGTTTGACCCTAAAGCGATCGTAGACGCTCCAGAAGGTTTGATTCCCTGGCTAACAGGCAAAGGCTATTAATTACAAGACATCGTCGGGTGGGTAAATTCATTTAGAAAAAATTTTGTTCGGCATTAATATTTTGCCCATCATTCTTAAATCGAGCTGGTTTTGCGATCGGCGAATGATAAATCTCGATCGCCAGCCATATATATACAAATAGAAATATGACCAAACCAAAATCTTTGCCCGATATTTATTTAAGCTTTTTTCAGTTTGCTACGGATATGAGACCCGATGATTTAGCCTATCGGGAAGTTGTACTAGGACACATCAAACAGCTAACTCGTTTTGGCTATAGCGGTTTCGAGTTTCATATTGCTCCTACTTCGCCTGAAAACTATTGTCAGGATTTAAAAAACTATCACAATCTAAGAACTTATCTAGACGATCGAGGTTTAGAAAATATCAAGCTTACCACCAATGTAGGTGCGACGGCGGATTGCGATCCTAGTTCTCCAGACAAACAAATACAACAGCAAGGTATAGAGTATCTCAAATCCAGAATCGATATTACCGCTGCTTTGAGAGGAGAAATCTTAATGGGACCAATTATTGTTCCCTATAACGTTTTTCTTACTACGGACTCTGGCGAACCGATTTGGAGCGATCGCTTACAAGATGAATTAGCAATACGTTATCAAACGGCCCAGCCGATTTTAAATGAATTGGGTCTATATGCAGAACAGAAAAACGTCAAGTTGGCAATCGAACCAATCACCCATTGGGAAACACCAGGTCCTAATACTCTGGCTCAATTGATTGACTTCTTGAAGGGAGTGAAGAGTAAGCAGGTAGGGGCTATTATTGATTGCGCTCACGAAATTCTTGATGGTGCAGGACCAGAAATATTCAAAGCACAGGTAACCGAACTGGCGCGAGAGTCAAGACTGCATTACGTTCAAGTTTCACCGCCTCATCGGGGTGCGGTTCATCAAAGCTGGATTCCCTGGCAATCTTTCCTCGAACCGATCCTAGAAGTATATCCAGGACCGATCGCGATTGAGATGTTTAATGCGATTCCAGGTTTAGTCGATCTGGTTCGGATTTCACGTCGCAAATTTTGGATACCAGGGGAAGATGAACCAAATGCTTACCCCAATGCCTATGAAATTGCCGAGGCTGCGATCGAGAAAACTCAATGGGAATTAAAGCAGATTCTCGAACCTAATTCTGAGGTGAAAAAGCAAGCAGAATTGACTCTCTTTATGGCTAATGGCTGATAGCTGATAGCTAACTAATCAATAACGTAGCTCATCAAAGTACAAACGACTATATGAGAAGTAGATCTACTAATTGGCGATCGCGAATTGTAGCAATCCTGATTGTATTTGCGATCGCTTTATATTTTGTCTTTATTCGCTCCGAACGGGCGATCGCTGTTGAGGATAATCCTGCCGCGATGGGAGTTTGGGAGACTGTTCCTTTGGCATCCAAAGGCGATCGGATTCAGTCGGTGCATACTATCGTTTTGCCTAACGGTAAAGTCTTGATGGTCAATGGCAGTAGCTTTCGCAGCACTTTGGAACAGGAAAATGGCGAGTATAAGTTTATTGAAGGTGTCGATCTGACTAAATACGATGTCGTTAATAACAGCGGTTTGCTCGACCCCGTAACGGGAAAATTCGAGCGTATTCCTTCCCCCCCAGCGATGGTTTACGACGACGAACTCCAGCATAAGACCACCAACGATCTCTTTTGCAGCGGTCATCTTCAGTTAGCCAACGGCGATGTTCTATTCGTCAGCGGTACGGGACGTTATTATCCTGGGGGCGCGTTTACGGGGTCGAAGTGGCTTAATATCTACCACTGGCAAACGGGCAAGTGGGAAAATGTGGGACAGATGCATGATGGTCGCTGGTATCCAACGTTGGTGTCTTTAAGGGATGGCAAAATCGCTATCTTTTCGGGTTTGAAGTTTGGCGAACCAAATCAGATTAATCCCAGTTTGGAAGTCTACAACCCCGAAACTAATCAGCTTCAGTATCTCGATCTGCGCGAAGTAAAAAACAGTCCCTTTAATACCAAGGTAGAAAAAGAAAATGTTTACGACAGTATCGATCTTTATCCCCGCATCTTTCCACTGGCAGACGGACGACTGTTGATTACGGGAGATGAAGCAGGAATTGCGGGGGTATTAGTCCCTCACTTCAGCACCAATAGCTATCTAATGAGTATCGATACTGACGAGTCTGGGGAATTATTGGTCAGTTTTGAGCGGGGTGATGCTCGTCATGAAACTACCAAAGCTTACGGTACGGCTTTACAAGTGCCTAATTCAGAGGATGTGTTGCTTTTTGGAGGCATTATCGGCACCAACAGCATTAGCTTTGGACGAGAAGGCAAAACCGATGGCTTTCCGAAAGAAGCGCGAGTTGCTACTAGCCTGCAACGTTGGAACTCCCCTACCCATAGCGGGACTAAAAACGGTAAGTGGGAAATTTTTCCTAATTTCCTTCCCCAACCAAGAGCCAATTTACAGGCGGTTATCTTACCCGATCGCGAAATTTTGGTAATCAACGGCGGTCAGTATCCCGAATACCAGCCTATCTATGAGCCGTTATTATTAACCCCCGATAGCAAAGCTAAAGCAGGTTATCAAACCAAATCTATGAGTCCAGCTAAGTTTCCTAGGCTCTATCACAACGGGGCGGTATTGCTTCCCGATGGTCGAGTGTTGGTTGTGGGCGGGAATGCTAATCGGGCGGCAGTAACCAAAGACGGCACGCTCCATGTCGATGTTTTGGGTGACCCCAAAAGCTTTTTCCGTATTCCCCAGATGCGTAATAAGTCGGGAGAAATCGAGCAGTTCGATCTTGACACCTACTATAAAGACCCCCAGCACTACTATGCCGACGGCGACTCCGAACCCTTTGTCCCCGCGGAGATTTGGCAGGGAGAAATCTTTAGTCCTCCCTATCTATTTAAGCCTGGTGAGCGTCCTGAAATCGTCAGCGTTCCAGATGTAATTGAATACGGTCAGACAGGCGCGATCGCGCTAAAAGGTGCAACGGAGAAAGGTTCTTTAGTACTAAACAAGCTCGGCTCAGTAACTCATTCTATCGATAACGGACAAAGGCTAGTAGAGTTACCCAGCAAGCTAGTTGGTAATTCGTCTCTGAGATTCACTGCACCCACCAACGCCAATCTTTATCCCCCAGGCTATTACATGATGTTTTATCTCAACGATATTGGTAAGCCTTCCCACGCCAAAATTATCCGACTAACAACTAACAACTAACAACTAACAACTAACAACTAACAACTAACAACTAACAACTAACAACTAACAACTAACAACTAACAACTAACAACCAATAACTAATTGCCCATGTCATTAACCCCAGCAGATCTCAAAAACCTTCCCGAAACAGGTATCGACCCAACCAATCCTGGTAAATATGAAGTCTTACTGCAAGACCTACAGGGTAACATCCTCAAAGGACACGGTAGAGAACATAGCGTACATTTGTTTGTGCAGTGGAAACCCGACCAGATTACTCATGCAAAAGAATGGATTCGTGCCTTTGCCCAAACCTACATCACCTCGGCGCGAAAACAGTCAGAAGAGGCGATAAACTACAAACAAAAGGGAATCTGTGGCGGTATCTTCGCCAACCTATATCTCACGCGCTTTGGCTATGAGGCTTTAGGCTTTGAGCCATTTCACGTACCAAAAGACCAGCCATTTACTATGGGAATGAAAAACTCGCAAATTCGTGAGTTTCTTGGCGATCCTGAAGTGTCAGCCTGGGAATCGGGATTTAAGGATGAAATTCACGCTCTAGTTTTGATAGCCGACGATAATGTCAACGAATTATTGCAACTAGTCAATCGGGTAACGGCAAAGCTCCGTCCAGTAGCCCATATTCTTCACCGCGAAGACGGTTTTGTGATTCGGAACAATGCAGGTCAGGCGATCGAACACTTCGGTTTTGTCGATGGCGTGAGTCAACCTTTATTTCTCAAGCGCGATATTGAGAAGGTAGCACCACAGGGTTTTGATAAGTGGGACTCTAGAACATCCCTCGATTTAGTACTGGTCAAAGACCCCAACGGTAAAACTGAAGACAGTTATGGCAGCTACCTGGTCTACCGCAAGCTAGAACAAAATGTTAAAGCCTTCCGCGAAGACCAAAAGCAGTTGGCACAAAAGCTTGATACAGACGAAGAGTTAGCAGGTGCGTTAGTCATGGGTCGTTTTTCAGACGGTACACTGGTTTCTGAGTCCGACAAGCCGACTCGTCCGATTACCCCACCCCTCAATTTCAACTACGATCGCGATGCGGCGGGCAGCAAATGTCCTTTCCATGCTCATATTCGCAAAACTAATCCCCGTGGCGATACGGGTAGAGTCGAATCCTCGCCAGGTTATGAGGAGGCTTTGACTGTAGAAAAAAGTCACCGAATTGTCCGTCGGGCGATTAGCTATGGGGAAAGTGACATTACCAAGGAGCCAGAAAAAGGTTCGGGACTATTGTTTCTTTGTTTCCAGGCAAATATTGAAAATCAGTTCAACTTCATGCAGGCACGCTGGGCAAATGCCGATCGCTTTGTCAATGTCGGTGTGGGTCCCGACCCCGTAATCGGTCAGCCTGAAGGAGTACAGAAGTATCCCAAGCAGTGGGGCGAGCCCGAGACAGAAGAATATGGCTTTAAACTCTGGGTCTTTATGCAGGGAGGGGAATATTTCTTTGCCCCCAGTATTAGTTTTCTGAGCAATTTGGCTTGAGGAAATGTCTCGCGCCAAGAGGTCAGATCCCGCGTCGTCACAAAGGACCTGTCCGCATGTAGGCGCAAACAAAGGCGTAATTCCGCATGTAATCCTGACCAAGCAGAGGCGCGAAGAAGAACGCGAAGCCATTTGCGAAGCCGATCCTTTGGAAATCCTTTATGACAATGAGATTTGATGATGTCGTAATTTACCCATAGTCGAAAATCACAATTATCGTCAAGAAAGCTCAAAAGCAATAAATATGATCATTTTATTAGCAATTGCTCTATCTGTTTTATTATTTTTTTTACCAGCTCACCCTGCCTATTCTGCTTCGCTTACAGATACTTCTCCTGCCAATCCTGGTTGTGAATACCAGGCGATCGATATCAATAATTCCAGGTATGCAGGTCATCCTTTTGCCAATCCCCAGCTTATCGAATCTGAAAATGGCGAATTACAAACAATTTTAACAGTGACGTATAGCGATCGCGATCTGGCAGGCTGTCAGGTTCATCTGCGTTCTTATAACGGTCAGTTAGTGGGACCAACTTTACGAGTTAAGCCAGGGGATACGATTAACCTCAAGTTAATTAACGATCTGCCCCCAGAGCCACATTTACCAGAAGATCCGCTAGTGGCTGAAGAATCTCCTGACGGTTGCCGATACGAGCTGGTAAACCATACGAGCAACGAACCCCATAATTTCAACACGACTAATTTTCATACCCACGGTTTGCACGTCGATCCTGGTGTCTGTAGTGATAACGTCTTGAGGGTGATGAATCCCCGACGCACGGCAGCCGAACCTGCACCCGAATATACGGTGAGAATTCAAGTTCCCCCAGATCATCCAGCAGGGACTTTTTGGTATCATGCCCATCTGCACGGTGCGACTGCCCTTCAGGTTTCTAGTGGGATGGCGGGAGCGTTGATTGTCGAAGGCGGATTAGACAATCTTCCCGAAATAGCAGCCGCCGAGGATAAGGTTTTTGTACTCCAGCAAATTGCCTACGATCGCCAGGGTGAAATCGAAAACTATGACGAGTTCAAGCCCGAAAAATGGGAGAATTCTCAGCGTCGGATTACGATTAACGGTCAGATCGTTCCTGTAATTGAGATGCGCCCGGGAGAGGTGCAACGCTGGCGTTTTATTCATGGGGGAGTTAGAGAAAGGATTAATATCGAACTACGCCACGGTCGTAAATCGCTCCCGCTACATGAAATTGCTGTCGATGGCATTGCTTTAGGAAAAATTGATAGCTGGAAAGCTGTCGAGTTAGAGCCTGGTTATCGTAGTGATGTCCTAGTCAAAGCCAAAAACCTGCTACCAGGGCAAACATCACAACAATACGATCTAATCGACGCACCTAGTTCGCGCCAGGAATCTTTGTTTAATCAGGGTGAAATTGGTTCGATCTTGGCAAGAGTAATTGTTAGAGGTAAAAGTGTGGATATGCCTTTACCAAGCGATCGCCAAATAGCCATGGTCAAACAACAGGACGTACCACCCGATATTCTCGATGAAGAGCTAACCACCCTCGAACCGACGCAAACAGTAGCGTTTAGTATCAAGCAAATTCCTTCTGGAGAGTATCAGTTTAATGTTAACGACCGCGCCTTCAGTCCCGAAGATGAAAGAAAACTGGAACTAAACAAAGCAGAAATATGGCAAATAAGCACTGATAGCACCAGAGTCGGTAAAGAGAGAATCCTTGACAAACATCCTTTCCATATTCACGTCAATTCGTTTCAGCACGACCGCCAAGACCCCAACCATCAAACAGAGCGTATTTGGCGAGATACTTTGATGGTTGTTGCCGATGAACCGCAAACCATTCGCACTCGCTATACCGACTTTACGGGCAAGTTTGTTTTGCATTGCCACATCCTCGATCACGAAGACCAAGGAATGATGCAGGCGGTAGAAATCGTTAAACAGCCCCAAAAAGTTAACTTAATATCGGCGATAAGCCGATGATTAATTTAATATACGGACGAGAATTATGAGTATTAAGTTTGGAAGAGAAATTTGTGGGCAGCTTGACATTGCCGAGGGGAGAGAGTGGCTAGTTAGCAATGGCATTGGCGGTTATGCCTCTGGTACGGTTTCGGGTAATCTGACTCGCAGCTATCACGGACTTTTAGTTGCTGCGCTTAAGCCTCCCTTGCAGAGGACTTTGCTGTTAACTAAGATCGACGATCTGGTGGCATATAACGACGAAGATTATCCTTTGGCTAGCAATCGTTGGCAGGGCAATAATATTAGTCCTGCTGGCTATCAAAATATTGAAAACTTTCAGTTAGAAGGAACAATTCCCGTCTGGAATTTTGCCCTCGCTGATGCGCTGTTAGAAAAGCGGATCTGGATGCAGCCCAAAGCAAATACTACCTATGTTTACTACACCCTCAAGCGGGCAAGTAAAGCAATCGCTCTTACTTTAAAAGCCTTGGTTAACTACCGCAGCTTTCATGGAGGGAGTCTGCCCTCGCTCAAAGATCGGTCGGCTGTAGCAAATGGCGTGCGAGTGACGATGGATGTAGATAACCCCCAACCTTTTTATCTTTTATGCGATCGCGGTAATGTTTCTCTGGCAAACGAAGTTTATCAAGATTTTCAGCTACCGCGTGAAAGTTATCGAGGACTAAACGATCGCGACAGTCACCTCCACGTAGCTACTTTTACCGCTATCCTGCAACCAGGAGAGTCTCTGACTTTTGTTACCAGTACTGCTATCCCTAATGCTTTAACTGGCGAAAGTTTGGATGTAAACAACACCAATGTATTAAACAAGCTACTCGATGGCGCGCAGTCGTTAGGCGATCGCCGTAATTACGAACGGGAATTAATTAAAGTTTGGCAAGCAGCTAACCCCAAACTGAAGTCAAAAGTTCCCCAAGCGATCGAGCAGTTAGTCTTGGCAGCCGACCAGTTTATTGTCGATCGCCGTTTGGAGAATAATTCGGATGGTAAATCGGCGATCGCTGGCTACCATTGGTTTAACGACTGGGGTAGAGATACGATGATTAGTCTGCCTGGGTTAACTCTAGCTACTGGTCGTCCTGAAATTGCGCGCTCGATTATTGCCACCTTTGCCGAATATATTAGCGAAGGAATGCTGCCCAATCGCTTTCCCGACGGCGATCGCCTCACGGACAAAGACTACAATACGGTTGATGCGACCCTTTGGTATTTTGAAGCAGTTCGCCAGTATTACGAGCAAACTCAAGATAAAAAGTTTCTCAAGGACATCTTTCCCAAGTTGGCAGACATTATCGATTGGCATCGTCGCGGGACGAGATACGGCATTAAGCTGGATGATGACGGACTGCTAAGGGCGGGCGTAGAAGGAGTACAGCTTACCTGGATGGACGCATTGGTCAACGGCGAGGTAATCACCCCCCGCTATGGCAAACCAATTGAGGTGAACGCTCTTTGGTACAACGCCCTAAGAACTATGTCTACTTTTGCCTCAACTCTCGGTGAATCTGCCAGCCAGTATGAACATATGGCACAGACAACCAAACAGGGATTCGCTCGTTTTTGGAATCAGACTACGGGCTATTGCTTTGATGTTCTCGATTCCCCCGATGGCACCAACGACTCTTCCTTAAGACCAAACCAAATTTTTGCCCTGTCTTTGCCCGAAAGTCCTCTAACTAAAGAACAGCAACGGGGCGTAATCCAGGCTTGCGAACAGTCTTTGTTGACCTCCTACGGTTTACGCAGCCTAGAACGTCATAACCCGCAATATCAAGGTCACTATGGTGGCGACCAATACGATCGCGACAGTGCCTACCATCAGGGTACGGTTTGGGGTTGGCTCATCGGTTCTTTTGCCCTGGCTCATTTACGAGTTTATGGCGATCGCGATCGCGCCCTAAGCTTTTTAGAACCAATCGCCGACCACCTCAATAATGCAGGATTGGGCAGCATTAGCGAAATCTTTGACGGCGATGCACCTTTTTATCCACGAGGCTGTATCGCTCAAGCTTGGTCGGTTGCCGAAGTTCTGCGGGCTTGGCAGCTAATAGCTAACGGCTAACGGCTAATAACTTTTTTAACTAAATACTCACTAAATTAATAAAACCATGACACAAATTAAAGATACCCAAGAAAGAAAAAGACTAATTACCCAAGAGAATGGCGAGATGCCTTGGAAACGCTGGGGACCTTATTTAAGCGAACGTCAGTGGGGAACGGTCAGGGAAGATTATAGCGAGGGCGGTAGTGCCTGGGACTATTTTTCTCACGACCAAGCACGTTCGCGGGCATATCGTTGGGGTGAAGATGGCTTGATGGGAATTTCCGATCGGCAGCAGCGTCTTTGTTTTGCGATCGCTCTTTGGAATGGCGCAGATCCGATTCTCAAGGAACGGCTATTTGGTTTGACTAACAGTCAGGGCAATCACGGGGAAGATGTTAAGGAGTACTATTTTTACTTGGATAATACTCCTACTCATTCTTATATGAAGGGGCTGTATAAATATCCCCAAGCTGCTTTTCCCTACGAAGAATTAATCACCAACAATCAAAGAAGTAGAACCGAACCCGAATACGAACTTATCGATACGGGAGTCTTTGACGACGATCGCTATTTTGATGTCTTCGTAGAATATGCCAAGAATTCTCCTGATGATATTCTGATTCAAGTTACGGCGGTCAACCATGCCCCAGAAGCTAAAGAGCTGCATTTAGCACCCTACCTTTGGTTTCGTAATACCTGGTCTTGGGAAGAGGGACAAAATAAACCATCTCTCAAAGGAATTTCCTCTGGCACAGACTTTAGCGTTATCGAAGCAGATTTAGCCGATTCCGAGCTAAATTTGGGCAAAAGATGGCTATATTGCGAAAGTCCCGATGAGGTTCTCTACACCGAAAACGAAACTAATAACGTCAGATTTGGCTGGGCAGAATCTAATTCTGGTTATGTAAAAGACGGCATCAATAACTATATAGTTGAAGGTCAAACCGATGCGGTCAATCCCCAGTCAGAAGGGACAAAAGTCTCGCCCTACTACAAATTAAACTTGGCTGCGGGAGAAACTAAAGTCGTTCGTCTGCGTTTGAGCGACAAGCAAAATCTAACCACTCCATTTGGTACGGAATTTGACTCGATAGTCAAGCAACGTCAGAGCGAAGCCGACGAATTTTATCAGGCTGTAACTCCTTGCGAACAGTTGGCTACGGAAATGCGTAAGATTCAAAGACAGGCATTTGCTGGCATGTTGTGGAGCAAGCAATACTATAACTTTAATATCGAACGTTGGTTAAACGGCGATCCGACTCAACCTACACCACCAGTAGCTAGAAAATCGGGACGCAACCATAAATGGAGTCATTTGGATAATGAGGATGTGATCTCGATGCCCGATAAATGGGAATATCCCTGGTATGCTGCCTGGGATTTGGCTTTTCATTGCCTGCCCATATCCGTTATCGATCCAGATTTTGCCAAAAATCAGCTGGATATAATGACTAGGGAGTGGTACATGCATCCCAACGGACAGATTCCCGCTTATGAATGGGCGTTTGGCGATGTCAATCCCCCCGTTCATGCTTGGGCAACCTGGCGAGTATATAAAATAGAAGAAAAGGCTACGGGCAAAGGTGACCGCGCTTTCCTCGAAAGAGTGTTTCAGAAACTCTTGCTCAACTTTACTTGGTGGGTCAACCGCAAGGATGCCGAAGGCAACAACATTTTTGAAGGTGGCTTTTTGGGTCTAGATAATATTGGCGTATTCGATCGCAGTTCGCCCCTACCCACTGGCGGTTACATCGAACAGTCAGACGGTACTAGCTGGATGGCAATGTACTCCCTCAACATGCTGACAATTTCTTTGGAATTAGCTAAAGACAATCCCGTCTACGAAGATATGGCGACCAAATTCTTCGAGCATTTCCTCTATATTGCCGATGCCATGACTCATATAGGCGATGATCGAACTCAGCTTTGGGATGAGGAAGATGGTTTCTTTTATGATGTCTTACATCTACCCAACGGCGAAAGGGTTCGCCTCAAAGTGCGCTCGATGGTGGGCTTAATTCCTTTGTTTGCCGTTACTACCCTCGAACCAGAACTAATCGACCGACTCCCTGGTTTTAAAGCCAGATTGGAATGGTTTATTAAGCATCGTCCTAGTTTAACGAAAAATGTTGCCAGTATGGAAAGAGAGGGAGCAGGAGCAAGAAGAATGCTATCTCTTTGTGATGTTAGCTTAGGCAAGCCCGAACAAAAAGACGTATTACAACGCATATTAGCAAAACTTCTGGATGAAAACGAATTCTTCAGCGATTATGGCATTCGGGCATTATCTCGCTTCCACAAAGACAATCCCTACTCCTTCTATGTCGATGGCAACGCCAATACCGTGAGTTACGAACCAGCCGAATCTGCCAGTGGCTTATTTGGTGGCAATTCTAACTGGCGGGGTCCTGTATGGATGCCCGTCAACTACTTACTCATCGAATCCCTGCAAAAGTTTCATTATTATCTGGGGGATGATTTTAAAGTCGAATGTCCTACAGGTTCGGGCAAAATGTTAAACCTCTGGCAAGTAGCAGCAGAAATTTCCCATCGCTTGATTAATATTTTCCTACCCCGAAGAACTAGTACGAGTCTCTCCCAACAGGGCGATCGCGCTGTTTACGGCAACACCAGTAAGTTCCAGAACGACCCTAACTGGAATCAATATGTTCTCTTCTATGAGTATTTTCATGGAGACAACGGCGCGGGTATTGGCGCGAGCCACCAAACGGGCTGGACGGGAGTAGTGGCAAAACTCATTCAACAGTACGCTATATATGACGCTAGCGGAAAATCTCCTGAGTTATAGGACGGGGCTTAATTCTTAGTTTATACGGGGGATGGCAACGATTCGTGAATTTTACTCCCATATTCCTCTTAAACCCTTATTCTCACTGAGTTTCATCAACTAAGAATTAGAGAAAATTCAAAATCAAGTGCTGGAGGTTTACGATTTAGATCGAGACTGTAGCTCCCAAAACGGGGGAGATAAGCGTTAGGGGTCGAACCAATACTTCTCGTTTAAGCCTTTTTTTTGACTGGTTGTACTTGGGAAAAGGTTAAAGGAAAAAGGGAAAAGGTCGTGCGCTTGTTGCTAATTGTTCCTTTCCCCTTTGCCCTTTCCCCCTTAACCTAACCTTATAGATTAATTGGCACTCGTTAAACGAGAAGTATTGGGGCGGGATGGGGCGTATAAACATCTGAGGAAACCTCAGATGACAGCCCCTTGGCTCTTGGTAGCCCTTCAGTTATCGGACAAGCCAACAACTGAGAACCTCTGGGGCTTTTGTTCGCAGAATACAATCTCCCTCTTTTGCTAATCATTCTATGATCTATAATTAATTGATATAAATTTCTATTAAGCTTAAAAATTATTGCAGAAATCAAGTATGTGAATATTATGAAGATGCTTACAGAAAAGCAAGAAGAATTTGAAATTTCTCCTAAAGTCTATAAATAAATCGGGAAATTTAAAGCCGTAAAACCCAACATGAAAACATATTTCTCGATTGATAATCAGCAAGAATTTTACACTAAGTTTCAGCAACAGGTCGGTAGCTTTCAGTATTTTGATGACTTTGAACGCCGTATTGAAATATCCCCTGAGATTGGTCGGGGAAAAATTCATAGTTTGCTGAATTAGTTCAGAAGCAGTATTTCAAATAATTTCGTATATTAGCGAAGAGTAGAGTTTGGTCGAATAGAGTTTGGTCAAGATCTTAAAAAATTAAATTTTTAGTCAAGAATGAAGTTATTTGTTCCCCGAAAAGAATCTGATGAAATATTTGAAGAGTTATATACTCGTTACGGTGTTACTTTTGATGTAATTGGTAGCGAAACTCGGCTCAATTGGTCTAGTAATCTTGCAAAGGGATTTATCAACTGGACTCAGGTAAAAGCGGGATTGCAAATACAGTTTGATTCATTTCAACCTCGGACTAACTTTGCGATCGCTAGTCACCTAATGGCATCAGATCCACTTCAGTTCAATTTTTATCTGTCGGGATCTTGCCAGGGAACTCTTCAGGATAATGCTTACAACTTAGAATTTATCGTCAATTCAGGTCACAGTCTGTTAATGTATGGCGGTGAAAATACCATTGGCATCTGGGAATGTTTGCCTCATAATAATTTTCAAGCTATAGAAATTCTGATTGAGCCTTGGTTAATTCGTGCTTTAATCGAGCAAAATCCTTTATTTTTACCACAACAGTTACAGCAGATTATTACAGGAGATTCTTTTCAGCCTTATTATCAACTGGGTATTTTTACACCAGCGATGCAAATAGCAGTGCATCAAATTTTGAATTGTGACTTTCAAGGAAATTTGAAACAAATCTATTTAGAAGCCAAGGCAATTGAGTTAATTACCCTCAAGTTAGCTCAAATTCAAGATTCAATTAGAGGAACAACAAAACTAAAAAATTTAAAATCCAGCGACATCGATCGCATTTATCACGCCAGAGAAATTTTACTCAAAGACATAGAACATCCGCCATCTTTGTTAGCATTAGCTAAACTTGTTGGTCTTAATGATTACAAACTCAAATTGGGTTTTCGTCACTGTTTTGGAACGACAGTTTTTGGTTACTTGCGATCGCATCGTTTGGAACAGGCGCGTCAGTTATTAGTTGAAACCAATCTCAGCGTGTCAGAAATTGCTCGCACTGTAGGTTATAGCAGCTTGAGTCGATTTGGGGCTGCTTTTAAACAGCAATTTGGGATTAATCCTAGTGCTTGTCGCCGCTAAAAATCCGTTTGGGGCGAATAAAGATCCGTTTGGGTACTAGAAACTAACTTACTAATTCTGCATACTCTTAGCAATATATTGAGAATTATTATTGATAGGTAGCAAGAAAAATTGAAAAATAGTAGGTTTTATATATTGTGCTGTTTATCACCAGCTTTGGTTTGTTGGTTATTGATGGTCATGCCTGTTGGAGCAGAATCGAAAATTATTTCAGAAAAAAATCAGACAAGCGATCGCCATCAGCCCAACCTAGACAGACAAAACTCAGCAAGAGATTTATTAGTACAGATAAATGACAATGAGGCAGTGGCGGAAATTACGGGAGTAGAAATTAACTCTACCACTAAAGGATTAGAACTGATTTTAGAAACCGCTGGCAACGAAAGATTAATCCCATTGATTTTGCCCGAAGATAATAATTTAATTATCGATATCTTGGATGCGGTGCTGGCTTTGCCAGAGGGCGAAAAATTTCCAATTACTAACCCCGCACCAGGAATTACGGCAATTGATATCAATCAGGTAGATGCTACTAGCGTCCGCATTACAGTTAGGGGAGAAGCTCAAACCCCTAGTGCTAATGTCGTTCCTTCTCCAAAGAATCTCGTTTTAAGCCTAACAACAGAAAGGGATGGAACCGCTACAGAAACAGCAGCCGAACCTATAGAAATTATTGTTACCGCAGAAAAAACCCCAGAAAATGTGCAAGATGTGCCAGCTAGCATTACGGTTTTTACTCAAGAACAGATTGAAGATGCCAACTTAGATCGCTTTGATGATGTGGCACAAAATACGCCTAACTTTACTTTCTTTCCAGGGGGAGAAAATCGTACGGCTGCCTTTTATAGTTTGCGGGGGATTACTAACTTTAACGCCTTTAGTCGCGATGCGATCGGCTTTTTTATTGATGATGTTCCCTATGATTTTGCGGGTTTTATCGACCAAAACTTTATTGATATCGAGCGGATCGAGGTATTGCGCGGACCACAGAATATCCTCTATGGTAGGAGTTCTTTGGGGGGAGTAATAAATATTGTCTCCCGCAGACCAACTAACACCTTTGAATTTGATACCGTCCTCAGTTATGGCAATTTTGATGATTTTGAAGCTCAAGCCAGTATTAGCGATGCCATTATTAAAGATAAATTAGCTTATCGTTTATCGGGCAGCTATAGTACTCAAGATGGTTATGTAGAAAATACCTTTTTAGATGAGGATGTAGACGGTGGTACGAGTGCGACGGGACGCGCCCAAATATTATGGACTCCCTCAGAAAATTGGGAAGTTTTACTCAATGCCTCTTTAGCAGATTACGATGAAGGCGCACAGCCGTTTGTTTTGGTTGGCAGCGATCCTTTTGAAGCGGAACTTGACTTTGATGGTTTTAACGAGTTGAATACTAATGCTCAGTCTTTAAGAGTAGGTTACACTCACCCAAAATTCCGCCTCACCTCAATTACTGCCCATCGCTTCTCCAGTCAAGAAGCAGCTCTCGACCAGGATGCCACCATAGAAGATATTGAAATTAATGCCCCCGATTTTGATTCGCGGGTAATTACTCAAGAGTTGCGGTTGCAATCGCCCGAAGCAGCCACTCCCTTTACTTGGATTGTGGGCGGTTATTTTGAATCTTCTGAGTTTAATAACGATCGCTCTTTTCTTCGCGGTGCAGCTAGTCCTTTTCCAGGGGAAGAACGAGGAGATAGTACTACTGATAGCACAGCTTTTGCTCTATTCGGTCAGACTAGCTATCGCGTAAGTGAAGCTTTAAATTTAACCGCAGGTTTACGCTACGAAACGACTAATACTACTACCGATGCCCAAAGAGTACTAATTGCTACTGATGGTACGACTATTACATTACTCGATCTGCAAGATATCGAAGCCGACGGCTCAGAGTTGCTACCGCGCTTTGCCGTCGAATATGATTTTAATCCCAATCTAACGAGTTATGCCAGTATCACTAAAGGTTATCGTCCTCCAGGAGCGAGTTTCGATCCGTTTAGTGAAGATACCGCAACTTTTGAAGCTGAAACCGCCTGGAGTTATGAATTAGGTCTAAAATCTGCCTGGTTACAAGATCGTTTACTGGCAAATCTAGCGGTATTCTATTCTCCAGTCAGTGACTTTCAGTTTCCCAGTCTTCAGGGAGGCGAGGTAGTTATCGACAATGCGGATGTCGATATTTTTGGCACGGAATTAGAGTTAATCACTCGTCCAGTCGAAGGTTTGGAAATAGTTGCGGGGTTGGGTTTACTCAGTGCAGAGTTTAGCAATGGCAACGATCCTTTTACTGGTGAAAGTTTAGCGGGTAAACGCACGCCGTTCAACCCGAATTTGACTTATAATCTGGCAATCCAGTATTTAAGCAAAATTGGTATTTCAGGCAGAATCGAACTTACTGGTTTTGGCAGCACTTTTTTTGACGATCGCAATCAAATCGAACAAGAACCATTTGCCTTAGTTAATGCCAAGTTAGGTTACGAATTTGAAGATTACGGTATTTTTCTGTTGGCTAACAACATTTTTGACCAAGAATATCTTACTCAAGCAGCCGATTTTGGTATGGGTATTATTGGTACTTATGGTGCGCCGAGGACTGTTGGAGTTCAAGTTAGAGCCAAATTTTAAACATATTAGGATAGGTATGCAATGAAACTCAAACAGCTATTTGCTAAATGGTCGAGAAAAATCCATCGTTGGATCGGTCTGTATTTTGCTTTAGTGGTAATGATTTACACCATTGAAGCCTTTAGTCTTACTGCTGTTTTTGGTGCGGGATTGCCTACTGTTGATGGTTCTCCGCCGACTTCGGCGTTCGCGATCGCCGACTTATTAAGTATCGATCGCGCGGTGCAGATATTTCAAGAACGGCATCCTCAAGGAGTTGATTCCTGGGACGAAATTGATGAAATTGCCTATCTACCCCAGGCGGGAGTTTATCGTTTTGCCAATACAAAACGATATTTTGAGTGGTATCTCGATGCCAGTTCGGGAGAACTACTTAAATATGGCTTTAAGGCTGCACCTTTTTTAGAGGAAAAAAGTTTATTCGGTTGGTGGCATCCCTGGATACACGATTTTGTGGAATTTCCCATGTTGCTATTGCTGTTTAGCTTGGCGGTAAGTGGAGTTTATCTATTTGTCTTGCCTTTTTTTAGTAAAAGGAATTCAGAAACAGATTCTATGCTAAAAGATACGAACGAGCTTACGGAAGTTCAATAGTCAGAAGTAATACAACTCTCAACTTTCAGTACATGAGCCTAGAAACCATAACTCTAATTATTATTTTGACGCTTCTAGCGATATGTTTGGGAGCTAGTTTCTTTTGGATATTCGTGATTGAAACAATTATTCACTCTACCAGTGAGCCAACTGTTTTTGAGGTAATAGCTTCAATTCGCTCGCAAGCTACTCGATTGATGTCGGTGATTTTTGCAGCTATCTTTATCTGTGCCATTACCTTAAATGCAATCTCTCATTCTCGTTCCGAACCATATTTATTAAAAATTGGCTTAATCAGTTTCGTATTGTCTTTGGTCTCAATTCTAAGCAAATTTGTATTTTTAGAACGAATTGCGATCGCCGATAAATTACCTTTAATCGATAATTTGTTGCTTTGGTTTAATTTACTCTGCATAATTGTTTCCTATTGGTCTTTTCTTCATTACGCATTGAATCCCAAAATTTAGCTGTCGAACATCACCATCAATTGTTCAAAGGAGATTGACAATGAATAAAATCTCGCGGGCAAAAGTTCTCAATGACCCTAAAATTGAAGCAGTACTAGCGCGACTCTATCAACAAAGCGATCGCCAATTTGGTTCTTTATTGCTGCACTATTTACCCCAACTACCCAATTTACTGTTAGGAAAAGGCTTTAAATGGGATCGCACCAAAACCGATTTTTATCGGGATAAATATATCCCCATCGAACCAGAACAAGGTAAATGGCTTTATTTAACAGCTAGAGCGATCGATGCCCAAAATATCGTTGAATTTGGCACATCCTATGGTATTTCAACCATTTATCTGGCAACAGCCGTTAGAGATAACGGCGGAGGTAAAGTAATCAGCACAGAAATTGTTCCCGAAAAAATTATTCAAGCTAGGAAAAATATCGCAGCAGCAGGTTTAGAGTCTTATGTAGAGATTAGAGAAGGAGATGCACTAGAAACCCTAAGAGATCTGAATATTTCTCTCGATCTTATTTTAATTGACGGTTGGGGGCATCTGGCATTAAATGTTTTAAAAATACTCGATCCATCAATTCGCCAAGGTGGAGTAGTTATTTGCGATAACGTTGGTACTTTTAAACAAGAGATGCTTCCTTATATTGAATTTATGCAAAATCCCGATAATGGCTATTGTTCGACAACTATAGACCTCAAAAGTGGCACGGAATTTTCAGTTAAGGTTGCACTCAAATAATTATTCAATCTGGTTACATTTTTGTTGTATGAACTAAAACCGATCCGTCTAGGGGCGAAAAAAAATCCCTCTGGGAGTATCTTTCTTGGACATAGTTGTTCTAAATTACTTATTGAGATTTATTAGCAAATAAACTATTTCTGCAATAAGCAAGATGAACACCAATGTATCTCCGAGTATCTTTTCGCTGCTTAGCGATTATAAGAGCAAAATATCGCTCTCTACAGCGTTAGAAATTATCGCCACTATTATTGGCTTAATTCCTTTTATTGTGGTGTATCGACTGGCGATCGCTTTATTCAATCCTCCTATTTTACAGTCCTCTGCTTGGCAGTTAATAGCAGTGGCGTTAATAGCGGTGGTAATCAAGTGGGTATTAATTGCGATCGCGGGTAGTTTATCCCATATTGTTGCCTATGATGTTCTCTACGATGTCCGTCGGAAAATATCTGACAAATTTGGGGTTTTGCCCTTGGGTTATTTTGACAAGCATTCGACGGGAGAACTCAAAAAGATTATGAATGAGGATGTCGAGTATCTAGAATTGACGATCGCTCATGGTATTCCAGAGGTAATTGGGCTACTTTCGACGTTAGTAATTACCAGTATTTA
>JASJEI010000054.1 GCA_030064795.1 Pleurocapsa sp. MO_226.B13 | reverse complement strand
TATAGTCATTTCAAATAAAAATGAAACATTTTTTTCTTCAAAGACTTGTCATAGAAGGAATGCTTTGTCTCAAACTTAATTGAAATAACTATAACTTTAGTTCAATTATTCTTTGTGGGGCGAAATGGATTTAAGAAATTAATTAAAGAAGAAAGTTTGTGAGATTGAATCCATAAACGTCCTTCTCCTCTAAAGCGACATACCAAACCTTCTCCACCAAAGATTCCTGTTTTTAAACTCCTAAAAGACAGCCCGCCAATATTTTCTACAGAATAGTTGAGAGTATCTTCAAAAGCGACAATGTAGCCAGTGTCCACCACATAATCACCAGCAACGGGAATTTCGACAATCGCGCCATAGGAACTAAACCAAAAATCGCCGTTTCCCGTAGCTTTAATGAGAAACAAAGACTCGCCACTAAAAAAACCTTTAAATCCTTGAAACTTAGTCTCGATTTCGACTGTAGGGCTACAAGCAACAAATCCCGAAGACTGAACCATCAGACTACACTTACTAGATAGAGAATAATGTCGTACATCCCCAGGTACTCCAGGAGAAATATATAGTTCTCCTTTTTTTCCTTGGGCGGTAAATTCATTAATAAATAAAGATTCACCCCCTAGCATCCTGGTAACGCCTTTGATCAATCCACCTTTCATTTTGGATTTCATTACCAAACAAGTATCCATAGCTGCCATTGCCGAAGCTTCTACCATTACGGTTTCATTGGCTGGCAAATTAAGAATTAAAGACGCATAGGCTGGATTGTGTTCTACTCGATAAGGAATTTTACTACTCATTAATCTTGAATAATTAATAATATTAATAATTAATATTTGCTTATCTAGGTGGAAGTTGAGAACCAACGGTAGAGCCAAATGCTCTAGGATTATGAGTTTGACAGAAGACTTTACCTTTGCCTCTAAAACGACAAACTAATCCTTCTCCACCCAAGAAAGAAGCAATCAAACTCGAACTAGCTTTAGCAATACTAAAATCAAGACTTCTTTCAAACGCCACTATATGACCAGTATCGACAACATATTCGCCATCTACGGGGACTTCGTAAATTCCGCCAAAAGAAGCAAGTAGAGCTAGTCCTCGCCCAGAAAAAGTTAGCCAGAAAATAGACTCTCCCGAAAACAAAGATTTAAAACCCTGAAAACCCACATCCAGATCGACTTCAGAACTACAGGCTAGATAAGAAGTTGCTTGGACAACTAAATCTTGTCCCGTCATTTCATAGATTAATAAGTCACCAATTAACTTGGGAGCTAGCCAGATCGTATTCCCATCAGTCGGAGAGCGAAAAACACTCAGAAACAGAGATTCTCCTGCAACCATGCGTTTCAAACCGCCCATAACACCACCACCCTTACCTTTGCGGAGGGTTGTACTGGCATTGATGCTACCACTCATGGCAATCATCGCTCCAGCTTGGGCGACTAATTCTTCTCCTGAGTCTAGTGATACGCAAGCGATCGCGCTTTCAGGTTGATGTAATAATTCTATGTTCATTGTTTAACGTACCTTTGAACGTAAAAAGCCGACTAATCCACCGATACTCCGAGACTGAAGATAGATATTACCTCTGCCAGATAAACGATTGAGAAAACCTTCTCCAGAAGTGAGAGAGCCAATTAAACCATTGGAAAGTTTAATTCCCATTTGAATACCTGGTTCGTAGGCGACTAAATGACCGTTATCAACCAGAAATTCACCGTCGATCGCTTTTTTGGTAATACCACCGTAAGCTCCAAAAAAGACGCGCCCTTTGCCACTCAATCTCAACTTAAATAATCCTTCTCCCGCAAACCAACTACTAAAACCAGCCCAACGAACTCCCATTGTTACTCCTGGGGTACTGGCAATATATGCTCCTGGCTGAAAATAGATATCTTTGCCATACAGTTCGATTTCTTGGATATCTCCCACAACAGGTTGTGTCAGAACCAGTTTTACATATTGCTTGGTTTCGTTACTAAAGACATTAACAAATAGTGATTCGCCACCAAAAAACTTTTTAGCTAAAGCCGAAAAAAAACCTCCAGAAAGCTTAGTTTTAATTGTAACTTGACCATCCATACTAGCCATTGCTCCCGCCTCAGCGATAATTTTTTCACCAGGTTCGAGGGTCACAAAAATAGCTGAAAATGCTGGTTTATATTTGATTTCGCATTCCATGAGTTTTAATAAATCCACGATCGCGTCTCAATTATAGATGGTTGCATTAATACCCGCTACATTTATGGAGTGCTGACGGGGTAGTACTCTTTCAACAATTAGAGCGATTTATTTTCTAAATCAGAAGAAAGAAATAATGTTAGCGGTTTTTTATCGATTCCTTCCATCAGAGAAAGTTGTTTTTTGCGGAATCGAATCGGTCATCTCACATCCCTATTAGCCTGGTTGACTGACAAAAGACGATCTTAAAATGACCAAAAGGCTCATCTAACAAAGATTTAAGCAGCTATAAAAATTTCAGACAGTTTCTTAATTGCAAATTGTAGGTTGGGTTGAAGGATGAAACCCAACACAGGACATACTTTTGTTGGGTTACGCGCTTCGCCAACCAAACCTAGGAAAAATCAAATGTTTTAGAGGTTTTGTCAGTCAATCAGCATAAAACCAGTCTTAATGGTTCTTCTCCACAGCCAGAAGCTACTCATCTTTGTTCTAGCAAATGATATCTGATACTAATTCTCTAATAAATTAATATTATTTAATCTGAAGTTTGTTTGTCTGCGCTTGAGTTAGTTTTGGTAGGTTTTTTTGGATTATGAATTCACTAAAACATTCAACATTAGTATCATTAGAGTAAGTTAATTGATAGTAAATTTTTTTATTCTTAACTATTATTATCTTTTTATCGATATTTAAGGAATTAAGGAGAAATTCCACTCTTGCAAATGCTGCGATGCTGTTTCCTAGAGCTTCGTATTATGTTATCGGATGTCGAGTAAGCAGTTAAAGTAACCTCTCCCCGATCGTTAAATATCCATCCCATAGCGGGAACTGCTTCTGTAGTAGGGTTATCTATTTGTATTTCTCCCCCGCTCGTCTGCTCGTCTGCTCTCTGGCTTTTTGATGGAACAGGTTCGATTAAACCTATTTGTGCCGACTCGCTATTTAGAGACTGATTAATATTGGGAGGTAAACCACCTTTGCCAGTAATAATAAATTCGCTTCCTACCCCCTGTTGACAGGGATTTTGAGAAATTTGGTCGGTCGCATCCCCAACTAATGCAGGCAAGTTAATTAAACCACTGGTGGGGTCAACTTCAGGAGTGTTGATAGCTACCTCGCCGTTAAACTCTGCTCCCAATTGGGAAGTAGCAGTAATATCACTTTGGGGAGTAGGCATTTCTCGCAACTCCGTGCCAAAAATACCTTTAGTAGTAATATTAACTCGACCGCCAAAACTATTTTCGGCGTTAGCACTAATATCGCTGTTTTCGTTGGGAAAAGCGACTAAATTTTCGGTGTCAATCCTGATATTTCCGCCAGCAGATGTACCAAAGGCGTTGGTAGTGATGTTGCTTTCTCCTCTTAAAAAAATGTCTCGGCTGATAATCTCAATGTTTCCTTCATCGCCAAAGGTTTGGGCGTTAAGAATACCTAAGTTATCTAGCTTGATTACATCGGCGTTTATGTTTAGATTTCCTGCGGTTGAGGTGGTGGTACTAAAACTACCAACGGTTACTTGTCCAGCATCTCGAACCAATAAATTAGAAGTGGCGATCGCAATATCTCCCGCAGCACCTCCCGCTAACAAACTTTGACTTGTTATTTGACTGCCTAATCCAGTACCAGGAATAAAACCCGATACAGTTATAGAATCTGTAGCCGAAATATCTAGTCTTCCACCCAAACCTTGTCCTGTAGTTGAGGTAGTAATTTTCGCGCCATTACTGACTGTTAGATTGCTAGTATCGATACTGATCTTACCTGAATTACCAGTACCGTCACTCTGGACATCTATAGAACTAGGAAAAAAACCGAGAGGACGAAAACCAGCGATCGCAATTGTATCGTCAACATCTAGATTGATATTTCCCCCTCGTCCACTACTACCTATAGTTGCAAAAGCAGAGATTGCCGAACCATCTCTAATAATTAGGTTGCTGGCATTTATCTGAATATCACCCCCCGCACCCGAACCAGATGTACTGGCATCAATTCGACTGGCAGTTAAACCATCGGCTGTAGTTCCCGTAATCTCGATTGTGTCGGTTGCCTTAATTATAAAACTCCCCCCTCTACCACCTCCAGAAGTCGAGCTAGATAAGCGAGAGCCTCCAGTAATAGTTAACGTTCCTGTATTTAACTCCAGACTACCTGCATCTCCATTGCCTAAAGTATCGAGCGATATGCCACTATTGTTATCGATCGCCACTGTTGTTGCGTCTATTTTGACATTACCCGCAGGTAAATCGCTAAAAACAAAAGCATTGATGCTAGACTCATTGAGAATATTAAGTTGCGCGGAATCGATTGTCACGCTGCCTCCAGTACCGCTAGAAAAAACGGAAATACTGCTACCTCGATCTAAGGTGGCAAAATCACTAGTTTGTATGGTTGCGTTACCCGCACCAGCATTCTCCGTGGCAAAACCTCCGAGATTAGAATTGTCTGTGAGTAAAAGCGATCGCCCTTGAATATTGATATCGCCACTTTGCGCTGTAATACTCTCGGTTAAAATCGCGCTGTTAGTCAAAGATACTGCACCATTGATGGCATCAATAACTACATTACCAGCATCGCCAACTCCATTATTGGCAGTAAATAAGCTACTGTTATCAAACGAAACGGAATTAGCTAATATTTCTACATCTACTGTATCGGCGATCGCACCAGACTCATTATTAGCGAAAATACTAGAACTATCTAAGGTTACTGAGTCGTTTGCTTGAAGAGAAATATTACCTGTGGTTTCATTTCCTTGTCCCCCAGCAAAGAATCCTGCCTGTAATTGACTATTTTCGGTAAGAGAAATTGAATTGGCTGTAAGTTCTATATTACCTACGTTGCCGATTCCTGAAGGGCCAATATTGCTAGAAATAATAATATTACCCGTAAAAGAAAGATCTTCACTAGCTTGTAGAATAATATTCCCTGCATTTCCTTCTCCAAAGTTATCGACGTTGAGATTCGCACCATTACTGATAAATAGATTTCTCGCGTTAATTTCTATGTCCGAACTATTGGCGATCGCATCGGCTTGATTATTGGCAAAGAAAATGGAATTATCAATAATTACCGCATCATTGGCTTGGATGGTAATCTTGCCCTTTGTACCGTTTCCTTGTCCTCCAGCAAAGAATCCTGCTTGCAGTTGGCTACCTGCGGTAAAAGAAATTGAATTGGCTGATAAAATAATTTCACCAACATTCCCTCGTGCTGCTGCACCTATATTGCTCAAGATACCGCTACCCACTAGGGAAATATCGCCAGTAGCCTGAAGTGAAATGTTTCCTGCATTGCCCTCACCCGTACCTGAATTACTAGCATCTAAAACTGACACTCCATCTAAGGCGATCGCTCCTGCGGTAATCTCAATATTTCCTGCATTCCCACCAGCTATAGGATTGACGATAATTCGAGAGCCATTATTAAAACTAACATTGCCCCTGGTTAGATTCTCTGGGAAGCCCAGATTACCATCTTCGTTAATCGTCACTGTACCTTCGCTGGCGACTGCGCCTAATTCAACTTTGCCCCCTGGTGCAATTACTCTTCCTCCAGTAAAATTAAGCTCGCCACCAAGCAAAGTTAAAGATTGTCCTGGATCTACCTGTAAACCGACAGGATTACCATTGGAATCGAGGCTGGCAGACCGATCGGTAATTGCCCCAGGATTATCCCTAAAGTTTAAGCCAACGGGAATATTTATTTCTAACAAAGGTGGTGCGGTAGGATTATTAGTACTGTAGGCAAAGTCATCAAACAATAAAGATTCCGCACTGGAAGCAAAAAAAGAACCCCTCAGATCCAAACTGGCATTTTCGCCAAACAAGATACCATTGGGATTAATTAAAAAGAGATTGGCATTACCCAAAACCCCTAAAGTTCCATTAATCTGAGAAATATTCGTCCCCGTTACCCGACTGAATATATTATTTATCCCCGCAGGATTAGCAAAATAAGCCCCCCTGCCAACATCGACATTAAAATCCTGAAAACTATGAAATAGATTAGATCCGCGAGTTTCCCCACCCTCAAGGCGATCGCTCGGAACGCCGTTAATATTGTCGGGAACTACTACAGTGCTTTCATTACCTAAAGAATTGTCGGGAGTAATTTGTGCTTGGGCGATACTCGGATGATACAAGTTTAAGGCGATCGCACTGCTGGTTAAAAGACTATTGATTGAAAACTTCCACATAACCTTATCAATAATAAATTAATTCACTTCTTCAACGGGAAAAGCATAATAAGCAATACCTTCAAATTGAAAGTCTGATAGTTCGTTCTCCACTACTTCTTTCTCCGCAGCAGAAGGAGTATAAAAATGAGCTTCGGTAGTGGGATTAAAAGATTTAAAATGCGATCGCAAAATAGTTAAAGATTTTCCCATTCTTCTCTTGTAATATCTGCTTGACGAAGAATACGAGAAAGCAAACTTTTGCTGATATCTCCTCGATGGGGATTAGGTATAAATAGCTTAAGTTGTCCTTTAACCATATATTGATGGTTGCCACCAGCTTTAGGTTCAGAAAAGCCTAACTTCTTTAGCTGACGAATTAATTCCTGGCGTTTGATTGGTTTAAATGGTGGCATTATGCTACTTCTGGCTGAGAGTTTAAATCGATATTATCTATAACAGGCAAAACGTGTTGTAGACGTAATCCAAGAATAATCCAACCTTCTAAAACCTCCTGCAACAAATCTCGACAACTTTCTAGGGTTTCGGCATTGGCGTAAACTCCTTGAAATTCTGCTATTTCTCCATAAAATGTTCCATCTTCGAGTAACTCATAGGTGGCTTGGTGCATTGCTGTTTGAATATATTTGGTTAGCATAGTTAACTTCGGTTTTTTGTTTATTTTAAAAGGGCTTCAATTAAGTGAAAAATCAATTCTCTTTTTCTGCAAAGTGCGATCGCCTGACTTGATAAAAGATCAACCGTACGCGCCATGAGGCAAAAATCCTAATAAACGTCTTAATCGAGGATTGGCTTGAGCGTAGCAATGTTCGGGCATTTGATAATTCATAAAGGGATAATATTTATGCCCTACTAATCTTTTGGCATAGGTTATTTGGGTAATATATCTTGCGGTATCGGAATTATTCGGCGCGCCTCGATGCCAAACTTGGTTGTTAAAACAAACAGCCGAACCCATAGGTGCTAAACAACTGTAAATAGAAGATCTATATTCTGTAACTTCTCCAGGGCAAAATCGACCAAATAAATGAGAACCTGGAATGACTTGAGTCGGGCCATTTTCTATCTGCAAAACATCTGTAAGATAGTAATTAACCGTGAAGGTCATTACATTAAGTCGCACGTTGGTAATGGGTTGACCGTCAAGAGAGAGTAGATGGGGGCTATCATCTTGATGCCAAACACTTTGAGCTAATCCTTCGCTGTGGGGTGCAACCACAAAGGAATTATTGTGAATTACATGAACGACGTTGGAATTGGGAATTCCGATATCCGTATGCCATCCTCTTCCATTAGCTTCTCCAATCAAAAATTCGGCAAAAGTTACTATAGGTTCGCATTCAAATAGGTTTAAATTTGCTTGAGAGCGTTCAAACATTCGATGGCTGAATTGAATAGTGCCATTTTTAATGGTTTGGGAGTTATCTTCGATATCTCGCTCTAAATCTTCCCTTAGTTGCTGACAGTATTCAGGGTTGAGAACATTCTCAATTACAAGAAATCCATTTTGGTGAAAATAGTTGCTCCATTCAATTAGTTGTTGATGAGTGGGGACTTGACCTTGTAAATATTGATTCATGATGTTATCTCAAAGTAAATAATTTTTCTAATTACTGATAACTGGTGGGCAATATATAGTTGGTTAATACAGGAAAAATCAAGCGATTTTCTTGGCCCACCCTACAACTCGTCCCCCCAAATTTGAGGGGCTAGGGGGGCATAGACTAAAACGGACTGTAATTCACCGAGAAATAAATTCCATCTTCCTGTAAGGTATTGTCGTTATCTTCGACATCGGTTAGGGGAATACCATAATCGAGACGGGCATTAAAAGTATCTCCCATTTGCCATTGCAAACCCAAACCCAAACCGAGTAAAAAATTCTCTTCGGGATTTTCATCGCTGTTGTCGTTCCAACCCACACCTAAATCTAAATATCCGATAGTTGAAGAGGAAGTAAGAACGTTTCAGAATTTCCTCTGGAAAGATATGCCAGATGCTTTATTGCCAGACGATCCGACTACACCCGAACCTAATGATTACTATTCCGAGGAAGAGTTAGAGGTATTTCGTTTATCTTCCAAAAGCCATTGGGATATTCCGATAGAGATTGATGGAGAAGTGGTTCATATCTTAGCCAGCCATCCCACACCACCAGTATTTGACGGCGAAGAAGATCGTAATGGCAGACGCAACCATGATGAGATTCGTTTTTGGGCGGATTATATCACTCCAGGAGAAGGCGGTTATATCTACGACGATGAGGGGAATTTTGGTGGTTTAGCCGAGGGAGAAAGCTTTATTATTGCTGGCGATCAAAATGCCGACCCCTTTGATGGCGATAGTACCGACAATGCGATCTTGCAAATTTTAGATAATCCTTTGGTTAATACTTCCGTTACTCCCGAGAGTGAGGGAGGCGTGGCAGCCTCGATCCGCCAAAACGAAGTTAACGATACCCACGAGGGAAATCCTGCTTTTGATACGGCGGATTTTAACGATGAAACTGCGGGTAACTTACGGGTAGATTATGTTTTGCCCTCAACAGATTTAGCCATCACCGAGGCGGGAGTATTTTGGACGACTCAAGACGATCCTTTGTTTCGTCTAATTGGCGATTTTGACCCCGATAGCGAAATACCCAATGGCTTCCCTGCTTCCGATCATCGTTTGGTGTTTACAGATGTTGAATTGGCGAAAGAAGAGACAAATAATAATCGCAACACCGTTACCAGTCTTGAGTTTCTCGGTGAAGTAAGTTTTGAGACAGGATTTACTTTTGAAGAAACAGAAGTTGGGGGAATTTCGGGCATAACCTACGATCGCACTAATAATATTTATTATGCCCTTGCCAACGATCGCAGTACGATTAATGATGCCCGTTACTATGATGTGGCGATCGATCTAAGTGACGGTAGTTTGGATGAGGGAGATGTTGAGTTTACTGGGGTGACAACCTTACTCAATGCTGGTGAAAGTCCTTTTACTGCTTCCAGTATCGATCCAGAAGCTATTGCTTTATCTGACGAGGGGACATTATTTATTTCTTCAGAAGGAGATGCCAATAATTTAGTCGATCCATTTGTAGCTGAATTCGATCGCGACGGACAAATAATTGACGAATTACCCGTACCCGATAAGTTCTTGCCTACGGTAGACCAAACTAGCGGAATTCAAAGCAATCAGGCATTTGAAAGTTTAACTATTACTCCCGATGGCAAACAGCTATTTACCGCCACCGAAAACGCTTTATACCAAGACGGCGAAAGATCGACCGTAGAGTCTGGTAGTCCCGTGAGAATTATCCAGTACGACTTAGAAACAGAAGAAGTTGTCGGGGAATTTCTCTACGAAACCGATCCTATTCCCGTACCTCCCGAAACTGACGATGGCTTTGCCGATAATGGTTTAGTTGAGTTGTTGGCTATAGATAACCAAGGAACGTTTTTGGCTTTAGAACGTTCTTTTACCGAGGGAGTGGGTAATAATATTCGACTCTACGAAGTTAACATCCAAGGCGCGACAGATCTTAGTGTTGAGCCACTCTCCTAAATGCGTTTATTCTCGCTATCACTCGATTAAACTAAATTTAGGAGATTCAGGCTAAGAATTATAATTAGCTTTTAGCCCGCACTGGCTTATCTGGCTAATCGTTCTTAGCTGATGGTCAAACTGCTCTAAGGATGAATGACACAGCCTACTTTCGGACTCGCCTACTCGTTCGCAATTTTTTTGATAAGTTTGCCATGCTGACCTTAAGATCGACTCCGACCTTTGATACTCCTGTCGAGCATCTTGCAATGACAAATAATCATCGTCATTTACGTATCTCGCTAGATAAGCACTAAATAAATCGCGGTGCATCACAATACCACTGCTATCCTTATGAACTCTTTGAGATAGAGACTTTTTGATACGTTCTCCATTCAAATGAGTTTGAGATAGTGCAGTTTTTCTAGTCGAGAATTTTTGGAATGAACCGCCAGCACTTTCAGCCTTTCGTTTCAATTCCGATTGCACAAAACCTGGAGATTTTGCTCCTATTGCTAGCCCGTATCTTTTCTGCCATCCTTTTACAGAGACATTTTCCGTTTTTATCTGTTTCCCATGACGTAAAATCTCGTTAACAATTTTACGATTCTGAGACTTAGCATAAGCAGCTTTTTTACGTTCTAGTTCTCGTTTTTTAGCTGCTATTTTCAAATAAGTTTTTGAGTTGTTCCATTTTCTTTTTCCTTTAATTAGTTTACCTTTTTTGATTATTGTTTTACGTCCTTTTTTAACCTCAAAATCAGGATTATAATTATCTAGATTGTTATTGCGTCGAGAGCGTTCCATCTTACGCTGCAAGTTTCTTATCTCTTTTTGATAAGTTGGAACATTTTCGGCAAAAGGTAATAATCCAGCTTGATTATCGGCAACAAAAGCAATATTACTAACATTTAAGTCGAGTCCTACAAGACCATCAGATACATAATTTATCGGTTTTTGATACGGCAAACCCTCATTAATTAACTGTATGTACCAGCGACGTTCCCCTTTGATTTCTCGCCACAAAATACGCACGTATTTAATTTTAGAATCTAACCCATGCTTGATTACAGGATTTAGCCAATCAATAATAGGAGTAATTTTTAGTTTCCCCCATACTAATTGATTGTTTTTGAATCTAATTCCTTGTTTGTTGCTTTTTCCTTCTAGAGAACGAAAACGAGAAGGTACTTTAAATCTGACTTTTTTGGCTTGTCCTAATAATACTTTTTTCGCTGTATCAAAAGCGCGGGTTCCTAGTTTTTGTTGAGTATTGGAATCAATTTTTTCGGCTATCCATTTACTCTGATTAGCAGTAATATTTGCAAATGCTTGTAATTCATAATCACTAAATCTATATTCTTTCCAGGCTTGCTTAAATAATTTTTTACGTTCTGGATTAGAAAGAGATTTCTTCCCTTTTTTGATAGTTCTAGGAAGAGAAATGAAACATGAATATATCTCACTATTTTTTATCAAATTAACCCTGACCATTGCTTCAGCCAAACAAGCATTATATAGCTGTCTCCCCGCTTGAAATCTCGCCATGAGTTCTTTGTCTATTTGGCTAGAAACAATTAACGGTAATTCCGTAACAAAAGATGGGGTTTTGGACTTAGGCACAGTTCAAGTTTAATTGATCTCGTTGTCTATCTCACAAATATAATGGTATCTTATTTTGTATATAGGTAAAAGCCTTATACATAAAAGTTAATGAGAAAAAAAGCACGAGAATATAGACATAATAAACATTCTGTAGGTTCAGCTACCGTTCATCTAGTCTGGATACCAAAAAGAAGAAAGCCTGTCTTAGTAGGAGCGGTCAAATTAAGATTGAGTCAAATTATTACTGAAGTTGCCAACGAAAAAGAATGGATAATAAAGGCACTTGAAATTGCACCTAACCATGTCCATGTCTTAGTAGAACATGACCCGAAAACACCGATTAATTCTATTGTTAAAGCTTTTAAAGGTCGTTCCAGTAGATATCTTCGACAAGAGTTTCCACATTTACTAAAACTTCCTACTCTCTGGACTCATTCTTACTTTTATGACACTACGGGTAAAGTTAGTACTGCCAAGATTCAAGAATACATCAATGACCCTCATCATAGTTAAATTTTCACGGGCATTAAAATACCCGTGTCGCGTTTCCACCCCGATATAAATACCGCTCCGCTTCGGGGCTACCACGCTTCTCGCGTTATCATCGTGTTGAAAGTCTACTGGATGAAGAAGGCGAACCGATCGACGTTGATGCTACCACATCTAAACGGCTAATAGTTGACTTTGGCGAGTTAGGTATTACTCAAGACAATAGCGAGGCAATATCTTTTGGCGAAACTCTACCCGATGGCAGACAGTCGATTATCGTCACCAGCGATAATAACTTTAACGATACCCAGGAAACCCAGTTTCTAGCTTTTGCAGTCGATCTCGAAACCATTCCCACAATTACCCCCGTCACCGAAACCCCCGACGAAATTCGTTTTGGCGATCGCGAAAATCCCGATCCAGATAACGCCCCCGATGCTGACGATCCTGCGATCTACGTTCATCCAGAAGATCCAGAACAAAGTTTTGTCATTACTACTTTTAAAAATGGTGGCTTGCGGGTTTACGATTTAGCAGGACAAGAAATTCAAAGTATTACCCCAGAAAATATTCGCTACAACAATGTCGATATCGCCTACGGAGTAGAATATCCTTCTCAGTTAGCAGGAGAAACTGCCACTGTCGATCTGGCGATCGCATCTGACAGGGCAAATGATACTTTGGCGATATTTGCGATAAATCCCGATACCCGTCAATTAACCGACGTTACTTCTATTAACATTCCCGAAACAATCTTTGGCGTAGATGACGGAGAAGCGACAGCCTATGGTTTGGCGACTTATACTAGTCCCGTTGATGGTAAAACCTATGTCTTTGTTTCTCAAGCAGACGGCAATAAAGTTGCCCAACTAGAACTACAGACAGGTTTGGGTGCGGCCGATGGTTTAGAAGTTAACGCCGAAGTAGTCCGTACTATCGAAGTACCCGTACCAGAGGGAGAAGATCCCGCCGACTATCAAGTAGAAGGAATGGTAGTCGATCGCGAAACGGGTTATCTTTATGTCGGACAGGAGGATTTTGGGATCTGGAAATATTCTGCCGAACCTAATGATAACCGCGAACCAACTTTGGTGGATACTGTTACCGAAGATACGGATTTATCTCAAGTACCTTTTAGCAACCTAGTAGTATTTGGCGATAGTCTATCCGATACGGGGAATGTATTCAATGCTAGCGAAGGTTTAATTCCTCCTTCACCACCCTATGCTGAAGGGCGTTTTTCTAATGGAGATTTGCTTGTAGATGCGGTAGCGGAGTCTTTAGAACTTCCCGAAAGCGAATCTTTTCTCTTAGGTGGTACTAACTATGCTTTTGGTGGGGCGCAAACAGGAGAGGGTACTTCGGAGTTTGGTTTAGTAGGAGATTTAACCGAAACATTTGATATTCCCAGCCTCGGACAGCAAATCGATCTTTATTTATCCGCCCAGACTCCTACCGAAACCGATTTATTTTATATCTATGGTGGTGGCAATGACTTTATCGATCCATTGTTGCGGGGCGAACCTTTACCATCAGCAGAAACGATTGTCGGCAATATTACCAGCCACATCAGCGAATTAGCCGAAGCGGGGGCGCAAACCTTTGTCGTACCGAATTTACCATTATTAGGTAGTATTCCTCAATTTTCCCAACTGCCAGAAGCAGCAGCTATTCTCAACGATGCCACAGAGGAGTTCAATCAGTTACTCGACACCGAACTAGATGCGATCGCGTCAGAGTTAGACGTTACCATCGTCGAACCAGATGTTAACAGCATTGCTACCGAGATTCAAAACAACCCTGCTGATTTTGGTTTAACCAATACTACCGATGCAGTTTTGGATCTAACTAACCTATCTTTAACTGGTAATCCCGAAGAATTCTTTTTCTGGGATAATATTCATCCTACTGCTACCGCAACAGAGTTTATTGCCCAAGAAGTTATCGATGTCTTACCCAGTGGTATTGCTCAATTTGAAACTGAAACCCCTTCTCTTGTTCCCGATGTCGAAGGTTTAACCATCTATTACGGCGAAGATGGTAACGGCTACTTACTTGCATCCAGTCAGGGTAACAATACCTTTGCCATCTACGATCGCGCTGACAGTAATTCTTATCTCGCTAGTTTTGCCATTGAAGATGTAGAAGAATCTGATGGTGCAGATGTAGTTAACGTTCCTTTAGGAGAAGACTATCCCGCAGGTTTATTAGTAGTGCAGGATGGCAGTAACGAACCCGCTGTAGTTTTTGGCGATCCTGAAGATGGCGAGATTCAAAACTTCAATACCAACTTCAAGTTTGTCAGCCTAGCAGACTTTGCCGATACTTTCCCCAACTTACCGCCCTACGATCCAAATGCTTTCGATCCGCGCAATCCAGAAGCCAGAACTTTAATCAACGGGGTAGCTAGTGGCGATACGACTCAAGATTCTACGGTATTGTGGACGCGGAGTTTAGTACTGGGTAACGTTACCTTTGAATATGCCACCGATCCTGAGTTTAATCATCTTGTCGGTACTGTTGAGGCAGAAGTTACCGATACTACTATTCCCGTAAAAGTTGAGGTTGAAGATTTAACTCCTGGTACAGATTATTATTACCGTGTTACTGATGCTGCGGGAGATACCGAAGTCGGTGAATTTAGTACCTCTGAAGAACTCGGTAGCTATAACGGATTTCGTTTTGGTGCTAGCGGAGATTGGCAACAAGCACCTCCCTATCCTTCCCTGGCTAACGCCGACGAACGAGATCTAGAACTGTTTGTCAAGCTGGGAGATACCATCTATGCCGATCTGGCAACTCCTGCCCTACCCCAGTCCCAAGCTAGAAGTCTCTCGGATTTTCGTACCAAACACGCAGAGATCCTTACTTCACGCCTCGGTCTAAATACCGTTCCCGAACTCTATGCCGATACTTCGATCCTCGCCACCATTGACGACCATGAAATTGTCGATAACTTTGCTGGTGGGGCAGCCCCAGGAGAGTCCCCCGACGCGCCCGATATCGGTTCTGATGATGAACCGTTGTTTACCGATGATGTCGAGTTTGTCAACGATACTGAAGTCTACGAAGATGCCCTGCAAGCCTATCAGGAATATCATCCCTTGCAAGATCGATTCTACGGCGAAACAGGCGAAGACCGTACCGCCAACGAACGTCAACTGTATCGTTACAATACTTATGGCAGTGACGCTGCGGTAATTATACTTGATAGTCGCTCTTTTAGGGATGACCAAATCGAACCCCTAGATTTGAGCGACTCTAACGATCCTGAAAGATTCATCGCTGAAGCTTTCGATCCCAATCGCACACTTTTGGGCAGACAACAGGTAGAAGACTTAAAGGCCGACTTACTAGAGGCACAGGCAAAGGGTATTACTTGGAAATTTGTGACTATTCCCGAACCGATTCAAAACTTTGGTTTATTAAATGCTGAAGATCGCTTTGAGGGTTATGCAGCCGAGAGAAATGAAATACTCCAGTTTATCGACGAAAACCAGATCGATAACGTTGTCTTTATGGCGGGCGACTTTCACGGCACGTTTGTCAACAATCTCACCTATCAAACTACCCCTGGTGGCGAACAAATTGCCACTAATGCCTTTGAAATTGTCACAGGACCCGTGGCGTTTAACGATGGTTTATTTGGCCCTACCATTGTCGATCTTGCTTTGGCCGGGGGGGTGATTACTCCAGAACAAAAAGCAGTTTACGATTCTCTTCCCGTAGCTAATGATCCTGACAACGAGATTAACGATCGCGATGACTTTATCAAAAACCTGCTTCAGCAACAAATTGAGCCATTGGGTTACGATCCTCTCGGTTTAAATAATAACCTGGACATTGCCGAAAATGCGATCGATGCGGAACTGTTGCAGGGTGACTATGTAGCAACTCATACCTTTGGCTGGACTGAATTTGATATTGACGCAGAAACTCAACAGTTACGAGTACGAACCTATGGCATAGATCCTTATTCTGAAGTAGAATTATTAGCCAATCCCGAAGCTGTTACTAACCTGACTCCCGAGGTTGTCAGCGAGTTTGTGGTTAATCCTCAAGGAGATTTTGAATCCGATCCAGAATTTACTTCGGTTTTTGGCACAATTGAAGCCGACACTCTTGAGGTTGCTGGAACTAAAAACTTAGTTTTTGCAGGAGAAGGAGACGACACTGTAAATGTATCCGAAGGAAATAATCGCATCTATGGCGATGGTGGCGATGATGCTATCTTCTTAGGTACTGGTGATTATGTTGTCGGAGGAGAAGGTTCTGACCAATTCTGGGTTGCAGATACAGAATTACCCGATACCCCCAACCGCATTGCTGACTTGGAATTAGATAGCGATGCGATCGGTTTCAGTAACTTGGGTATCGGTTTTGACGATTTAACCCTGACTCAAGATGGCAATGATACTCTAATTACTGTAGAAGAACAAAATGTGGCAATCTTGTCTAATGTAGATGCCAATAGCTTGAGTGCAGATAATTTTGCCTTCGCTTAGTTTATAGTTTGGTTGGGTTATGCAAACTCAATATTTTGAATTTACATCAAATCTTGTTGGCAACAGAAGATTTATCTATTGAACCGTAACATCTTGTAGAGACGTAATATATTACGTCTCTACGATCGGTGGCATATTTACGATCCGTCTATTTTTTTGAAGGTTTTAGCGATCGCATTTCGTATTAAATGTTTAATGTGAATTGAAAATAATAACATTTCTCTAAATCAGCCTTGGCAATCTAAAACCTGGATTCAAATTCAATTACACCTCGGACACCTTCTTCAAAATCCGTCGTACCCCGCAGCACAAAATTTTCGTCAAGGCGATAACGGAAACCGTACTGAGCGGGTATTTCATTAAAGTTCAAAATTTTCAGCACCGAAAAAGAAAAGTTATCAAATAAATCAAAAGCAATTTCTCCTGCAATACCGTTACTCGTACTAGAATCGGGATTTTCTTCATCTGCCAGAATTTGAGTGGGAAATAGACGCAATTCTCCAAGGGGAAAAGCATTATTAAATTCAGAATTAAGACTACCAAATAGTGCCGAACCTGCCAAAGTAGCCAATCCTACAGTGCTAGTATTATTAGCTAAAGTTTCCACAAAACCCCCGCCCAATAAAGCCACAATTTCCGCTTGGCTGCGGGGAGGACTACTAGTAAGCTCAATTTTATTGGTAATTTCGCTAGCAAGTCCCTTAACTTTGGCTGAAATTCTTACTGTTTCTAGAGTTCCCAGATTATCAGCATCGGGTCTTTCTGTCGGCAAAATTTCGCTGGGGACACTTCTTCTCCCTGTAGTTTCGATCGCCGAACCCACTAACAAGATATCTAAAGATGGGTCGAGGGGGTTATCGTTATTGCTAGAAAAACGAGCCGTATTTTGATAGTCTCTGGATAAATTTAGCTGAGTAGTAAATAGATTTACCTGACCCCGTTGGAGAGTAATGACCCCATCAGGACTGGGCTGAAGAAAAGTACCGTTGATGTTGAGATCTCCTGTAGCCCAGAAAGTAAAAATTGGCGGTTGGCTGATTTGAATATCTTCTCCGAGTCTGAGTTGGAGATTGCGATATTGAGTGATGGCTGCAAGACCTTGTTCGGTTTTACGTCTCTTAATCTCACTGATTTTGCCACCTGTAGTATTGACTTCCTGCTCGTTACTTTCAGTTTCATCGACTAACAAAACCGTACCGTCAAACAGAGTCACATTTCCTGTAATAATTGGTTCGACAGCTCTACCTAGAATTTGTAATCTTCCCTGGACACTTCCATCATATAGTTTTGGGAGTTCAATAGTAGTATTATCTATATCAATAGTTAGGGGGTTGACAGTACCATTGCCATTGAGGGGAATTGTCCCCGCCGCCAAAATTGCACCACCCCCCAAATTGCCTTGAAAGCTGTTGACTCGAATATTATTGAGGTCAAAAAATACCTGGCTATTAATCTCGGTAATTGGATGGTTCGGTAGACTTCTAGCTGCGATCGTGGCATTTTCAATAGTTGCTATTCCCTGTGCTACTAGGTTACGAGGTATAATTTGCTTGGGATCGAGGATACCAGAAATATCGAGGACAATTTCACCATTTCCATCAATCCAGCTTAATTCTCCTTGAGAAAAGATATCTAATAATGCTAAACCTTTGTCTTTAACGTTTACCTGTAGTTCCAAAAGATTGCTTGGGGGTTTGACTTGGGCAAAGGGCAGTTGGTAAGGGAGACTACCTTTAACAATTAGAGGATCGGCATCTTTGGCGATCGCGCTGCTACCAGAAAAGTCCAGGCGGGAATTACGATAATTAAAGCTGCCTTTGGTAGACTCAATTGAAGTTCCGTTGAGGGAGGCATTATCAATGCTGACTTCTCCTCTGGCTTGAGGATTATCTGGCGTCCCAGCAATACTGGCAGTAGCGTTAACCAAACCACCTAAAGCTAATTCGGGGGGTAAAGAAAATAACTGCTCGATTAATTTTACAGGTACTTCTACAAGGCGAAACTGCCCTGATTGAGTTTCTCCCCCAAATGTTCCCGTAAATAACAGAGTGGGAGATGAGGTATCGATCTTATTTTGGGATTCTGCTGGAGATTTGTCAGCGGTAGAATTTTGAAGTTGAATCGAAACAGGAAGTAGAGTCAAGATTCCCTCATCCAGATTGCCTCTAGCAACGATTTGCTTGCTTACCAGATTACCCCACTGCCATTGTTCGCCCAAAAATTCAAATTCGGAGTTTAATCCCGTGTTGAGAGAGCCAGATACATTTACCCCGCCGTCAAAAGTACCCTTGAGGTTTTTGAGCGGTGGAATTAAAGCAGTTTGTCGCTCTTGTTCTTGTTGATTCAGCCAAGCTTGGATTGCCGAAAGTACATGTAACTGCTCGATTATAGTGACATCTTTTAAGCCAACATCAAATAGGGGTGGAGTCTTAGAAGTAGACTGATACAAATCTTCGGCATCACCATAACCGCGATCGCTAAAGATCCTACTAAAATCACTCAGTTCAAAGATTTGCAGGGCAATGAGAATATCTTGGATCTGTCCGCCATCAATGGCGACTCGCCCATCAACTTCGATATCGTCTGGTTGTTGCTTGAGGTTACCTTCTAGTTTATAAGTACTATTTCTTTGCTGAAATTCTACATCCTGAATGGCAAAGTAACCTTCAATGTATTGAAAATCTCCTTGAAGCAGATCTCCCCGAATACTTCCTAAAGCGGGAGATTCGATGACTACATTTTCTCCTGAAGTTGCCAAAGTATTGAGATTAAAAACAAACTTCCCTGATAATTCCCCGTCTACAGGCTGAATGGCGATGTTTTCTGGTAGTTCAAAATCATCACTTTTGAGGGCAATGGTTTTGAGTAATTCTACGGGAATATTTTGGGTTTTAATTTCTACTATTTCCCGTTTGCCCGTTCCCACTACAGATAGATCGTCATGAGTAAAAGCAAAAGCCACGGGGGAGTAGTTGCGGTCTAATACTAGTTCGATGCGGTCTAAATCCATCTCAACAGCAGGAGAAATCAGAGGCGTAGTTGCAACCTCCTCAAGCTCCAGATTTACCCCAGTTTCAGGGGATATTTCTACGTTTCCAGATAATGAGGAATCAAAATCAATATCTTCTACCTGAAGGTTATTTAAATCCAAATCGCCTGCGATGGTCATCGCCGAGGGAATACCGCTGATGCGTCCAGAAAATTCCCCCCTACCTGAATAGTCGAGATTAGTTGCCCAACTGGGTAGAGTCAAACGCAGCTTGGTAATGTCAATGTCTTCTGCTTGGGAGACATCAAACTCAAAGTAGTCTACTGCTGCTAGTTTATCGGCAATGTCGCTAAAGAAAGATTCATCGAGGACGATATAACCTCTAGTATCTAAACCTTCTCCTTTTGCCCTTAACACATCCAAGCGTTTGCCATCCCAAGCTACTTCTGCCCCAAAAGGTTGCTCTAAAAGATCGACCCCCTGACTAAAGCCAAGCTTTCCGCGAGCGGATACGGCAGTGGGACTGAGATTGTCTACTTGTCCCGTTACTTCTAACTGTCCTCTGAGTCGTCCGTTGAGTTCGAGATCGTCAGAATTAGGATCGGCAAATAAACCAAGATCTACCTGCTGGGGGATTACCTGAGCCTTAAACTGTCCCTCGGCGATCGCTAGTTGTTCTGCCTCAAACACTCCTTCTGGTAGGGTCAAACTGCCATTGCCCACTGCTTCGATCCCTTGAGGGGTAATATTATCGGTTGTCCCCGACAACTCTAACTTGCCATTAATCAAGCCAGCAAATTGATCGGGGGTAGTAGAACTTAATTCTTTTAATTGAAGATCGATGCCTTGAGCGGTTGCCGTCCAGTTATTATCGACTATGTTTAACTCGTCTACCTCGACCTTACCCTGGGCTAGAGTTAAATCGCCAAAACCATTAATTACAGTCTGGGGTTGAGCCTCATCGGCAATATTGCCCGCGAGATAAAATTCACCGCTGAGGTTATCGTTAAACTCGTCTGGTAGATCGGGAAACAAACGCTGTAGTTTTAAATCTTTAGTTCGAGCATCTGCCGTCCAGTTGCCATCACCGAGGTTAATCTGAGGTAGGACGATCTTGCCCCCCACGGTATTTAATTCTGCTTCTCCAGTCGCTTCTACTCGCTCTAAATTACCGACATCTTTTGTACCCTCTACGGCAAATTCGCCATCAACCAAACCTTTAGCAATAGTCTCCGCACTGCCTTGACCGAAGGGAAGACTGCCAAACTCTACCCCCGATGTAGTTAAATCTGTCGTCCAAACACCTTGAGCATAATTAAGATTGTCGATCTCGACCGTACCGTTACCTAAAGCAAAATTCGCCTTCCCAGATTGAAACCGCAGAGTTGAAAGGTCTCCAGCTTGGGCAGAGAGCTTGGTTTGACCAGAGATGCGACCGATATCTAGAGGTAGCTGATTATTATAGCTAGCTGCGATCGCTTTTCCCGAAACTCGATCCGCCCTGAGATTAAAGGCTAGACTTTGGGTAGCATCTAGCTGGATGATACCATTGCCCTCAATTGTTCCCCCACTCTGAGGCTGGCTGCTAAACTGTCTGACTGATAAAGTTGTATCGACTAATTCTAAGTCCGCATTAATCTCTCTAAAATCGACTCGGTCGATGCGACTGGGACTGGTAGTAGCAATGTCAAATTCAATTACTGGTTGCTCCAAAGAGCCTCTGACTGCTACATCTCCCCGTATTTTCCCCTCAATCGGTACTGGTGCTTCTAACTCTAACGCTTCGATAACTTTACTTGCTGCTACGGGTTTAATTTTAGTATTGATTTGATAATTGCCTTCCCCTGCTAAATCCAACGAGCCAAAAGCTTTCCCCGATACCGAACCAAAATTAGTGGCGACTCCATTTAGCTCGATTTGCGAACCTTTAAAGGTTACTTTGCCATCGCTACCGCTAAAGGGTTTAACTAAATTAGGAATTTGCAAACTGACATCATCGAGATCTAGCCTCCCCTCTAATTGAGGTATGGGAGCATCTGTTAGAGTAATGTCTAGCTTACCGTCAATATTGCCCCGATCGAATTCAATCGGCAAAGCCAACAAATTATTAACTTCAATTGCCTCAAGATCCTCCCCAACTACAGTCAGATCGATAATTCCCGTCTGATTATATCCTCGACCATCAACGGTAAATTTTCCCCCTCGAACCAGTTCCGCATCAGCATCAAACTCAATTCGATCTTTAAGCGGACGAACTACAACCTTATCTAACTTGGCGGTTACGGTTGGATTTAAGACTTGGGCTTCTGAGTCGTAAGCCACTAAAGAAAGCTGTCCGCCTCGAAGTTGAATTGATGCCACCTCAACCTTTATTCCACCCTCAGATTCTTCATCCGAACCAAAGTCCGTGGGAGTCCATTCTCCAGTCTCATTTTGTTCGATATAGACATCGGGTTGTTGGAGAATGATGTCTAACTTGAGCTGGCGGGTACGCAGAAAATACAAAGGGGCGAGATTCACCTTAACCGCCTTGACCTCGACATAATCGGGATTATCATTAGTTGCAGGCAAGGCACTATTACCAAAACGCGCTCCTAGGGGCGAAATCGTTTTTAAGTCTCCTAACTCTAAAGGACGATGCAGAAAATTACTCGCTTCCTTTTGGATCAGGGGTACTAACTTTCGCTGGACAAAATACCAGCCATAGATCGAACCAGTACCTACCCCACCTAACAACAAAATCGTCATGGCGATCGCTCCTTTGCGCCACCAACTAGTCGAAGTTGCTGCACGATATTTGGCTCGATCTTTCTGGAAGTGTTTATCTGAATTATGCTCAGAATCTTGATTCATCTTGTAGTTGAGGTCTATGGCTGAAGATGCCAGTAATCAAAGCTGTTATTGTCATCAATGCTCGATCGCATTTATTGTCTAGCAATATAGAAGCTAAATTGTATCAAGTAGTTTCATAATATGATTTTTTGATAAAAACAAGTATAACTAATCTGATTTAGTCGCGTAATTTATTTAGTTATAAAATAGTATGGGTAAATAATAGATAATAGGTAATAAGCAATATGCAATACGAGCCTCAGCCATAAGTCATTATCTGTTGTTTTAGTTTTATATTTGTAGCAGTCTTTCTTTTGATTTAGATTGTCTTTTATGTCCGTTTTTCTAAGCTGCGATCGGCTAATCTAATTCAAGTCTATAAAAATGAAAATTCAGGTCAAGGTAAAATCTAACTCTAAACAACAAAAAATTGAGGAGTTGACCGACGGTAGTTTGATGATTTATCTCAAGTCTTTGCCAATTAAAGGCAAGGCTAACCAGGAGCGATCTTACGCTCTTGGCAAAAAGATATCGGGTTTCCCAGTCGCAAATTATCGTTAAATCTGGCAGAACGAACCAAAAGAAGTTAATTGAAATCAAGTAGAGCTATCCTTTTCAAGTTGTGCAAATTATTTCACTGAGTACCATTAGTCCAAATTAGTTCAACGAGATTAAAAAACTTAGTAATCGACCTAACTCCGAATTTTGAACTCCGAACTACGAACTTATGTTTGGTTGGGTTCGCCAATGATTGAAGACTACTATTAATAGTTTTTTAGCTGACAATATTACTACTTTAAGTATTATGCAATCTAGATAGTAATCAACAAAAATTGGCTTGAATAAACTCAACTATTTGCTGATGAATCGCTTCTACTTTCTTAGTGCCATCAATAGCGATCGCTTTACCATCATATTCAGCAAATATCTGTTGATATTGTTCCCGAACTTTAGTTAGTTTTTGCTTAGTTTCATATACTTCTTTGAGCGAACGCTCTTGTAATCTTGAGAGTGAAACTTCTACGGGAATATCGATATAGATCGTCAAGTCTGGATTGGGAAAGCGAGCATTTAGTTTTTTAATAAAGGCAAATTTTTCTTCAGTTTCACAATTATATGCCAAAGAAGAAAAATAATATCTCGTACCGATCACATGATAGTTATCTTGGATTAATTTAAATACTCCATCGATATCATTGTACAAATGATCGTGGCGATCGGCAGCAAAAAGATAAGCCATTTGCTCGTCGAATAAATGGCGATCGCGACTAAAAATAATTCTTTGTTTTAGTGCCTGACGAATCAGATTGCCAATAATGCCAGTAGAAGGTTCAGAACTAATTACTACCTGTTCTTGTTGGGCTAAAAAGTATTTTTTTAATAATTCTGCTTGAGTCGTTTTTCCCGAACTATCTATGCCTTCAAAGACAATAAAAAGTTTTTGATTCATTATTTATTGTTGACTAATTACTAATTATTAATTATCAGCTGGGTAAATTTTCTAAGTTAATAACGAACGAGTGACTATAAATTATTTTGGCAACGTCCTACCTACTTTTTCGCCATGAGAACCAAGTTTTAAGACGTTCGATCGAACTAGGATTGTCCTGGATTTTTTGTTGATAAAAATCATTAGCTGCTTGAGTAAAAATTTCTGACATACTAGGATAAATAGTTGGAAGAGAAATAGAGGTCAATCCCCGCATCGGATTGGGATCGAGCTTAATTTTTTGCTGCATCATTAAAGCAGGAATAGCGATTAATTCCGCAGCGCGATCGCCTATCAAGCTACATCCTAAGATTTCTCCGCTCTCTTTGACTAACAATTTACATTTACCTGTAGTACTATTTAATATTTGCGCTCTTTCTACGGTACTAAAATCTTGCTCGATTACCAAAATTTTTTCTGGGTATTGTTGTTTAGCCTGATGTTCGCTCCAGCCAACTCTAGCTAAATTTGGTTGAGTAAAAATCGCCCAAGGAAGACAATCATAATTAGTCTTATACCAAGCAAAAAACAAAGTATTTTTAAGAATCAAATTAACCTCATAACGAGTAATATTAGGTAAACAATAGCCCCCGATCGAGTCACCACAGGCGTAAATTCTGGGATTGGTAGTTTGTAGTTTGGAATTAACATAAACTCGCTGCTCGTTATATTTAACATCCACTCCAGCCAAATTCAAACCAGCAATATTTGGCTGACGATAATCGACGATAATAATTTCAGCTGCTGCTAAAGCGCGATCGCCAGCTTGTAACCATTTTTGTTGATTGATGATTTTGATCTGACTGACTACTGAATTAGTATAAATTTCTATTCCTTCGGCTTCTAATTGAGCCAGAATAAAAGTACTAATATCCAAATCTTCCTGGGGTAAAATCCTTGACTGCTGCACTACCAAGGTAATTTTCTTGCCCAATCTAGCCAGAGTTTGAGCTAATTCTAGAGCAGTCGGATCGCCACCGACAACAATAATATCAGTCGGTAAATCGGACAATTTGCCATTTTCTAAATCCCTCAAGGTTAAATAGTCCTCTGAAGCCTTGAGAGGGAAAAAAGGAGGAACAAAGTTACTCCCTGTCGCTAATAAAAAATTACGCGATCGCAATTTTCGACCCTCGACTTGCAACCCCAACTGAGGTAAACGATAAAACTCTCCCTTTCCTACAATTACATCTACTCCCAAGACTGCTAAATTAGCCAGAGAATTGAGGCTTTGTACTGCTAAATTAGTATTTTCGATCCAGTTATTTGCTTCCGCCAAAGCAAAATCGGGAATTGTTGCTGTGGTAAAAAAACTATTACCCCGTCGATCGTTAAAACGCCCAATTTCACCTAGACTTTGATTAAACAGCGTATCATTTGGCAAATATCGCTCATCGCACTGAGTCACTAGCGCGACACGAGCTTGAAGCTGAACGGCATTTTTGGCAGCATACATACCCGCCCAACTACTCCCAACTATAACTAAGTCATACTCTACTGCCATGTTGCCAAATTAAAATTTACACCATTCAAATTTTGACACACACATCCGATTTAATATACTTGTAAGGGCAGAGAGAGAAGGTCAACTAACTCCGTACAGACAAGCGGTGCCCCCATTCGGGGATAAACGACCTGGCGGATTGAAAATCCGCCAAACAAAGGGCTTGCACCCAACAGCGTGATTCTAGATGCGGAAACAAGTACATGCGGACAAGTCCTTTGTGCCTATCTCACGCTCATTCGGGCATAAACCCGCATGTACGCCCTAAAGGATTAGTTGCGGCGAACTATGCGCCTTACTTTCGGTCACGCACCAAGACAGGCATGCCTTGTCTCTTCTGTAGGGGCGAACTACTAACTAAATTCCACGCTTTATAAAAGAATAAGCAACAGCACCTATGGCGATTAAAGATAAGATAATGCCCAACAACTGCATTGTAAAGAGATATTTGACGTTTTGTTTGAGTCTATCTTGGTTGTGTTTAATGCGGTCTACTTTATACTGTAGATGAGAGTCGCGATCGCTAAAGCTGAGCATTCCTTTTTGTAGCAGATCTCGAACATGGCGTTTTAAATCTTGTTCTGGAAATTTATCTAACTGCTCTTCTAATCTAGTTAAAGATTTGTATAGATAACCGATCTTTCTTTTGAGATCTACGATTTCCCTGGACTCTGGTCGAGAACTGAGAATTTTTTTTAAATATTTTTCGGTCAACTCTACACTAAGTTGAAAGTAGCCTTGATTGGCGTAGTAGATGGCATTTTTTAATTCTTGAGCGGTAGTAGTTTTGAGTAAATAACCTTTGGCTCCATTTTCTAATGCCGTACCTAACTGCTGTTCATTGTCGTGTACGGTTAAAATTAGAACCTTGGTCGCGATAAACCTTTGGGTAATAATCTTCGTGGCGGTCAAACCATCCATCTGAGGCATTTCTAAATCCATCAGTACCACATCTGGTTGTAAATTAGGAATCTGTTCGATTGCATCCTGACCATTGCTGGCAAAACCGACTATTTCTATTTCTGGCTCTGGTTTTAGATAGGTTTCTATAAGCCTGTGAGTCAGGTTTTGATCGTCAACAACAAGAACGTTAATCATGTAATATTACAACCTATTACCAAATGGAACTTGAAAGCATTGGGCTTAATTTAATTGCTTTTAATTCCCTGATTAAGTATACAGTTTTTATTGAGAAAGATTCAATATAGATCTTAATTAGTATTTTATCTAAATAATAGTAGTTTTAATCTTTGCAGCTATATATTCCAATCATATTAGGTTGTTTGTTGCATTTTAATAAGCACAATTAAATATTTTTACTGTAGTTTTATTTATTGTATTTGTTATCTAAGATTAACTTTTTTTGCAGGTTTCAAGGTCTATAGTACATAAAAAACACTGCTATTCCTTAAATTTTCATCTCAATTCACCTATTTTTAAATCGCGAACAATTCTCAACTCTACTTAGTTGAAAATTCGTAATTTTAAGAAAATAGTTCTTTAATTAACAAATAGTAAGTAATAATTTTCTCTACTTTATAACTCGATCGCTCTTAGTTACCCGACTCTAGTTTTATATTGGGACAAGGTTTATATCGAAGCAATTATCGTTGTTTTTGTACCTAATAAAAATTGTCACTTTTAAAGTACAAAAATAAAAATTAAAAATTTAATTTAGTCTCTAATAATCTTGGTTTTTATAAATTTTTGCTGAATAGCTCTAGTTAAACCAAGTACTAAACCAGATCGCAATAGTACTTAAACTAACTCCAACTACAACCGCTAACGGTAAAATAATTCCCGTATTGGTCATTTTCACTATAGGAATAGAAATAGCCATCATTCCTGTTGCCAGACTCCAAATGATCGCAGTACTGCCTATTTTTGCACCTTGTCCTTCCATTAGTTGTTTTCCTCAGCTAACTACACTTTATTTACCAAATCATAATTTAACTTAACTATGTTGCCCCATGTCTAAAATTAAGACAAAGTTTTATGACTTTGGTTTGAAGAATCGACAGGGCATTTGCTCCTGTTTTCAGACTATATTCTAAGTCTAATAGTAAGGGGAGAGCAGAGAGTAACTGTTGGGCGGTTAGAGGTTGAATTTCTTGACGGATAAAGTAAAGCCGATTGGGATTGTTGATTCCCGCAGCCGAAGCGATCGCCTTGTTGTCTCTTATTCCTGCTTCTTCCATTAATTTTACTACTGTCCAAGTCCGAAATTGCCCCACTAGGGTGGCGGTTATTTTTAATGCTGGTTCGTTGTGGTTGATTAAATCGGTGACTAAACTCAAAGCCGACTCGGTTTTTCCTGCTGCGATCGCTTCCGCTAATTGAAGACTATTTTGGGTATTACAAACAACCAAAGCAGTGACGGCAGTTTCATCTAAAACGCCCTCGTCGTCTCCTCGGTAGATTTTTAATTTCTCCAGTTCATTCCAGAGCAATCGAGTATTATTACCTACTGAGTCTGCGAGAACCGCGATCGCTTTTGGAGTTAATTTTAAATCGATTTCTCGCGCTGTTTGTCTAACTTTGGTCGTAATTAAATCGGTCTTCCAAGGGGGGATCGAGCTAAAATCCTTGACCAGAGCATATTTATTGAGTAATTTAGTCGAGGTTAATCTACCGTCGGGTTTTTTACTAGTAGTCAACAGTAAATGAGAGGTGTCGGGAATTATCTCTAGGGTGCGTTTTAATTGCTCTAAAATCGCTGCTGAGGGTTTTTGCTGACAAAGATTGGTTTCTTTTAACCAGACTAAACGTTCTCCCATCCCAAATACGGGAGTCAAGGCTTGATTTAACGCTTCAATTATTGCCTCTGGGAGATCGCCTGGGATTTGATGATAATTGAACTGCGACCAATTAGAATCGACTACTTGAGTTTGCAGGTTATCTACTGCTCGTGCGATCGCAAAATCATCTTCTCCCCAATATAAGTATGTAGGCATTGCTTTGTAAACTACCGATCGTTAATGGCAATATGTAACATAATATAAACTAAAAATAGCTCAAATTGATATTAAGTCTTAATAGTTTGTTTATTTTCGACTGAATTTTATAAAGATCTGACAATTTTTTAGTGAGTAATACGACCTAAGTATTACTTAAGAGGTATATTTGATTTATGGAAATAATAAAGGATTTTACAATGCAAGAATTTAGTAAAATAGCTATCGATTTATTATTTTGTTTAATCGTCTGCTTTTTGATTATTCAGGCTTCAAATTCAGCAAAACACAATGAGGAGCTATCTGATAGCATCAGTACTGAATCCGCTCGTATTAGTGCAGAAAGTCTAGATGCTAACTAATGCTACCTTGGAGTCAAAATAATTACTAATTACTAACTATCAGAGCTATTTGAAGTAAGGTGGGCAAATTGACGGTGGGGGATGCTGGGGTCTCCCCAGCATATCCAACCACCATGTTAAAAGCCAGCAACGAGTGAGCGATGCCTTCGGCTATGCTGAGTCTCCGACTTGCTGCGCAACCGCAAATCGCAAGTGATTTTTGTCCACCCAAAAGAGCGCGTCTAGATTAATTTGTTGGGTAGCACCAGTTAATCTCAGCCCCCTAACCCTCTACTTTTGGGGAAAAATTGATTCCAAGTTCAAAATTGAACCCAGCATTTTAGCCCTTACGTGCTACTGGAGATAGGTTGACTCCCGCTTCATCCAGAAAAACTAAGTTATACACTAACAAAATTCAACCTTTGAGTGGTAATGTAATAATATTTACTACTTGGCAAGCTTTCAGAACAATATTTAGATCGATATAGATATGGTATTTCTCTTGATTTCATATCTATATTATTTGTGCAGACCATCAAAAAATGACTAAAAATAATCAGAGCCGAGGCAATATACATAATATTATTTCTTTTACCTGCATAGGATTTTTACTTTTTATTTTAGGAGAAATCATCGTACGTGCATTTATTACATTCCCAGTATCTAGTGTTCCAGATCGAGAACTTGGCTGGTTGCGAAAACCAAATTCTGTATTTTTTTATACCAAAGAAGGTAGAGCAATAAATACTTTTAATTCGATGGGATTTAATGATGATGAATTGTCCGCAGTCCAATCTAAGAACAGTATTTTATTAGTTCTTGGTGATTCTTTTACCGAAGCCTTGCAAGTTCCAAAATCAAAAAACTTTACTTCTATAGTAGAAAATAAAGCAAATTGTGTTGATGTTTTCAATGGTGGTAGAGCAGATTTATCACCAATTCAATATCATGTAGTTGCCAATAGATTAAGCAAAGTACTATCTCCGAATGCGATTATTTTGACTATCAATTATGGAGATATAGATGATATTAATAGCAATGATGCAGAAATTGTAAGAGATCCCAATAATGGAAATATTCAAAGTATTATTCTTCAAGAAAAAAAACTACATTGGTTACGAATAAAAGTTGATTACATATCTAGTAAATCAGCATTAATAACATTTCTTGGCAGAAGATTAAAAGCTATTGACCTTAATTTAGATCGAACAGACAGCTTAGATACAACTGCTATTATTAGCGAGGGAAAAGAAAGAGAGAATTATTATAAAATTCAAGATATTTTAGAGTATGAATTAGATGTTATTGAATCCATAGCACCTCTATATGTTTTATACATTCCAGCTTTAGAATATCAACCTAACGGAAAATCTTTTTCTACGATAAAATCTGAAGAATTTGAGCTAATGATTGCAGAAACTACTAGCAAAAAGAAAATTCCTTTTTTGTCTGTAAAAAAACATATGCAAGAAATTTATCAAAAGACTAAAAAACCTCCTGTTGGATTTTCAAATAATAATATACTAACAGGTCATTTAAATGAAATAGGTCATCAAACTGTTGCATCTGCATTACTTGAATTATTAGATATTAAATGTATCGATCGAGTCTAGAAAAATTGAATGAAGCCAGAATAGTATGATTTTCACTTCGTTAGATTTTCTCCTTTTTTATATAGCTTTGATGGGATTATTATGTTTTTTCAAACAGAACTCCATTAGGCAATTTATCTTACTTATTGCTAGCTATTTATTTTATGGTTGGTGGAATCCTACCTTTGTTATTTTAATAATAGCATTGAGTATTATTGCTTGGTATTTGGGTTTATTAATAGACGGGACAGAAAAAGAGAAAAAGAAAAACCTTTATCTTGCCATTAGTATTACATTAAGTTTAGGGGTATTAGCTTATTATAAATATGCCACATTTTTAGTAGACAATATTATCATGTTGTTAGGTTTAAAATGGGATTACCATTTAGGAATTACGCTTCCCGTGGGCATTTCATTTTTTACTTTCCAAACGATGAGCTATGTAATCGATCTTAAGCGTAGAAAGATTACTGTCTGTAAAAATCTAGCTAAGTTTATGTTGTACGTGGCTTTTTTTCCACAGTTAGTAGCTGGACCAATTGTACGTGCTTCTGAATTTTTACCTCAATTAAGTCACCAGATAAAAATAACTCGATTTAACATAATTATTGGGCTGCAAATTTTTCTTGGTGGTGCGATCCAAAAAGTTTTGTTTGCAGACAATCTAAGTTTGTTTGTAAATCCAGTTTTCAGTCAACCAGAGCTATTTTCTGGCAAAACTCTTTGGCTTGCTGTAACAGCTTATTCTCTGCAAATATTTTGTGATTTCTCTGGCTATTCTCTGATGGCTATAGGTATAGCAAAAACATTAGGATTTGAACTACCTGAAAACTTTCGTATGCCTTACATTTCTTCATCTATTACAGAGTTCTGGCGTCGTTGGCATATTACGCTTTCATTTTGGTTACGGGATTATCTTTATATATCTCTTGGGGGTAATCGAAAAGGAGCTATTAGAACATATCTTAATTTAATCATTACAATGCTTTTAGGTGGATTGTGGCACGGAGCGGGATGGAACTTTGTATTGTGGGGGGGATTGCATGGTATCGCACTGGCAGTTCACAAACTTTGGATGAGTGCAACACAGAGGTGGGATTCATTAAAAAATGTATGGAGTTACAAAGTTTTGTCTTGGACTTTAACCTTTCTATTCGTGACTTTATCATGGATACCTTTTCGGTGTGATAATTTTCAAAAGACTAGAATATTTTTTTCTAATTTACTCCCTACCTCCACAGGAATTGATTGGATTAATCCCTACATTGTCATAATCATAATGATTATGGCTAGTTGGCATATTTTTTACATTATCCGTAGCGATTATTTATCGCGTTTTCCTAACCCCAAAATTCAGAGACCAGATAATGCTTTTGTATTAGGCTTTGCCGTATTAATGATAGTTTTATTTGCACCGATGGATACATCTCCGTTTATTTACTTTCAATTTTGAATAATAATTCAGCGCTCGCGTAATAAAAGGATGTCGAAAACTCAAGATTATTGCGATCGCGCTGCGCGCATTCCTCTAGATTGTTGGGATACAACTACTAATTTCTGATTACGAACTATCAAAGCTATTTAATTCTGATAGCATCAAGCACATTACTTTCCGTGTAGTAGAACGTAAAAGCAGGGAATAATAAATAGAGTCAACAAAGTAGCCAGGGCTAAACCAAAGAAAACAACTATACCCAAAGGCTGTAATAATTCCGAACCCACACCAATCCCTAAAGCCAAAGGCAGCATCCCCAAGACTGTAGTAATGGTAGTCATCAAGATCGGACGTAGCCTCGCAGTGGCAGCCCGAATAATTGCTGAAGTATAGCCAGATTGAGCTTTAATTTGATTGGCTAATTCCACCATGACGATCGCATTATTGACTACTATCCCTACTAATAATACCGCCCCTACTAATACAATTGAACTAACAGGAGTTTCCGTCCAGTAAAGACCATATACTCCACCAGCCAACGCCAGGGGTACGGTAAAAAGAATAATCAGCGGATCGACCAAAGAGTTGTACTGTACTGCCATAACCACAAAGACAAGAAATACAGCTAAACCACCCATCAGCTGCAAAGAGTTTTGGATTTCTTGATTAGACGCTTCGGCATAACTGGGTAAAATCGCTACTCCCGATGGCAGTTTTGTCTCGGCCAGAATCGACTTTAATTCTGCCATGGCATCATTAAAGTTTCCTCCTTGATTGATGTTACCGACAATAATATAAACATTACGCTGATTAATCCGCTGGATTTCTCCCGGTGCTTCTCCCAGTTCTATGTTAGCCACATCGCTTAAGCGAACTGAATTATTATTACCGCTTGACAAAGGGAGTTGTTCTAATTGTTCGAGAGAATTGCGATAACTTTTGTCTAGCTGTACGCGCACATCTACTAAACGTTCTTCCCTTTGAATTTGAGAAGCTACAGTACCGTTAATTGCCGTTTGTACCGTTGTTCCCAAGTCAGTTACGCTATAACCCAAGTCTGTCAACCGTAGGTAGTCGGGTTGAATCTGTATTTCTGGTTGTTTGCTGTCTGCATCTCCCCGATAACGAGCCAGAGTAGCTCGTTCGTCGAGAATTTTTAAGAGTTGTTCTCCCGTTTGTTCTAGTAGTCGATAGTCTTGGCTTTGTAAAATCAGATCCAAATCGCCCCCTACAGGAGCATTATTGAGGTTTATTCCTCTCACCTGACTGGGAAAAAGGCGCAAACGAGTATCTACTAGATTAAAGCGATCGAATTCTTGATTGACTCGCTCGATATAGGCATCAATATCGCTATTGGCATCCAAAGTGACAGTACTAGAGCTACGCAGCAGATTATTAAAGGTACTACTACCAAATAAAATCCCTCCCGCCGAGGTAAAAACGTATTCTGTTTCTGGCTGGCGCAACAGGACTTCATCTACCGCTTGCATGACACGGCGATTGTCAGCTAAGTTAGTCCCCGAAGGAAAACGAGCAAAAAGCTGTGCTTGTCCCGTGTTGAGAGAGGGTAAGGTTGTTTGGGGCAGATCTTGCCAAATTTGATAGCTACTAGTGCCTAGAATTATAAAAGCCACCAGAATAACGCTGAAGCGATAGCGAATAACTCGACTTAGTATCCGTCCGTATTGATTGACGGTTTTCTCAAACTGACGATTAAACCAGACGAGAAAATGCCATTTTTCGATTTTACTGCTTTGGGGAATATTTAGTAGGCGAGATGCTAACATCGGCACTACAGTTAGAGCAATAATTAAGGAAGCTGCGATCGCAAAAGAGATGGTGAGAATTAATTCTCGAAACAACAGAGAAAACACACCACCGATAAGCAAAAAAGGTAGCACCGAGACTAAATTGGTGGCAGTAGAAGCAATCAGAGCCGATTCTACCTCCTCACTGGCAACGATCGCATTTTCAATTGCCGAAGTTCGATCGTTATTTTGTCTTAAAATTTTATTCTTCAGAGCAATGTTTTCTAGCATCACAATGGAGTTGTCTACTACGATCCCCACTCCTAATGCCAAACCCCCCAAGCTAAAAATATTAATCGAGAGGGAAAACAATTTTATTAACAAAATGGCCGTCAAAGTTGCCAGGGGGATCGCCATGACGATAATAAAAGTCTGACGTAGCGAACCCAAAAATAAGAATACGGTCATAGCAGCTAGCACCGTACCCATTGCCCCCGCACTGACTACATTAGTAATTGAATTACGAATAAAATCAGATTCATCCCTAGTAGTGACCAATTTCAAATCATTAGGAATGAGTCCCGAACTTCTAAGATCGGCAACTTTAGCTTTTAAGCGATCTATAACTCCAATAGTGTTGGCATCGGGCTGTTTTTGGACGCTGACTTTGATTGCGGGGTTACCGTTGAGAGAGACAAACAAAGTCTGTTCGGCAATACCGTCACTAATCTCGGCGACATCTTCTAGAGCGATCGCTCCTGGTTGTTCTTCACTGGGTAAATTGAGGCTGAGATTGCGAATCTGTTCGACATTTTGCCACTGTCCCAGGGTTCTAACTACAGGCTCTCCTGCTTCTCCTCGCAGTCTACCACCTGCCAAATCGCGATCGCCCTCTTCTAATTTATCGATAATCGCATCAAAACCCAATCCCGCAGCCTGGAGACGATTTAGATCTACGTTGACCCCAATTTCTTCGGTAACTCCCCCCGAAACGTCTATCGATGCCACCCCAGGGATGATACTTAACTCGCGAGTTAGTTCTTCCTCGGCAAAAGTTCTTAGGGCTAGATCGTCAAGGGAAGGAGATTCAACGGCAAACTCATAAATTGGTAGTTGGGAGGGATCGTATTTAAATATAGTGGTCTCGGTGACTAACTCAGGCAGGCGATCGCGATTGCGATTAAAGATTGCTATAGTATCAGTTAAAGCCTTTTCAATATCGTCTCCTGGTCGAAAATACAGATTAATTTGGACTCGGTTTTCTCTGGTTTCGGAAAAGAGCTGTTCTAGCCCTTCTGTAGCGTTGAGAGCTTGTTCTAGAGGTTTGGTAACTTCTTCTAGGGCTACCTCTGGAGAAGCTCCAGGAATCTCTACCGCCACTCCAATACGAGGATAGGTAATTGGGGGTAATAAATCTACGGGGAGCCTAAAACTAAAAAATACACCAAGCACAATCATCGTGACTGCAAGCATTAGTGTACCAATATGACGACGAATGGCGATCGCGCTAATCAATTGCTTGGTATTTGGTTTCATACGGCTAATCGCTAGAGTCTAAATTAGGTTATATCCTTTCAAAACTATGATAGACCAAACCTTAAAATATGCTTAAGACGGCTAACCGTATTATTTTGCCTCTATAAGCTAAAAAGAACCAAAAAATAAGATTGTTTATTCCTATTTTCATAAAATTGGCTAATTAGAAAATCTGCGAGTCCCTCCATCAGAGCTACTAGATTCTCTCGGTCTTGCCTTATTAACTCGGATCGTGCGACCCATCCATTCTGCCCCATCTAGGGTGCTAATTGCTTCTGTTTCTTGTTCGTCTGTCTCCATTTCCACAAAGCCAAAACCACGTTTGCGACCTGTTTCGCGGTCTGTAGGGAGATAAACACGCTTCACAGTTCCGTATTCTCCAAAGACTTCGTTTAAGTCTTCCTGTGTAACCTCATAGTTGAGATTACCAACATAAATCGACATTACTCTTTTTTCCTGTTCTTATGATTCTAAGTATAGCGTCGAGAACCAAGATAACGAAAGATAAACTCATCAATGCCCATCACAATTGCCTTGCCGTTCTCGATTTTCGCCCCTAATACTAACATTTTATCCATAATAAAATCAGTACGGATAACATTTTGTCTTCTAATACCCCAAATAAAAAACTATGGTATTTTATTTAAGGTAAAGATAAGTAACAAAAATTAGAAATTACCCATCCAATCAACCATATTCGCATATTTGCTTGTGACTTCATCTAGTTCTAACTGTCCTTCTACAACTCAATCGACATCGACTATTCTTGGCTTACTTTTAGGGCAAAACCAAGAGCGTCAAGCCTGGCGGGTATTTTTGACCGCTTCATTTTTGGTATCCGTACCCGTGTTTTTTCAAGCTCCCATAGTGCGCTTGTACCCCAAGATAAGTTTAATTTTGACCCTATTTTGGGTGGGTTTAGGCTGGTTGCTTTATTGTCGTCCTCAAAGTCGTTGGTGGGGAGACATCACTATAGGCTTTAGCTGGAGTTGGTTAGCTGGTTCGATTTACTGGGGTTGGCTTAGATCTGAGCCTTTGATTCATATTCCCATTGAGTCGATTGGTTTGCCTTTTGCCCTGTGGTGTATTTGGCGAGGATGGGGCAAAATTGGAAATTTTTTCTACCTGGGATCGCTTCTGGGTACGTCAATCACCGATTTATATTTTTATCTGACTGATGTAATTCCCTACTGGCGTAAGCTGATGCTAGTGGATATCGATCCCGATCTGGCCGCACCAATTTTAAAATCTGCCTTAGCTCAGGTGCAAACCGCTTGGGGTATTAGTTGGGCAATTGTTCTGGTCAATATTTTATTAGCTGTTAGTTGGTGGTCTTTAAGAAAAAGCGAGTTACACTGGTGGGCATTTGCTGGAGCAGTTTTGAGTACAATTTTGGTAGACAGTCTCTTTTTAATTGCTGCCTATTTTGCTTAACTGGTGCTTAGACAAAGAAAAAGAATTTCTTCTAGCTGATTATTTTTATCGCAGTTTGAAGTTGAGCTACTCACTAATCCTCGCTCCTGTTTCCTTAAAAAAAGATCTATGGCTCAAAGTAACGATATTGTCGCTAAATCTCCCTTATCTACTCTGCAAGATATCTTGAGTAGCGAAACCAGTCTCTATGTACTCAAAAGAGTATCCCAAGGAGCTTTGACTTTATTGTTAGCATCGGCATTATGTTTTTTTATCGTCGAGCTAGCACCAGGAAATTATCTCGACACCCTCAAGCAAAATCCGCAAATTACTCCCGAACGTATTGCCGAACTGACCGAACAATTTGGCTTAGACCAACCAGCGAGCGTTCAATATTTCCGTTGGTTGTGGCGAGTAGTAACTCGATTTGATTTTGGTCAAAGCTTTGTTTATTTTCGCTCGGTTTCTTCTCTACTTCTAGAACGCATCCCCGCTACTTTGCTACTAGCATTGTCTTCGATTATCATCACTTGGGCGATCGCCATTCCTCTGGGTATTCTGAGTGCAGTCAAACAAAACAGCCGTTTAGATAAGATCTTGCGGGTATTGAGCTACTTCGGACAAGGTTTCCCTAGCTTTATTACCGCTCTAATCTTTCTCATTATTGCTCAGTTTTTGTCTCCTCTGTTTCCTGTTGGCGGAATGACTAGCATCAATCACAACGATCTTTCTTTACTAGGCAAAATTCTCGATATTGGCTGGCATCTGATTTTACCGACGCTCGCTTTAAGTATCACTAGCTTTGCTGGGTTACAACGTCTCACCAGAGGACAATTACTAGACGTGCTGCGCCAAGATTATATTCAAACTGCTAGAGCCAAAGGTTTGCCAGAGAATAAGGTCATCTATGTTCATGCTCTACGCAATGCCATCAATCCTTTGATTACGCTGCTTGGCTTTGAATTTGCTAGTTTACTCAATGGCTCATTTATTGCCGAATTCTTTTTTAACTGGCCAGGATTAGGTCGTTTGACTTTACAAGCCGTCCAAGCTCAGGATAAATATTTAGTTATGGCTAGTTTAATGATGGGGGCAACTATGCTAATTGTTGGTAATCTCCTGGCGGATTTACTGCTCAAGACTGTCGATCCACGGATTAAGTTGGAAGACTTGAAGTGAGGAGAAGGAACGAGGAATGAGGAATGAGGAACGAGGAAGATGGAGGAGATGGGGACTTGGGGACTTAGGAAATAGCTACTGTACGGGCGGTTCGCGTAGCGTTTCCGAAGGAAATACTACCCCTACGAACTACGAACTAATAACCAATGACTAACAACTAACAATCGACGATCGGTATTGTGACTAAGTATGTTATTACAAACTAATTATTTAATTCGTTCGAGAAAAGATGGCAAGTATCTAGTGGCTCGTCTACCAGAACAGAGTGGGATGGAAGCCAGCTATCTGTTGGTATTTGAGCATGATTATGATGCCCTGAGCTATATTAACACTCATGGCAAAGCCTACAGCGATCGCCTAACTATAGAAACTGCCTCCCCAATGCAACTAAAAAGTTTGATGCAGCGTTGGAATTATTCGGGTTTTGGTATTGTTAAAGACCCTCTAGTTCCAGAAATTCAATTTGTTTCTTGAACTAACCAAAACACTCGATCCATTGGTGACAAGTTAAGAATAAGTTTTATTTGTCAAGCATTTTTCATGAATTTTAGCAAACCATTCAATCTCTTGCTGTTATTGATGTTTGTCGCTTTCGCTCTTCAACCACATCAGTCAGCAAATATTCAACTTTAGGTCTATTTCAGTCGGCGATCGCTTTGGGTCCAAAGCGATCGCCCTATACCCAGAAATCTCCAAAGCAAGATACACCAAGCTATCGAGGAGTTGA
>JASJEI010000337.1 GCA_030064795.1 Pleurocapsa sp. MO_226.B13 | reverse complement strand
CGATGAGAGGAAAACAGGACGAGGTATAACAGCCTGAATTACTCTTATCGAAATCTTTAAATACCAAGGTTTTAAAGCGTTGTACTATAGTTGTGTAGACGAAAACCAAGTCTACAATCAGTACCTCGAAAACCGAAGATATAGGGTTTTGCTCACAAAGGACTTGTCCGCATGTAGTGTTTGAGCAGGTAAAATCTTTGAACCGCGAAGTTAAGATAGAACTTTCTAACCGTACCGCAGGGCTTGCGGAATCGGAACTCTGTAATGGGTTAAAGGTCTGTGGACGTACCAATGTCGGGGGCATAATTTTAGGATTGTGTCTAGATATGTACGGTTGAAACAGAAAAGCCTAATCGTGAGGTTCTCTACTTTCCGCTAAATCTGGAATGAGAAAACAAGTCCAGACTGTGGTCTGAAGCAAAAACTTCTGTTATTTATTGAATCAAGCAGCTGTTGGAGAAACCAGTTCGGGTTGTTTTTGCCGTCGATGAGCAGCGATGCCTTTGGGCAAATGAGCGGTCACGGAATTCTTTTTACGGATTTGCCTATGATTTAGGGCAACTTTGGGAAAATGAGTCCGTGCTAAGCGCCGACGCAAACGTCCAGTAGTCCTTTTGGGGCAGCGGTCCCAGAAGCCCGTTGGCATAGGAGGAAGCACCAGTGCCAGATAACTCAAAATATTGCCGACCAACATCGCCAGCTCTGGTAGGCGTTGACAACTTTCAGGAGCAAAAACTTGCCTGGCGGTGTAATCCCAACATCTGTTTGGCGACCAACGGCACCTGCTCGACTGGCCAGCGATCGCGATAGAGACAAAAGATACTCAAGGGCTGTAAGGAAAGATTAGTACCCAAGACCAGGGGGTCGGTGTAGAGCGGGTCAAAAAAGACCCAGATGGAGAAAGTTTCGACTGACGGGTCAACTTTGACATCAGAGAGAACCAAATTATGCCAGCTTTGGACGCGAATCGTGCGACCCTCTAGTTCAAAGGATGTCTCGCAATCTGGCTCGGTTGCTGCCAGGGTTTTCTCTTTTCTTTGGCGAGGCAGAGGTCGCAGGAGCTGACCATACTGGGGTCGCCGTCCTCGACCTGAATATTCTGGCAGGCAATTACGACGAGCAGTGCAGTTGGAAGCTAGACGCAAGACATAGCGTTTGACCGAAGCCGACTTGAGCTCACTGATATGTGCTCCTGCATCAAAGACTAGGACTTCCTTGTCATCGAGATGCTTCCCCACCCAGGTCAAAGCCTTCTGTTTGAGTTGTTTTTGGCTGAGGTCACTGGTCTCAGCTCGCAGAATTTTTCGCAGTAATGGTAGGCGTTGACCTGCCAACTGCCCGACTTCAACTACCAAGGCAAAACCAATTCCTTTAACCATCCGATTAGCTAGACCATTGAAATACTTGCCCATCCATCCGAAGAAGTCGCAACCGCCAAAAGGCTGTTAAATCCACTGCTAGCGGTCTGTACCCTTCATACTTGTGGACTTGCCATTTTCCTTGTTGTTGTACATAATCACGCCATGACTGCATCAAATTATCGATGCTCCAAGCACCATAACGCATTGCTTGCCAACTGCGCCTGATTTCCTCTGGGGAGAATCCCGACTCTTGCAGGGCTGGAAAAATCCCTCCTCGACTAACTAAAAATGAACCATTCAGGATACTCCACATCAGATGAATCAGCCCCAGATTTGTTCCCACTGGTACACTTTGCACCATAATTTGTAAAGCTTGTAGTGTTTGTTCAATGGCAATTGGCATATACTTCTCTCTGGCAATTTGCTGGACCATTTGCCATTATTAACTAGAATTTTCCCCCGAATCTAGTAATTGCTAATTACTCTCTTCTTGCTCTCATTTAGCGGAACCTAGAGAGGTTAGGAATCTCTCGTTTTCAACGAGAGAGGATGTCAAAATCGAGCAATATACCCGCCCAAGGTTCATTCTCTGTATCGGCTACAGCAGGATTGAGGCGATCATAAAGAGCGGGATATTTCTTTGCTAAAAGTGCTTCGGGAATATTGGTTTCAATTTGATTTCCCTGGCGATCGATTAGAGAATATTTCAGTTTTCCCTGAAAACCTCGACTAACCAAAACTGTTCCTTCTCGAACTTGAAGGCGAGCGATAATCGGAAAATCTTCTGCTTTAACGGTACTGACAGATAAACTGGCGATCGCTATAGATAAGCAACTACTTAATAGTATTCTGGACATCACTATTGCCTCCATCTCCCAAAAATATTTCTATTTACATATTAATATTGCTGATAGACTAACTAAACTAAGGTCATATCCTCCTCTTTTCTTAAGTCATATCTTAGTTATGAAGACATCTACTCCTGCAAAGCATATTGCCAAGGTAAACAAACTGCGTCGCATCAGTCGGATCTTAGACAATGCCATTCCTATCCCTGGTACTAAGATTCGCTTCGGACTAGATCCGATCTTGGGTTTGCTTCCTGGGGGTGGAGATACTATTACTGGTGGGATATCTGCTTATATTGTGGTAGAAGCTGCCAGAATGGGTGTTCCCCGTGAAGTTTTAGGGAAAATGGTTGCCAATATTTTGTTAGATTCTTTTGCAGGGACTATTCCAGTGTTAGGAGACTTATTCGACGTTGGCTGGAAATCAAATATCAAAAATATTGCGTTATTAGAAAGACATTTAGAAATTGCCGAAACAGGCAAAAGCGACAAGCTATTTATCATCGGACTAATTTTATTATTAGTAGTTATTGTTCTAGGATTTGCTACAATTGCCTTCTTTTCAGTTAGATTTTTCTGGAATTTAGTTTCCCAGTGAAAAGCTATAAGAGAGTGTTTGTAAACAAAAATTAAACTACATATCTATTGGGACTTGACCGCTTGGGGATATGAGGGGTTTATTCCCCCTCTCAAGTGTATGTTTTTAATAAAGTCGTAAATTCCCACTCTAATTGGAACGAAAAAACAAGGTTTTCTCCCTCTGCTCCCCCTGCTTCCCCTGCTTCCCCTGCTTCCCCTGCTACATGCGGAATTACGCCTTTGTCCTGCCTATCTAAACCATTAAATCTAAAAAACCTACCTTTGAGAGGTTTATTCCCCTACGCCCCTTGTAGAGACGCGACGGGGCTTATAAATTCTTGAGGTTTCCTCAAGAAACAGCCCCTCATATATCGCGTCTCTACTCCCTACTTCCCTACTTTGCATGTTTTTAAGATTTACTTTACAAACAGTTTCTAAGAAATTATCCGCTACTTGTCACTTTTACGATGTAATACTAGATTAAAGGACAACAGGAGTATTTCTATGGTTGTAACCAAGGGGTTAGCGGAGACTAGAACTTTACTGACCAATATTAGCTGGCAAACTTTTAAGGTAATGCTAATGGAAATGGGTTCTCAACGTCCGAATCGAATTGCCTATGAATCGGGAACTGTAGAAATCATGACTCCATTAATGCCCCATGAAAACTCAAATCGTGTAATCGAAGGTTTTGTTGTTGTAATGTGTGAAGAGTTGGGGTTAGAAATTAAGCGAACTGGTTCGTTAACTCTAACCAGAGATGATTTAGAACGGGGAGGAGAACCAGATAGCAGCTATTATATTCAAAATGAGTCTTCAGTTCGAGATCGAGAAAACATCGATTTGGCGATCGATCCGCCTCCAGATTTAGTGCTTGAAGTTGAATATTCTCGTTCGGCGATCGATAAATTAACTCTTTACGCCTCAATGGGAATCCCCGAACTGTGGCGATTTAACGGTAGCTTACTGCGAATTTACACCCTTGCAGACCAACAATACACCGAAGTTGAATTTAGCCCTACTTTTAATCCAATACCAGTTAAAGAAATCCCTCGTTTTCTTCAACAAACTAAAACTAAGGGAGAAAATGCTATAACTCGCGATTTTCGGGGATGGGTGAAGCAACAAATTTTCGATCGCAACTGAGGTTAGGCAATAAATAAGTAACTATAGTTGCAATTAATCGATCCCAGAATTGCTAAACTAAATGAACATAATTGACTTTGTTTAGGGATATTGTGTTAAATCGCCAGGCTTTAGAATCAAAACTACTACAGCAATTACTGTCAAATCCAGAATTAAATCTCAAGATTTTGAGCGATGAGGAATTACTCGCATCAATCGAAACTACATTAGAACAAAATTCTACCGACGAACTATGGATTTTTGCCTACGGATCGCTGATTTGGAATCCTTTGTTCGATTATTTAGAACGTCGTGTAGTTACCCTTGATTCTTGGCAAAGGCGTTTTTGTTTGTTAGCACCAGTGGGGAGGGGGACAATCGACAATCCAGGTTTGGTTTTGGGTTTAGAACAAGGCGATCGCTGTCAGGGAATTGCTTATCGTTTGCCGATTGACGAAAATTTGCAAGCAGAATTGTTGCTTTTGTGGCGTCGAGAAATGGTAGTAGGTTCTTATATCCCTACTTGGGTAACGGCTAATGATGGTCGGCAAGAAATATCGGTTCTGACTTTTACGGTTAATCCCCATCATCCAGCTTACGTCAGTAATTTACCTACCGAACAATTGGTTCGCTCTTTAGCTACTGCCAAAGGTTTTATCGGTTCGTCTGCCGAATATTTGAGTCAGACAGTGCAGGGTTTATTAGCAGCAGGTATTGAGGATTCAGAACTAATCGAACTCGATCGCCTGGTCAAACGCCAACAAAAAACCCGATTTTTCTAATCATCTTATTGCCAAATTCAGCTTACGGCTTGGGGGTTTGAAGGTGCGATCTATTTGCTGAAGATCTTCTGGAGTCAGTTCGATCTCTAAAGCTGCGCGATTTTCTCTGACGTGTTGGGGATTAGTCGCTTTGGGAATAGAAATAACTTTATCTTGATGCAACAACCAACTGAGGGCGATTTGAGTTGTAGTGGCATTGTGCTTGGTGGCGATTGCTTTTAACCCAGAATCGTTGACAAAAGCTCTTTGTTCGACGGGAGAATAAGCCATAATCGGTATACCGCGCTCTTTACACCAGGGCAACAAATCCCATTCAATACCGCGACGTTTTAAGTTGTATAGTACTTGATTGGTTGCGATCTCCTTACCTCCAGGTAAAGACTCTGCTTCTTTCATATAGTCAGTATCGAAGTTACTTACCCCGTACTCTAATATTTTTCCTGCTTGTTTGAGATGCTGCAATCCTTTTAAAGTTTCCGATAGGAGAATCGATCCGCGCCAGTGAAGTAAATATAAATCTAAATAATCGGTTTTTAGTCTCGATAAAGAGCGATCGCAAGCAGCAATTACCCGATCGTAACTAGCATTATAGGGATAAAACTTACTGACTAAAAATATTTCTTCGCGACAACCATCAATAGCCTCGGCAACTATCTTTTCTGCACCACCTTCGCCATACATTTCCGCCGTATCGATTAAGGTCATCCCCAGATCGATACCCAGTTTTAATGCCTCAATCTCCGCCTGTTTTTGACTGGCCCTCTCTCCCATACGCCAAGTTCCTTGTCCGAGAATCGGTATTGCTTTTCCCGATGGTAATGTTAATGTTTTCATGAGCAGAATGCAGAATTAAGATAATTGCGATCGCCTTAGAATATATTTTAGTAGAGACTTGAGATCGGTTAAATCAGTACGATCTGATTGATTCATGGCTCTCGTTACCTGTCTTTTTATCTATTGACAGACATTGGTAACAAGTTAAGCTTGAAAGCAAGGTGTCAAGGGTGATTTAGAAGAAGATTGGGGAAAAAATTGGTTTGAGCCTTGCTGTTTCTCGGGAAAGGGAGCAACTATGAGCCTTTGGTTGGGTTTTCGCTGTCTTTTGACAATCCCTAAACATTTCTGAAGATCAGGATTAGCAAAATATTTAACTGGGTCGTGAGCCTCTCCCCGGGATGAAGCACCATGAAAATAATAAAGGCCACGATAAATCATATCTTCGGAGATGCGGTCGAAAGGAAGTGACAGTTCATCAGCAACAGAATCTCCCAAATCGACTAAAACGGCATAAAATAACCAGGTCGCCCAAATCTGTAACTTAATACCATTAATTGAACCCTTCCAAAGGTAACTTAACACGACTTGGAGGGTTAGCATTCTTAAGCATGGCTGAAACAACGTAATTCTGTTAAAACAGTACTTATGTTCGATCTCTAGAGTCCTTAATTTGCAAAGATTTCAGAGAAACC
>JASJEI010000346.1 GCA_030064795.1 Pleurocapsa sp. MO_226.B13 | reverse complement strand
ACTTGCCAGACCAATGATTCTCCTGGTTCTAAATCCACTTCGATAAATAATAGTTCTACTGGTTCGGTAGCTACTTCTTCATTGCCTTCAAAGGACTGTAAATCTTCGGTAAGAAGTCTCAGTTTAACTCCAGGAAGAATGACACAGCCAGGGGTAAGACAACAGAGTTCAAAACGCCACGAACCAGCTTCGGCTAAAGGAAAGATTCTTAGCTCGTAGGGTTGATTGGCGATCGCAATTTGTTTGGCCAAACCAAAAGCGGGAACATTACTACTCGCGATTTCTGAGACGGCTGTTCCTCTAGCACCGACAGCACCAGGAGTCATTTCGATTTGTCTCCAGCCCAATTCTGAGGCTAGGTTGGTCATACCCTGTTGCAACCACTGCAAGACAGGAGTTTTAATCCCTTGTCCACGACGAGTTGCAGCCAGACGACGACACCATTTTGGATTTTGCATTAAAGCAGCCCAGGTAGTAAAGGGAACGGCTAATCTAGGCAGAACTTGCGACTGACTACCCAAACGTTGAATTAGATTTTCTGCTTGAGCATTGGCAAAAGTCTTAATTGGTTCAACTGTTGCTTGAGTTACTTCGTTGGGGCATAGTTCTCTAGCCACCCACAAAACATCAATGTCGGTAATTAATTGTTCGTCGCTGAGGCTATAGGTGCGATCGCCATAACTGTAATCGCCATTATTTTTTAGTTGTTGATGAGTAGCATAACCCCAAACACGAAGATAGCCACCATCTAGGCTTACCTGTACGGCTAAATAGTAATCGGCTGCCCATCCAGGAATATCGATCCATTCTTGGGGTACGCGCATTTCGCTCAAGTCTTCGGCTTCGCTAGGAATCAAGACTAATTTTGTGCCACCGATGTCGATCGCCGTACCGTTAACTAACTCCCAGAGATCGGCTTGAGTAGCCGAATTAAAACCAGCTTTAGCGGTTGCATCTTCTTCTGTTTGTAACCAAGGTAAAAAAGTATTTAAGGTCACTTGGTTGAGATGCTTTTGCCAACGGCTTGCAGGGTTAGCAGCGTCTTGGCTTTTTTGCCAAGCTCGATTAATAATAGTTTCGTTTAGTTCGAGAACTAATTGAGTGGGATCGAATAAAGTTGGGTTGGCGGTAGTCATCGGGGTACTCCTAAGCGTAATATATGATTTTTCTTATTTATTGCTGCCGTAATATCCAGCAAGCCATTCTTCTAATAATGAGCTTATGTTGTCGAGTACGTCCGATGTCAAAGAGATATGCATTGTTTCTTGGCTCCATTTTGCCAGAGCTTTGAGCAGTCCTTTTCTCGCCCGTGCCAGTTTGCGCGAAACCGTGTACTGCTGAGTGTTTAGCTCCTTGGCTATTTGTGCCTGTTTGAGTTCTAGGGAATAATATAGTTCTAATAATTTCTGTTCTTCTGGTTTGAGTTTTTGAATCGTTGCAGTCAAAAATTGATTAATATCGGTTTGCTGTTGGCTGCGTTGTTGGACTTCTTCCTCCACAATCATATCCGCCAACAAAGAATCGTCCACTTCTCCGACGATCGAATCGACAATTTCTCCCGAGTCATATCCAGGCTTGGGTTGATTAATCGAAGTAACGCTGGGAAATAAATAGGAACGAGCAGCCCGAACGCAGATTAACATCCATTTTTCCAGTTTTTCAGGTGTCGCTGCTTCTCCTGGAGGATTTAGCTGGCGTTGACGCTCCTGATTGTAGAGCTTGGCGATCGCCATCCAAGTTTCTGGTTCTGGTTTGGGTAGTTTGCGAGTCGAACTGGCACGCTCTGGTACGTATATAGTCTTGAGACAATTCCAAGCTAAAATGTGGCTTTCAACTACCTCTGGATCTAGTCCCGCATTCAATAAAGCTTCACTCATCCTTTTTTGACTCAGCTTACGCAGTAGCGACCAATCCGAACAAATGTCAATTTCTCGCTTTTGCCTGAGTAACTCGCGAATCAAATTACCAAATGTAATACTAGCGTAACTTTTGAGATTATACCCCCGTTCGCGATCGAATCCCTTAAGTACTTTATCAATTCCCGCGATCGCTACTTGGAAACAATCTGGTACGGTGTACTGGGTACTATCAAAGCCACCGATGGTCTTGGTCGATGCCCAAAAGCAAATTTCCTGTAGATAGGCAGCTAAATGCTCTCTAGCCAGACTGTTGGGCTGTTCCTGCCAGATTTGATGCCAGTATAATACCCAAAAGTTTTCCGAACTTTCGCGAGGTATTTTGTTGCTAGCCTGCCTCATGCTGCGACGCAAGCGAGTATCTGTCACCCACCTACTAAAACGATCGTAGTCAAACTGAATAAAAGTAGAGAAAATTTCAACTGGGTCTTGGCGAGGAAGCATTAGACAACCAAAAATAAATTATAGTGATTTTTAATTAACCGCAAGAGCGTTACCTATAATAGTATGCTTTCGCTATTTTTCTCGGCAGCATGAGCCTGGGAAGAGAAAACTAAATCTTCTCAATCTCCATTTTCTGACTCTCTACCCAAAATACTACACAATGCTAACTAAGCGATAGTCTCTAGGTTGCCATTTCACACCCAGGTTAGTGAAGATGGCGAGCGCAGATAATTTCTAGTCATTTTTTGTGTAGTCAATCTGTGGTACATTGATTGTGAAAATTAGCTTTTCAATCAAACTGATAGTAGGACAAAAATCTAGCTCATATTCAGCAATGATTAATTTTTCAAAACAAACATTGACAAATGTAAGTAAGATTGGGAACGAGATTAAATAAAACTAAAATAATTCAATACCATAGTAATAAGAGTTTGCAGGCAAGTTTGCTTAATTTTGAGCAGCAAACAGGTTTAAAACAGTTTAAGGGTGAAGATATACTAATTTCTGTATATATTAATTCCTTAAAATAAAGCCTCGATAAGCCAAAGTTAAGTGGAAATTAAATTCCTAAAATAAACAATAATAAATATCAAAAATGACTGGTAATTATTCTAATAGAACAGTTGTTAGTACAGAACCTTATCTTGAATTAGACAATCAAGGTCGTAAAGAAATCTTGACTTTAAAAGATGGCACCAACTATCTAGGTAGAGATCCTAGCTGGGCAAATATACCAACTCCCAAAGATTGGAATGTAATTTCCCGCAGACAAGCCATCATCGAAAAAGAAGGTAACAACTTTCGGATTTACGACGGCGATCGCTACAATCAAAAACCAAGTGGCAACGGTATTTTTCTCAATCAGTCGCGAATCAATCTGACTGAAGGACATATCCTGAAAAATGACGAGCAATTACATATAGGTCAAGACCCGCGCCAACAAATAACTCTAACCTATTACAATCCTCGACTGGGTGAAATGAGTATCCCCAGCGTTCGTAGCCTCAAACTAAAAGGATTGCAAAACTGGCCCGTAGAGTTGGGTAGAGCGCCCAATCCTCATAGTACCGCTTCTATGGAGTTAGATGCTCCCACCGTATCCCGTCTCCACGCTACGATTAACCCCGATGGTAAGGGTCGCTACATTCTACAAGATCGCAGTACTAACGGAACTTTTGTCAACGGCAACCGCCTCGAAAAATCCTACACCCTCAACAAAGAGGATACGATTCAAATCGGCCCTTACGTATTACTGTTTACAGGAGAAGCTCTAGAACTAACCAACGCCACCAATCAAATTCGTCTTGATGCCCATAGGTTAACTTTTAGGGTCAAAGATAAAAAAGGCGAAACCTTTACCATCCTCAACGAAGTCAATTTAGTCTTAGAACCAGGACAGTTGGTGGCATTTGTCGGTGGTAGTGGTGCGGGTAAATCTACTTTGATGAAGGCATTACTGGGAATTGCTCCGATCTCTTCGGGTAATGTCTATCTTAATGGCGATAACCTGCGCAAAAATTGGCCAGTATATCGTTCTCAGGTAGGCTATGTCCCTCAAGATGACATTATCCATCGGGAATTGACCGTAGAAGAAGTATTGCGCTCTGCCTGTCAGTTGCGCTTGCCCCCCGATACTAATATTAGTGAAGTAATTACTAATACTTTAGAACAGATCAAACTATCTCACGTTCGCAACACGCTAGTAACCAAACTTAGTGGCGGACAACGCAAACGGGTGAGTATTGGAGTAGAACTTTTAGCCGATCCCAAACTGTTTTTCCTTGATGAGCCAACTTCGGGACTAGATCCTGGTTTGGACAAAGAAATGATGTTGCTACTACGAGAGCAAGCAGATCGAGGCAGAACAATTGCTCTAGTCACTCATGCCACTGATAATATTGGTATTTGCGATCGCATTGCCTTTATGGGACTGGGAGGAAATTTATGTTTCTACGGGCCACCAGAAGAAGCCCTGCCCTTTTTTCAGCAATATGCAGGACGCTTTGACAGCGAACATTTTGGCGATTTTGCCGATATCTATATTGAGTTAAACAAAGGCAAAAACAAAGCGGCGATCGCCGAGCGAGTTAGCTATTGGTCAGAAAAATATGCCAATTCTCCCGAATATAAATCCTATATCCAAAATTCCCTTTCTCCAGGTAAAGAAAATCAACAAGCAGCCAAATCCAATAGCACTAAAACAGGTATTTCACCCCTGGCACAACTGTCTCTACTTTGTAAGCGTTACTGGAAACTAGTAAGTAGAGACACTACCAGTTTAATTTTGACCTTGCTGGCTGGGCCAATTACCATTGCCTTAACGGGACTCCCCCTACGCAACGAGCAGCCTTTGAGCGTGGTTGACGAACCGAGTATCACTCAGGGTTCTCTTGCTCTACGCTTACTATTTATCTTTAGCTGTGTGGCAATTTGGATCGGGCTATCTAATTCCATCCGCGAAATTGTCAAAGAAGCAGCTATCTATTTTCGCGAGCGTCTCCTCAATCTAAGACTTTTACCCTACTTAGCCTCCAAACTATTAATTCGTGGTGGGTTAGCTCTAGCTCAGACAATTTTAATTGCTGCCGTAGTTTTATTAGTTTTTGAAGCTCCCGAATCCGAATTAATTCCTTGGTATCTTGGTTTTGCAATCACTACCTTTTTGACTTTACTTGCCAGCACCAGTCTCAGTCTGATGCTATCTGCTATGGTCAAAACCGAAAACGAAGGTAATGGCATTCTGCCCTTAATTATGATTCCTCAGATTATTTTTTCGGGAGTTTTATTCAATCTAGAAGGTTGGTCTAGCAAGCTTTCCTGGTTAATGCTAAGTCGCTGGTCTATCGGTGCTTATGGTTCTTTAGCAGATGTTAATGCTATGGCTCCCCAACCCAATCAAATTTTAACCGAGGAAATAATTAATGATATTTTTAAAGCCACTCCTGTATACGAGACTACCTGGAACAATTTAGGTCTAAATTGGGGAATTTTAATTGCTCATACTCTGATTTATGCCGTTGTTGCCTTAATCGTCCAGCGTCGAAAAGACATTTTTTAATTCAGGATTTTCAACTACAATCTCAGCATTTTGTACTAAAAATTTTTGTCTTTTTCTACATATTATGTAAAGTTATTATAAAGCTAAGGATAGCTTGGCACCAAAGGATTGATGGTGAAGAGAAGAAGAGAAACTTCTAGGACACACTAATCTAAAACTTTATGTATATTCTCTGAAGTGACAATATTTAGTTATTATTATGTAGACAATTATTGGTATTTTTTTTTTGCAACTCGATCGCATTAGAAAAAAAGTAGTTTTGAAGCCTGCAAGAAATACTAATATAATACTTTACGTATATTCCTTTAAATGACAATATTTAGTTATTATTATGTAGACAATTATTGGTATTTTCTTTTGAAACTCGATCGCATTAGAAACAAGCTCTCGTACAATTGCCAATTAAATATTTTGTCGGTTAGGCTATTTTGCCCTAGTAGCTAGGGAAACTGCTGGACTCTTCAGGCTCTGATTCAGAATTCAAAATTAAATCGCAAAGCAAGGTTATGTTAGACAAGTTTTCCAGTCCTCCAGATTACGGATTAGATCAGAATCATCTGGTTCAGAAAATCGCTAATTGTAGGGATCTCCGCTCTCCAGGCTATCTCAAGCTAGCGGGAAAAGAATTTTCCTATCGAGCTAAGATAGTCATTTTGGTTGTTTTAGATAGTCTGGCACTCTGGTGGAGTTGGACTATGGCAAATGCTTCAGGCTGGCAGGAATTTAGGCTCGATACAATCTGGCAAAACCCAGAAATTTACAGTTTGTTTATCACTGTATTGGTGTTTATGCTCTTCCTCTTTTCGGCTTTCGATTTGTATCGCAAAGGAGATAAAAGCCGAAATATCGCTAATTCTATTAAAGCGGTTCTCTTGTCTCATGTGGCAATAATACCAGTTGTCTTAAGGTTTTATGGCGCGGAGATTTTCGATCGCTTAGTCGTTGCCTCGATCGTTGCGACTGTCTCGATCGCTTTTCAGCGTCAAACTCTCAACTGGATTTGGGCCTTTGTACGTCAGAAACATTTTCCCCTCAGACAAAAGATCTTGCTGATTGGTAATCCCGAAGAGCTAAAAAGATCTCAACGTCTTTTAGAAAGCAGTGAAGTATTTCAAATTGCCGGACAGTTAGATCTATCCGATTTTGATGATGATGATTCCTTATATCTGGCTTTAGATAAAATCGACTTTAAAGAACTGGATGAAGTATTTATTTGTTCCTGGGAAGCAGTAAAAAGAGCAGCTAGTTTGTACTGGAAACTGAGAACGATTGGGGTAAATTGGCGCATCTTACCGATTAATATCAAATTACCCGAAAGACAAGCAGAAATCGATACCATTATTGGAGTTCCGACCATTAGACTCGCTCAATCGGCGATCGTTGGTATTGATTTCTTTAGTAAGCGTATTTTCGATCTCGTAGTTTCTCTGATTCTGCTGATGATTATTGGTATTCCGATGTTGATTATCGCAGCACTAATCAAGTTAGACTCTCCTGGCCCTATTTTGTACAAACAGACTCGCGTAGGTTTAAATGGCAATCATTTTAAAATCTGGAAATTTCGTACCATGGTCGAAAATGCCAGCGAACTACAACAGCAATTAGAAGCACAAAATGAAGTCCAGGGAGGCATTTTATTTAAAATCAAAGACGATCCTCGAATTACCAGAGTAGGCAAATATTTACGTCGTTACAGTCTCGATGAACTGCCTCAACTATTTAACGTCCTTCGAGGTGAAATGAGTTTAGTCGGGCCGCGTCCTCTGCCTGTAAGAGATGTGGCTAAATTTGCTCAAAATCATCACTTCCGTCAAGAAGTTTTGCCTGGCATCACTGGTCTCTGGCAAGTCAGCGGACGTTCTGATACCGATTCTGATGGGGTATTCGATCTAGACTTCGAGTATATCGAAAATTGGTCGCTGGGGTTAGATTTTAGAATTCTTCTCCAAACAGTGCGGGTGGTCTTTGGTGCTAAAGGCGCGTACTAAAGCTCAATAGAGAATAATTCACCAATAGTTCAAAATATATTTTCAATACGACCAGTTCGTTAGTTTATTGTTAAGATTTATGGATTCTAATTTACATTTGGAAGAATATATAGACTTTAATCGATATTGGCAAGTCCTAAAGCGTCGCTGGATACCGGCAACGGCAACTTTTGCTGGTATCCTCGGTATTTCTCTAATTGCTGCTCTAGCCTCAGAAGATGTTTATGAAGCAGAAGCTCAATTACAAATCAAACCCGACAATACCGAAGACGTACTGGGTATTAAAGGGGTGGCTGGAAAAGACGAGAGACGAGTCCTCGACCAAAAAGATCCTCTCGAAACCGAAGCTAAGATTCTCAAATCAAGACCGATTGTCGAAAACCTGATCCAAGAACTAGACCTGAGAGACGATCGCGGTGAACCTCTAACCTATAAAAGCGTGGTCAAAGATCTGGAAGTAGAACCGATTATGGGAACGGAGTTATTGAGGGTTAGCTATAGCGATTCCGACCCCGATGTGGCAGTGGCATTAGTCGATCGAGCGGTAAAACTGTATTCTGAGGACTATGCCATATTTAATCGGAGTGAAGCACTAAAAGCTCAAGACTTTTTGACAACAGAATTGCCCAAAGCAGAAGAAAATCTCCAAAAAGCTGAAGAGGAATTGCGACAATTTAAAAATCGCAACCGCATAGCAGACATAGATGGACTGACAGATTCTACTATTGATTCTCTTGCCGAAATTGAAAGTCAAATAGAGCAGATAGAAGCAGACTTGGAAGATGTTGACGCACAATATAACAGGCTGAGAATTCAACTGGGAATGAGTTGGCAAGAAGCTGCTGCCGTTAGCTCTTTGAGTCAATCTGTGGGAGTGCAAAAAGTTTTAGAACAACTCCAGAATGTTAATGTGGCACTGGCTCAAAAAAGAAATTTCTTGTCTGATAACGCGCCTCAAATTATTAGTCTCAAAGAAGAACAAGCAGATCTTACTGCATTATTAGAACGACAAATTACTAGCACTTTAGGTAGTCAACAGCGAGACTTAGCTAGCAAGATCAATATTTTGAGCCTGGGAGAACTAAAACAAGCCCAGTTAGCCCAATATGCCCAATTAGGATTGCGCAAAGAAGGACTGGAAAAAAAGCTGGCATCTCTAAGAAATACCTACAACGCCTATCAACAAAGATCTGATAATTTACCACGATTGCAGCAACAACAAAGAGAACTGAGAAGGAAGGTTGACGCTGCTCAAAAAGTTTACAATACTCTACTCAGTAGAGCGGAGGACTTGGGTGTTCTTACAGGTAGAGAACCAGATAAAGTTCGGATAGTTTCTCCTGCTGCGTTGGCAGAAGATCCTGTCAACACCGATGGTAAAATTATCGTCGCCGCGGGAGCGATGATGGGTGCTTTGTTTGGTATGGCATTAGCTTTCTTGCTCGATCTCAAAGACAACACCATCAAAAATACGCAAGAGGTGGAGGAGATGTTTGCCTATCCTTTACACGGCGTAGTACCAGAATTAAAATTGCCTGAAGAAAGTAGGCAACCACAACTACCTGGGACTGCAACGGCAAAGCTAACCGAGCAGATTTCGACCGATGTATCGATGATGCCCCTCAAAGAAGCTTATCAAAACATTCAAGTTAACCTCAAGCTGCTAGATGGGGAAAGCGAGAAAAAAGTTATTGCTATTACTAGTTCGGTTCCCCAAGAAGGTAAATCTTCAGTCTCGGCTAATTTAGCGGTAGCTCGCGCTCAATGCGGTCAAAGAATTTTGCTGGTCGATGCAGATATGCGTCGCCCATCTCAACATCATGTTTGGGAAATTTCTAACAAAGTAGGTTTGAGCAACGTTCTCCAGCAGGAAGCCAAATGGGAAGATAGCGTGCAAAATGTCATGACCAACCTAGATGTATTGACTTCAGGCACTATTCCAGAGAATCCGATTGCTTTGCTAGATTCTTCATTGATGAAAGCCTTTATTGATAGTGTATCTCAGCATTACGACCGGGTGATCTTTGATACTCCTCCTTTGATTGGTATTGCAGATACTAAAGTTATCGGCAAACTAGTTGATGGATTTTTGTTTGTGGTGCGTCCTGGAGTAGTAGATTACGGTAGTGCTACAGCAGCCAAGAAGATGTTGGATACTACTGGACAAAAAGTATTGGGTGTAATTGTTAATGGCGCGGACATGAGTAACGAACCGTACTATTACAATAATTACTATTATGCAGATAGGGTAAGCAACTAGCGCGATCGCACTGAGGGTTTCTGACAAAAAAATAAAAATCTTGTCTGAGGTTAGGTTTCTGTCTGGTTGAACTCTCCCTACAGAAACCTTTACTGCTAATAGTGAAAAACAGCGATCGCACCTTGAACCTCGCCCTAAATATTTAGAGACAATAAAAACAAGATAATTTTGGCTCGTGCTAACCAAATGAAACAGTCAATTAGACCCTTTGAAAATGTTTTTACAGTGATTGCATTGCTGTTATTTTCACATGGATTTTATCCGATTATTTTGGGAACTAATTCGGGTGGAGGAGATATTGATAGTCCACTACTGCGCCTGGTTTTTATCGGCATCTATTTTGTGACTCTCTTACTGTTGGCTTTTCGTTGGCAAAGAACTTTAGCTTTTTTGAGTACTCATTACTGGCTGTTGTGTTTAATTGGTTTGGCGATCGTTTCAGTAACTTGGTCTTCCGTACCTCACATAGCATTTAGAAAAGTAATTTCATTAATGGGAGCAACCATGTTTGGGATTTACTTGGGTTCTGCCTATAACTTTGAAAAACAGTTAAGGATATATGGCTGGACTTATGGTATTGCCTTGTTTTTTAGTTTTTTGTTTGCTTTAGCTTTACCTCAATACGGAATCATGAACACCGATGCCATTGTTGGTGCTTGGCAGGGCATTTTTCCTCACAAAAATGGTTTGGGTGAATGTATGTTTACTGCTTTTTTAACCTTTTACTTTCTTTCTTTATTAAATAAAAAAAGGCAGTTATTTTTACAGTTTTGCTGTTTTATGTCGGTAGTTATAACTTATTTTAGCGAGTCGGCAACAGCTTTAATGAGTGTCTTATTCATTTTTGCGATCGCTCAAGGATTAAAAAGATTATCCTTAAAATCCAAAAAAAGCGTGTTACTAATCTTATTATTTTTGATCTTTACCGCCATAGCACTGTTTTTACTGCTGATTAATTTTAATACTTTTTTAAGTGTTAATGACAAAGATATAACTTTGTCTGGTCGGACAATTTTATGGGACACTCTGTGGGAATTTATTCGCCAGAAACCTTGGTTGGGCTATGGTTATGGTAGTTTTTTCTCTGGTGAAAGTAGGACGGCATATCTGCTTTGGCAAATACACACTTGGTCTCCAGTACATTCTCACAATGGTTATATTCAACTATGGCTTAATCTAGGATTAGTTGGTCTAATTGTATTTATATCTGGCTATATTAGCTGTTTGTTTAACTCTTTATTTAAGTATTTAGTGTCTAAAGATCCAAAAATGCTTTGGATATTTTTATTTTTGATTTATAGTGTTTTTCTGAATTTCACTGAAGTTTCTTTTTTCACTTCAAGTAATATTTGGATTATCACTCTAGCTTCTATTTATTCAATGAAGATATCGACTAGAAAAACACCAGCTAAAGTAGCAATATCTACTAATTAATTTATGCCAAAAACTAGGTTGAGTGTAAAAATTAGCAACTTATTACAGAGTAGTACTTTAAAAAATTCTCTAACAATTTTTAGATCTTTTATTCTGAGATTGGTTGTTCAAGGAGTATATTTTATAATTCTGGCGCGAACTTTTGAACCAGAAAGATACGGAGCTTATGTTGGTATAGTAGCGATCGTGTCGATTTTTATTCCCTTTGCCAGTTTGGGTAGTGGAGAAGTTTTAATTCAGAATGTTTCTCGTAATAGAAGTTTGTTTAGAGAGTATTGGGGAACGACAATTCTTAAGACTCTTGTTTTTGGCTCTACATTAATTTCGCTAATTTTAATAGTTTACAATTTTGTTTCGATCCCGAATATTTCGATTTATTCGGTATTTTTTGTGGCTTTAGCTAATCTAATCTTTTTAAGATTAAACGATGCTGTAAGAGATGCTTTTATTGCGGTTGGCTTGATGAGTTATACTGCCAGAGCAATTATTATAGTTTCTTTAAACCGATTTGTTGCAGCTGTAGTATTTATCGCTTGTTTCGATCGCCCTACCGTACTAACCTGGTGTATCTTATACTGCATTGCTACTTTTTTGGCTTCGGCAATGTCAACATTGTTGGCAGTTAAGCAGATAGCTTATCCCAAATTTAATTTATCTCAAGTCAAACAAGAATTACGATTGGGACTTTCTTTTGCAATTAGCGTCTCTGCTCAAAACATTTATAACGACTTGGATAAATCCATGCTGGCTAAGTTGTCTACCTTAGAAGCTACGGGAATATACGGTGCTGCATATCACGTACTAAGCGTAGCATTTACTCCAGTGCAGTCGGTGGCTTTAGCTTCGTTTAGAAAGTTCTTTCAACAAGGAGCTTCGGGTATTAAAGGTAGTTTTGCACTCTGTAAGAAATTGTTGCCCATGACTTTGGGATATTCTTTAATAGCAATTTTAGGATTAGTGATTTGCGCTCCCTTAATCCCAATAATATTAGGTGCAGAGTATCAAAATTCTGCTTGGGCATTGATCTGGCTTTCTCCTGCGATCTTTTTCAAAACCCTACATTTTTTTGCTGCCGATACTTTGACAGGCGCGAATTACCAAAGCGTCAGAACTACTGCTCAGGTATTAGTTGCAGTTGTTAATGGTATATTAAATTTTTGGTTGATCCCTATTTATAGTTGGCATGGTGCTATTTGGGCGACAATCATCTCGGAATTTTTATTAACGGTATTTTTGTGGGTAGCTATTTATAAGTATTCAAAACAATCTGTTTAATTGACTGGCTATTTTAATCTAGCAACCTTACTCGCTCGGTAAGAGTTTTCCAGCTAGATTTTTTCTATCATTGATTGCAATCTTATATTAAGACTATAATTGCTCAAAAAAATTATAGATAGATACACAGAGGTTAAAAATGATTTTCAATAGATAAAATTGACAGTGTAAAGATAATATGAAGTCAGGAAGCTATTTCTATGACTAAAAATAAAATTAATCGAGGAAGGCGTTCTTTTCTCTTAGGATTGAGTGGATTTAGTGCTGTTGCTTTGGCACGTAAGTCTTCAGATTATGCAGTCCAAGCTCAAGAAGTAAATCAATATATTAATAACTTAAATAAACAAAATAAGCGGGGTAGGGGCGAAAGTTTACGCCAATTAGCAGCAGCTAAAGGTATATTATACGGTGGTTTTCCTCAAAGAGCTTATGATGAACTACCACAAGATCTCAAGTTTCAAAAAGTTTTTACTCGCGAATATGGAGTTATAGTGGGCGGTTTTTTTGGCGTTACTGTAGGCCCATTTGGTAGTGATAATTATGATTTTACTCAAACCGATGCTTTTCTTAATTTTGCTTTGGAAAACGAGCTTATTTTTAGAGGACATCCGCTAATTTGGAATGAATTTAATTCACCTTGGTTAGTGGAAAAATTTAAGGCTAGCGATACTACTAGTACTGAAATTGATAAGATTTTTGTTAATCATATTACGACTCTTGCCAAACGCCATGTAGGAAAAGTTCATTCCTGGGATGTGGTAAATGAAGCTATTAATGTTGAAGATGGTCGAAGTGATAATTTAAAAGATACTACTAAAAGTGGTGTTAGGGGTGACAAATACCCAACCTGGCTGAATTTTTTGGGGGCAGATTATATCGAACGTGCTTTTAAGATTGCAGCCCAGGCCGACCCTAAGGCAATCTTAACTTATAACGATAATGGGCTAGTCTACAGCAATCCTTATGGTAATAGTTACGAAGAAAAACGGCGTGCAGCAGTCCTCAATCTGTTAGAAAGGTTAAAGGCTAAAGGAACACCAGTTCATGCTTTGGGAATTCAGAGTCATCTTCAGGGTCATCGTCAGAATGAGTTTGATGCTCAAAAATTCCGTCAGTTTCTCAGTGATGTTGCCAGTATGGGATTAGAAATCATTATCTCAGAACTAGATGTTAGAGACGATCGCCTGCCTAAAAATATTGCCCAACGCGATCGCCTGGTTGCCCAAGCCTATTATCAGTATCTTTCCGTAGTCCTTGACGAACCAGCGGTGACTACTATTGTCAGCTGGGGTTTAAGCGATCGCTATACCTGGTTATCAAAATTTGCTCCCAGAAAAGATGGGGCAGCAGTCAGACCTCTATTGTTTGACCAACAATACCTCAAGAAACCAGCTTGGGAAGCAGTAGCACGAGCCTTAAAAGAAGCTCCAAGTAGGCTGTAATAACTCTTAGAGGTTTCCTCGCGCATACAGCCCCTCCAGAGGGAGATAGGAGAGATGGGAAAGTAGAGGAGAAGGAAAGAGGAATAAGGAATAAGGAATAAGGAAATACAATTAACTCCGAATTCCGAATTCCAAATTCCGAATCAGTAAACTTAAGATTTAATTTAAATAAAGTTATTATTAAATTAAGGTATTATTAATATAATACGATTCAGTGTTACATTAAATAGATTCTATGAGGTCTAGCCGTTTATCGGGTCAATTTGAGATTCCTGGATATAACCTGTCACCACGAAAGGTTACTAAGTTCTTACTTTCGACAATTTTTTTATTAATTTTATTTAATCTTGCTGAGAGAATATTGGTTCGGTGGTTAAATGCCCATAATGATACTCAGATTATTTCTCAGTATTTTAATTTCGACCGAGAATCGAATTTTCCTTCTCTTTACTCTGCATTGGCTTTAGGATTTTGTAGTTATTTGTTAGCTATTATTGCCACTGTCAAAAAAATTCAAAAGGCTAGATATACTAAATATTGGAAAGCACTAGCTGTAATTTTTTTATTACTAGCAATAGATGAGGCTTGCAGTATCCATGAGTTATTTATTCCTGTGTTACGAGAAGCAATAAATGCTAGAGGTATTTTGTATTTTACTTGGGTTGTTCCAGCATTTTTTTTACTAATTATTTTCTTATTTACTTTCAGAAAATTTATTTGGCACTTACCTACTAAAACTAAAACTTTATTTATTTTGGCAGGAGCAGTATATGTAGTTGGAGCTTTAGGTATGGAATTAGTAGGTGGCTATATTGCCGATAATTTTGATTATGGTACTGTCTACGGAATTGCTTCAAGTATTGAAGAGATCTTAGAAATGTTGGGTATAGTAATATTTATTAATGGCTTGCTATCCTATATTAAAGCTCAATCAAAAGAGCTATATTTTTCTTGGTCTTTTCAATCGTCTAATCAAAAAGAAATAGAATAGTTTTTCTCAATAATAGGTAAACTCTTAAATAATATTTTGGATAAAATTAGGAAAAAACTTTTCTGGAGTTAAAAATTGATTGAAGACCTCTCTATTTTGAATTTTCATCTCTTTTAACTCTGATTCGGTTGTCTTTTCAAAATGTTCTAAAATAATGTCTCCTATTATATCTAGAGAGTTGATTGGAACTTTAACTAAATGAAGTCGCTCTTCATAAGGAATTACTACATCGGTATCTATCACCACTGGTATTCGTCCAGCATTTAAAGCCATATAAAAACGCCCTGAATAATTTCCAGTACCTCTGACACATAAGATATAATCACATTTACTGGTATTTTTAATAAATAAATTTTCCAGCAATATACAATTCTGTGTATCCTTACAGTAATAACTTCGATAATTATTAGTAACCTCAAAATAGCTATCTAACCGTCGATCGCCAGACAAAAGCGCGATCGCTATTTCCCGCAGTTTTAAACTCATTCCTTCTCGCAATCTGATATCAGTTTTACGAGCTAATTTTCCTTGAGCTAATACGGACTTGGCTATCGATGTTGGTATTAACAATTTTCCTAAATTAGATAATTTACCCATCGAAGATGTTGTACCGCAAAAACCAACAGCAGGTTTTTTACCTTTGGGAGATATAAACAAAGCATCTAAAGCAGTTTTGGTTCTGTAGTTACTCCAAAAAGGAGATTCGGTTTCAAATGATTGTTTGAGACTTTTATATAAACCACAACGTAAAATATGAGCGTTTGGTATATTTAAAAAAACATCAGAGTCGCTCGTAGCATCGATAATTAGAGATTTATTGTGCTTTTGTGCCAAAATAGCTGCATCATATATACCAAGATCTAATTCTAAAGTTTCTGGATGAAACACCCTTTGAGGATAAATAGCTATCTGACAATCTTGAATATAATTAACTTCTGTATAATTGGTTTGTTCGATAAATTTGTTGAATATTTTATCTCTATTTTTGGGTCTTAGCGACCATAATATTTCTACGCGAGTAGTATCTAGAGCATTAAAGGTATAAACTTTCATCTATTACTTTATCAAGGCGATCGCTCGATTAAATATGCCAATCTTGTAGGTTTTAAAGATTAATACCAAGACATAATTAATCTACTTAAATTTATTTTAATCTTATCTTAACTATAACTCCAAATTTTTCTGAGTAATTATTTCGATTTTTGATGTAGCACAAAAAATGATGAATGACAATAACTAATGCAAAAAATATTAACTTTTTATCAAATCTAAATTAAGAATTATTTGCTCAAAAAACAAATCTAGGTTTATTTGTATATTTATAAGTTTAAACTTGATTTTAGATTGAATTAGGATGAAAACTTGGTTGTAGTAAAAACACAAAGCGATCGATAGTAGCTCTTAAAATAAGCGTTTGAATAACTTGCAAAGCTCCTAAAACCTTCAGCCTAACCAATGACTAAAAACCAAGAACTAATAATACGTATCAGAATAATTTTCGCTCTTGAGATAGGATTACTATATCGATCGCTATGACTCTAATATCGCACAGTAAAAAATTTATTTTTATTCAGATCTACAAGACTGCGGGAACAGCAATAACAGATAACTTAATTCAATTAAGGGAGATAAAATTTCGCTCTTTGGTTTTAATGGCAACAGTAAACATTTACTCGATTGAAAACATCCGCTTTCAGAGTCAGTAAAAAAAGCCCGATCGCGCTTTAGCCATCGATCCTGTTAATTTGATAGTCAAGAAGAATTGAGCGATCGTAACACTATAATCGATAAAATTAAGTTAGGTAATTTGGCTGAAATCAGTTAGGTCTTTTTAGTGGTAATATCTAGCAGTTATAGATAGTGAATAAGGTTAAACATAGTTATAGACCTCACTCAGACAGACAAAAATTTCAACTAGCCATATCTTCAAGAATGCCTAAAAACCCACTAGCCAAACAAACTTCTGGTTTATTTTTAGTCTGGAAAAAATATCAAAGAAGACCAGAAGTACTAGCTCCTCTGATCGATTGCGAATTAAAATTTATCCCTCATTTATTTGGCAACAAATATTTGCGTCCTTTAGACTACCTAATCAAGTTACTTGTCAATGTTAGAGACATTTTAATTAAAAAGCCTAGTTTTGTTGTCGCCCAATGTCCGCCTACTTTTAGTGCTTTATCTGCTTGGCTCACCAAGACTCCCTATGTCATAGATGCCCACAATCCCTTGTTCCAAGTACAAATGTGGCAAAATCTGCCTTTCACTAAAACCTTACTTCAAAACGCTTTAGGGATAATCGTGCATAACTTTGAAATGTATCAGTTAGTCAAAAAACTCGCTCCTGACTCCCGACTATTTACTATTTCTGACCCCATTGTGCCAATTGAACCAGATCGACCCCAACAACGGCAAACAAAACGGATTTTGGTAATTGCTTCCTTCGATCCTTGGGACGAACCCGTAGATTTGTTAATTGAGACGATGAAAGAATTAGCAGAATATCAGTTTGTGGTTACGGCTGATATTAACCAGCTAGTCCCAGAAACTGCTGCTCGTCTTAGAGAATTAGATAACGTCAAGCTGACTGGTTTTTTGGCTACCGAACAATACCATCAGATGTTGTGTTCTAGCCTAGCTGCTTTGGTTTTAACCGCTAGCGATGCTACTCAACCCAGTGGTGCTTGCGAAGCATTGTCTTCAAATACACAATTAATTATTAGCAAAACCTCTTTAACCCAAAAAATGTTTGGCGATTGGGCGGTATTGGTAGATAATTCTGTAGGAGCGATCGCCGAGGCAATTAGAGGATTATCACTCCAAGACTTAGATCTGACTCAATATCGTCAGCAATGGAATCGGACAGTACAACAAGAGATCGAGCGACTGAGCAAGTTAGTAAAGTGACCTCCTCCCACACTGATTGCTCCGCAATACAGTCTGGGCTTCCCTAACCTCACGATTAGGTTTTCCTGGTTATTTCCTCTTTCAAGGTTTTGCACCCACCATCTAGATGAACAGTACAAGTACCATACATCCCCGACGCTCTGATTGCCCAGGCAGTTTCCTTTTCCCACGATCCATGGGTACAGCTTTCATATTTTTGTACTCTATCTTTCTATGCCTGTCGCGTCACCGTTATATTTTCGAGGGTGATATTTTTCTCGACGAACAGATAGACAGGGTTAGATTATCCCTTGACTACTTACTGCGGGCGAACCCGTAGGTCATGATTATACGACGCTTGAAACCATTGCTGTATGAAGATTTCATGAATACCAACTTAACTGTTTACGATAAAATGCCAGCCGAGAGAGTAAGTAAATTCAAGAGGGTCTTTATATTTAAGTGGCTGGCTAATTTACGAGATTTATTGGTACTTGAAGACCCCCCTGAATTAAACTTTTTGTACGCCCGTCTTTCATCCCACGCTGACTGCTACATCCTTGGCAGTACAGACGTGGGGCTTCAGACGGAAGAAGCTAAAAGCTTGCTCAAAAGAGGTAGAGGAGGTAAAGGGGATTGGGAGACTGGGGAATAACTACTAACTCCGAATTCCTCTAGAGACGTAGCAAGCGAAGCGAAGCCCGCGCAGGATTCGCTTCGCATATTATACCCTTGTGGTACATTGCACCCTTGTGGTATCACGGATACTGTGATAGAGTCATGCGCGGGCTACGTCTCTACGAACCGCAAACCCTTAACCGATCAATTGATTGGAACGACAATAACTTTTAGCCGATACCAACCTTGGATAGAGATTATCTGGTAGATAACTCAGCGATAAATTTTGGGCCGCCGTTTTTAACTGTGCCAATAATTGAGGCTCTTGGACAATCTGTTTAATCAGATCTACCAGATGAGGATAGCTTTCAAAGAAGAGAGTACAGTCGTGAAACTCTGAAGAAACATTGTATTCTTTAGGTAGCAAACCAGGTTTAGCTGCTCGTAGCATATTAAAGATCATGCCCGATTCTTTGGTTTTGCCGTAAACTTCGGTACTATTTTTGCTGATAAATTGATTGTTTAATAACAAGTCGCAATTAGCGATCGCCCGATCGAATTCTTCTCCATAAACAAACGAATCGTGGTAACGAACCTGATAACCAGTATCGATCAAATCCTGTATTGCTGTTCCCATCTCTTTTTGTTCGCGATCGGTTACATATCCCAAAAGATATAACTCGATGCGAGCGCCCAAAGCTTCAGCATTCTGCTTCAAGACCTCAAACAAGCTCAAATAATCTCGTTTAGCTTGAGTAATTACCCCAGGAATACAAATTTGCAACAGTTGATTATTTTGGCTACGATCTTCCATTCCTTCGTAAATTGCAAAAGGAAAGACCGTTATTGGCGATCGGCAAGCATATGCTTCTAATGCTTCTTTTTGTCCTTGACTGTGAACGATTAGCTGTAGATTGTAGTTTTGCTCGAAAGTCGCTAACATTTTCTTTCTCAGTGGTCGATAAAACAAATAGTCAACGACTGCACGGGCAAAAATCCGAGAGTATTGCCGATTTTGGTCTTTATTTCTGAGACTGGGAATCAAGGTGTTGATGGCGCGGTTAAAGTCGTCGTTATACCATTCTTCAATCTGGTGTACGTGGAAATAAATCTCTTTTGTTTGAGGTTTAAATTGAGCAAACTCAAAAAAGTTATCAAAAATAGTACAAATATGTATACGGTCAAAGGCAATTTTTTCGGCATCATCTAAGAGCTTTTTCAAAGACTGATTTGCTTCTAAAACTACCAACTTGGAATTTTCTGGTAAGCCATTTTCTAGGAGTGCTTTTTTAATTGAAGGTAAGGTATAAACGATGATTTCATTGTCGGAATTACTGGCGTAAGTTTTGAGTAAACCATTAACTGCTGAATAGTGATTGGGTTCACTGACTTCAAATATTCCAATAAGCATAAAAACAAAATTCAGCTCTCTAACTATTAATACTTAAACAAAAACAACTAGCTTCTCAGTATTACTTAACCAATCTAGATTGCCAAGTCCTGAAATGCAGTTAACTTTATCAATATCCTAAATCTGTATCTATTTAGAAACAATTTAGAACCGAGCGAGGATTTACCCGATGTTCTCGGCTTTTTTGATTGAGGCGGGGACTTTAAACTAGGCAAGTATGCCACTGTTTGATTTTTTGCGTCCAAATCTATTGCTCATGCAGTTTACAAATTAACTATCGACATATCCACGAGTTCCATAGTAATATATTCAAGCATTAGTGGCGAATATGCTTAGTAGAAAACACGCAAAAAATTAAGCCGAAAGTTTTAGATCGAGAACTTTCTGGTTAAGGTATTGTAACTAACAATTGGAAACACATTAGATCTTTAAATTAGAAAAAAAATCAGTATGGGCGTAGCAATTATCACTGGTTCGGCTGGCTTGATTGGTTCTGAAGCTGTAAGATTTTTTAGCAGCATTGGTATGGGCGTTGTGGGGATAGACAACGATATGCGGAAGTTTTTCTTTGGAGAAGAGGCTTCAACTAAGTGGAATCGCCAAAGATTGGAAAAAGAAATCGACAATTACCAACATCAGGAAGTAGATATTCGAGACTATGAAAAGATTGAAAAAATTTTTCAGCACTACAGTAATGATATTTCTTTGATTATTCATACAGCTGCTCAGCCTTCTCATGACTGGGCTGCTAGAGATCCTTTTTCCGATTTTACTGTCAATGCTAACGGTACTCTCAATCTCCTACAAGCAACTCGCGAATACTGTCCCGATGCAGTCTTTATCTTTACATCCACCAATAAAGTATATGGAGATACCCCCAATACTCTCCCTCTAATCGAGCAAGAAAAACGTTGGGAAATAGACTCTAGTCATAGATACTATTCAGGGATAGCTGAAGACATGAGTATCGACCAATGTAAGCATTCATTGTTTGGGGCATCAAAAGTTGCTGCGGATGTCTTGGTTCAAGAGTACGGACGTTATTTTGGGATTCGTACCGCTTCCTTTAGAGGTGGCTGTCTGACTGGCCCCAATCACTCTGGAACCGAGCTTCATGGTTTTCTAGCTTATCTAGTCAAGTGTACGGCGATCGGCAAACCATATACAATCTATGGCTATAAGGGAAAACAAGTCCGCGACAATATCCATTCTTCCGATCTAATCTCTGCCTTTTACGAATTCTATAAAAATCCCCGCATAGCTGAAGTGTACAACATCGGTGGCGGTCGAGAAAGCAACTGCTCGATGCTAGAAGCGATTGAAATTTCCGAAAAGCTTTCAGGCAAAAAACTAGACTACACCTATACCGAAGACAATCGTAGTGGCGATCACATTTGGTATATCAGCGACTTGGCTAAGTTTAAATCTCATTATCCAGATTGGTCACTCAAATACGACATCAATCAAATTTTGACTGAGATTTATGAAAGTGGCGTTGAAAGATGGAACGAACAATGATTAACCAAGGAAAACACTCTATATTAGGAATCAACGTTAGTGCGGTAGATTACGATTTTGCCGTTGACAAAATAACCTCCGCAGCCAAAAACCAAGAGGCTTGTGCTGTTAGTGCCTTAGCGGTACACGGTGTGATGACTGGATACTTAGATCGAATTCATGCCAGACGCTTGAATGGTTTAGACTTGGTTGTTCCCGACGGACAACCCGTGCGCTGGGCATTGTCTTGGTTATATGGTATAAAACTACCCGATCGCGTATACGGCCCTAATTTAACCCTAAAAGTAGCAGAATCTTTGACTAATGAAGGGTTAAGTATCTACTTATATGGCAGCAAGCAAGAGACGTTGACTAAATTTGCTGATAATTTGGCTCAAATGTATCCAAGTTTCCAAATTGCTGGTATGGAAGCTTCTAAATTTAGAAGGCTATCGCAAGCAGAGCGTTTAGAATTAGTAGAGCGAATCAAAAATTCAGGAGCTAATGCTGTTTTCCTCGGCTTGGGTTGTCCCCGACAGGAAACTTGGGCATACGAATATCGAGACCTACTCAATATCCCGATTTTGGCTGTTGGTGCTGCTTTTGATTTTCATGCAGGAACTGTACCCCAAGCTCCTCGATGGATGCAGGATGTGGGCTTAGAATGGTTTTTTCGTCTAACTCAAGAGCCTAAAAGACTATGGCAGCGATATGCAATTCTCAATCCTCTATATCTTTGGCATATTTTTCGTCAGTATGTAGGACTGAAAAAATTCATACCAACTATGCCTGATGGGAAGGAGAAGATTGAGTCCTATGGCTAAATTGTCCTAATTGAACCAGCTTTTGAGCCGAAATTATCTTAAAATTGTGCTTGACAAATACAACCTTTAGTAGATCTTTGAGATTAGTTCTTAGACGTATAAAATAGGTAACTTAACTTAGGTTTACATAGTATTTTCAGACACTACATTTATGTCATCTCTACTCTACACCCCTTTGGAAGCAGCAATCAAGCAAAAACTGAGAACGCCTTTTGCTGATGTCGCTCGGCACCAGAAAAAGCTCATTGTTCATTGTTGCTATCACAAAGTGGGTACAGCTTGGTTTATTAGGGTATTGAGAAGTATCTCTCGCTACTATGGCTTGAAGTTTCAGCGTTGTACGCAGGATGACCTCAGAAGAGATACCAATGTATTTATGGAATATATGAGTCGCATTGACGTGAAAAAACTTCCCGACTACATTGGCTCTCACATGATCCGCGATCCTAGAGATATGGTAATTTCGGCTTATTTCTATCATTTATGGACGAAAGAAGAGTGGGCGCATATTCCGCGCAAAAGTTTAAATAATTTGACCTATCAGCAATACCTGAATTCTTTCGATCGAGAGGAGGGTTTACTAGCAGAAATGGAAGGTACTTCTAAAGAAGTTATCGAAGAAATGTCTGGTTGGGATTATCACAACCCTTATTTTATTGAGTTTAAGTACGAAGATATTATGCACAACGAGTCGGCAATTTTTCGCAAAATTTTTCAACACTATGGCTTTAGTGAAGAAGCAATTCAAAATTGCCTCAAGATTGCCGAAAGATTTAGCTTTAAAAATAAAAGTAAACGTCAGAAAGGAACTATTAACAAAACTTCTCACTTGCGTTCTGGTCGTACTGGAGAGTGGAAAGAAATCTTTACCGATAGACACAAACAGCGGTTTAAAGAATTATTTGGTGATGTTTTAATTCAGTTGGGCTATGAAACTAGCTACGACTGGTAGAAGTCGATTGATGAAGGCGCGATCGCTTTGATTAGGCAATTTTAACCGTTGGGGAGTTTGAGGGGCTATAAGTACATGCGGCGAACTATGCGCCTTTGTGCGCTGTATTTGAAAAATCAGCGTCGGGATACATGGACACCTCAAGCAGATCAAAAGGCTCGATGCCTTGTAGATATGCAATTTACCAAAAACCTAAAATATGGGATCATCTAACAATGATCCTCAATTATACCTATCAAATTGATCCAGATGCCAAACAACAAGACTCACTCAGTGAGTGGTTTGATATTTGTCGTGCATCTTATAACTATGCGCTTAGAGAGCTAAAAGATTGGATAGCTTCCCGTAAGTGCCAGATAGATAGGTGTAGTTTGGAATCGGAATATATCATGAGTGCTGATTATCCGTTCCCTGGATATCATCAACAGCAAAACAATTTACCCAAGGCAAAAAAAGAGTTTCCCAGACTTAAACAAGTACCCTCACAAGTGCTTCAAACTAACATTAGAAGGTTAGATGATGCTTGGGACTTCTTTCAAAAGAGGGGGTACGGGTTTCCTAGATTCAAGAAATTTGGACAGATGAAATCATTGTTGTTTCCGCAGTTCAAACGCTCCCCCCTCGCCCCCCTTGATCAGGGGGGAATAAAAGGGGGGATTTGGCAAATCAAATTACCAAAACTAGGATTGATTCCCATAAATTTACACCGACCTATACCCGATGGGTTTGTGGTCAAACAAGTACGGGTACTCAGGAAAGCTAAAGGATGGTTTGCTGTTGTAGCGATTCAATCAGATATCCAGATACCAGAGCCAACACCACATGGTCATTGTATCGGGGTAGATGTTGGACTGCTTTCTTATCTTTGTACCTCAGATAATTATGTAGAGCGACCGAATAAGTTTTTCAAACAGAGCTATCGTAGGCTGAAAGTGCTGCAAAAGCGTCTGTCAAAGAAAACTAAACGCTCTGCAAACTATGAAAAAGCAAGAAAGAAAGTAGAAGCAATGCATAACCATATTGCTTGGCAGCGCAAAGACTATCAGTTCAAGCTAGCTCATCAACTCTGTGACATGGCAGATACAATCTTTCTAGAAGATTGTGACTTCCGAATTATGGCTAAAGGCTTCTTGGGCAAACATATTTTAGATGCTGCTTTTGGTCAGTTTCGACAAATACTCAAATATGTAGGTAAGCGTAGGGGAGTATTTGTTGATGAAGTAGATCATCGTCGAACATCTCAAGTATGCCCTAATTGTCGTTCCGAAGTCAGAAAAGAATTATCAGATAGAGATCATGTTTGTTATGAATGCGGTTATGGAGTGCATGAGCCAGTAGATAGAGATATAGCTTCAGCACAAGAAATATGCAACCGAGGTATAGAAAAACATAGTACCCAGGGACTCTGGGGGAAAGAAATTGGCTATCAAGTCGGGCTGTCGGGGGCATTTTGCCTAGATAAGTGGCGTAGGATAGCAATGCCTAGCAGCAATGTTGGGAAGCCCGCGCTGTAATCTTTGATTCAGCGTCGGGAGGATGTCACGAACCTAACGTTATCGATCGCTGCTTGGTAGCTTAGTTAGTAGCTGAGTAATATTACAGGAATTATAAGTAATCGCTGCTAGCTTTAGTTAAGGCGATCGCCAGTTTCAAAATCAAACCAGTGAATTTTATGCGGTTTGATTAATAAGGGAATGGTTTTATCTTGCCAATCACTATCGCTAGGTAACAAAGCTCGAAGAGTCATACCTGAGTTGTCAACTTTAATACTGACTAAATTCTCTTTACCCAATTGTTCCACTAAATATACTCTACCTATAATAGTAACCTCTTCTTCGGAAGAAGCCAGAGTTAAATCTTCAGGACGAATTCCCAAAACAATTTGAGTAGGCTTAGTATTCATGGCGGGTAACTCCAGCTGATATTCACCTAAGATGGCTCGCCCGCCCTCACATTTGAGGCTTAAAAGGTTCATTTGAGGACTACCGACAAAACTAGCCACAAACTCATTAGCGGGGTGGGAATAAATACGTCCAGGGGGGTCTAGCTGCTGAATTAGACCTTGATTTAGCACTGCAACTTTGGTCGAGAGAGTCATCGCTTCGGTCTGATCGTGGGTAACATAAACCACGGGTTTATTTTGCTCTTTAAACAACTGTTTCATTTGCGCTCTAACTTGTTCTCGCAACATAGCATCTAAATTACTCAAAGGTTCGTCTAAAAGAAAAACCTCAGGATCGCGGACTAAGGCTCTAGCTAGGGCTACTCGTTGTCTTTGTCCCCCAGACATCTGCCCTGGTTTGCGATCGAGCAAGCTGGTCAACTCTAATTTATGAGCAGCTTCATTGACTCGGCGTTTAATCTCCTCATCAGGCATTTTACGCAATTTCAAAGCGGTGGCAATATTTTCTGCTGCCGTCATGTGAGGATAGAGAGCATAACTTTGAAATACCATTGCCATATTGCGATCGCCAGGAGGAATTTTATTGAGATTTTGCTCTCCAAGGATTACCTGTCCCCGTGTCGGAGGTTCTAAACCGGCAATTAATCTCAGTAGAGTAGATTTACCACAACCAGAAGGCCCCAACAAAGTTAAAAATTCACCATCATTGACCTCCAACGAGATATCTTTTACGGGAATTACATCAGGACGATATCTTTTTTGTAGATTTTGTAATTTTAGTTTTGCCATGTTCTAATAATGTCTGGTAAGGTTTGAGTCTCACGACGCTCACCTCCCTTAAGAACGATACGTGAGTGTTTCCAATCATACCGCTCAAGTCAGACTTCAAGCCTTTAATTTGCATAAGATGTGTTCCTGTTTATGATCCGCGCTGTGTACGTGGATTAGATTCTTACTTCCTTCTTTCACTTTTTAGTTAAGACATTTTGGTTTTAACGGTCTTGCTCACAAATTCTTTAAATTGTTAGCGCAGAATAAAAATAAAGATCTACAAATGGCTAAAAACAGGATCGGATATAACCATGTCTTCCAAACAGGTTGTCACTATTAATCATCTCAATCATGCCTTTGGCAGAGGTGAATTGCGTAAAGCAGTACTATTTGATGTAGATTTAGAGATTTTTGCCAGCGAAATTGTAATCATGACTGGCCCTTCTGGTAGTGGCAAAACTACTTTGTTAACTCTGATCGGTGGATTGCGATCGCTTCAGTCTGGCAGCCTCAAAGTTCTGGGACAAGAGCTTTATGGTGCTAGTAAAGCCGAATTAGTCCGAGTTCGCAATCAAATTGGCTTTATTTTTCAATCTCACAACTTGCTATCTTGTCTGACGGTAGAACAAAATGTGCGAATGTCTCTGAGACTACATCAAGAGATTTCCTTTGAAGAACGCAGTGCTATGACCAGACATATTTTAGAAGCAGTGGGACTAGGAGATAGATTAAATTTTTATCCCGATAGTCTTTCTGGGGGACAACAACAGCGCGTCGCGATCGCTCGTGCTTTGGTCAGTAAACCACAATTGGTATTAGCTGATGAACCCACCGCAGCTTTAGACAGTAAATCTGGTCGTAATATCGTCGAGATTATGCAGCAGCTAGCCAAGGAACAAGGCTGCACGATTCTTCTGGTAACTCACGATAACCGCATTCTCGATATAGCCGATCGCATCATCCACATGGAAGATGGCAGATTAGCAAAGGATACGGCTTTGATTGGTTCGTAGAGACACAGCACGCTACCTCTGTACAGTCGGTAGGGTGGGCAAATTTTCTCAGCTAGCAAGTAGGGAGTGACTGCAAATTATTTTTGCCCACCTTAAGCTTCAAAGTTAGTTTCGGGATGCTAGGACTATGAAAATTTTATTAATTATAGTTAGCAGTGCGATCGCTATTTTATTAACTCCAGTATCGCTTCGCTTAAGTAGCAAATAGCAAGTAGCAGATAGCAAGTAAGATACAGTCAGAGTTCGGAGCTAAATAAATAGTGTCTTTACTTATGCCCATGTCTACTAGCTACTTTGCTTCAAAAAGCTTGGTTGGTAATCCATCGATACTTTCTAAGTTGTTTTTTTGCTGATATTGTTCGATCCCCGATGAGCCTTTTTTTGTAGCCCAATCAATCAAAGTTTCTCGCTCCTCTTTAAACTCATAAACAGGTACGCCAAAACCGCAGGAAGTCTGTGCTGATTCAATATTGAGTAAAATAATTTGTCTTTCTCCAGGAATATTGGGAAATAGAGAATGTAATTCGTTAAAGCGATGCGACCCCGCGTCGGCCGGGGACGCAAGACAAAGGGCTTGCCCGCATGTACGCGCATCAAGAGAGCAATCGCTGTCTCTACTAATCACTTCTCCTCGACCGTATAGTCTCAAAATTAAAGGATTTTCGTCAAAGCTACAAAACATAACCGTCATTCTGCCATTTTCGTGTAGATGGGCAGCAGTTTCATTACCACTACCAGTTAGATCGAGATAGGCAACGGTAGTAGCATCGACACAGCGAAAGGTATCGATCCCTTTGGGAGATAAATTAATCCTGCCCGACTGGGGTGCAGTGGCAGTGAAAAAGATTTTCTGCTTCTGGATAAAGCTTTGTAGCTCTGATGTTAATTGAGAATAAAATTTTGCCATTGGTTTTTAAATAACGCTCGATGTGAATTCCTTCCGCTTAGAGGTAAATATTTTGTAGCTCTAGGCAGGGCCCACCTGCGCTGCATCCTTGCTTTTAAAATAGATGAAAGGATGCGCGGCGGTAGCCGCCTAGCTATAGGCTTTAAGCTTTTTTTTAAAGTTTTACTTGCATCCCTTACCACCGCTCTTCCCCACTTCAGCACCCCTGCATCTCTGCTCTCTTGTACCAATGTCAGTTTATTACTTTTTTCAGTCTATACCGAAACAGAATTGGGCGTTGATTATTTGTTAAAGCGATCGCCTGGCTCAAAAACCATACTATCTATTGCTTCTGCTCGCACGTATAATTAAAAATTATTATCATTAAGATCGAGTTACGATAAGGTGCGATCGCACTAGAGCAATAAAGTTTATATGACTATTTCTATACCTAGAGACTATATAAGAGAGATAACACGACAAACTAAAGCCAATATTCAAGCAGATCCCACAGATAAATTAGATGTAGTTTGGAAGTATCCAGAACCGCTGGGACAGGGAACGGTAAGAGAAATCAAACTAAGGGATGGATTAGAATTAGAGATTGTCGATCTTCGATTACAAGACTCTTTCCGAGTTGAAGAACCAGAAGAACCGTCAGGATACAGGTATCATTTTCACCTTTTAGGACAACATCAAGACTATGATACGGTCGCTAATAATCGAGAATTTGTTATTTATGGTGCTGGTTGCAAGCCAGCAGATAGTAGGTATGCACCGCCGCAGACTGCTTTGGAAGTTACGGTATGGGCTAATCCAGAAAGATTATCCTCGTTTGTTGGCGATGAAGACAAACAGTTACCAAAGTCACTACAACATTTAATCAGATCTAATAATCAAATTCGCTATACTCGCGTAGGTAAAATTACACCCAGATTGGAAGCTGTTCTGTGGCAAATCATCCGCTGTCCCTATCAGGGAATTACTAAAAGGATTTATCTTGAAGGCAAAATCTTGGATTTGATGAGTTTAGTAATCGCACAAGAGGTAGAAATTTATCAAGGGGAGCGATCGCTAAAGAATCTCAATTCTGGTACAGTCGATCGCATCCACTATGCTAGAAGCATTTTATTACAAAATATCAGCAATCCGCCAACAATTGCCGAACTGGCAAAACGGGTAAAACTCAATGAATATACCCTCAAATCTGGTTTTCATCGTTGCTTTAAAACTACCATCTTTCGCTATCTCCACGAACATCGCTTAGAACAGGCGCAACAACTATTATCTACGGGAGACATGACCGTTACCGAAGTAATGAATGCCATTGGCGATCGCGATCGCCATTATTTTGCCAAAGCATTTCGCAAAAGGTATCAAGTTAATCCCAGAGATTATTTAATGCGCCATAAAAGTATTTTTTAGAGAACTAGTTTTTTAATCTTTTCATTTTCTCCACCAAAAAAGTTCCCGCTACTCCACCAAGGTATCTTTCGCCACCATTGGCAAATCTGTATTCTATTGCTTATTGCTAATTTTTTTAAATAGTTGTGTGAGTAGATGAAACAAAGTATTTGGTGGTTATGTTTTATTGTTAGTTTCGTATTTGTAAGTCCCGTTTGTGCGGAGGTTATCAGAGCAGCCCTAAAGCGATTGTCTTGAATGTCAAGTTGAATTTGTCTTTTGGTGCGATCGCTATGAATTGAATCCAGGCAAGATAATTAGACATCACACCAATACACCAATCAT
>JASJEI010000345.1 GCA_030064795.1 Pleurocapsa sp. MO_226.B13 | reverse complement strand
ATATTTTTGGGTGTAGCAGCCTTACTATTTGTGGGTAAAGCGATGTTTTTCGGCGGAATCTATGATTCCGTGGCGGGTAATGTACGACTCGTTACCGAACCCACTTTAAATCCCGTAATTATCTTTGGCTATTTGTTTGGTTTGAGCAATGGATCTTGGAATCCTTTAGGTATGGCTGCGGTAGATAATTTAGAGGATATAATCGGCGGTCATATTTGGGTTGGTGTAGCCTGTATTGCTGGCGGTGCTTGGCATATTCTCAAAGAGCCTTTTGGGTGGGCGAGAACTTCTTTTACTTACAATGGACACGCTATACTTTCTTATAGTTTGGCAGGAGTAGCATTAATGGCATTTACTTCAGGCTATTTTGTGTCTTTTAATGACATTGCTTTTCCTCCCGAATTATATGGTGCGGGTTTGGGTCAGTTTGGAGGTGTGCAGTTTACTCTCTGCGCTACTTTTTTAGGCGGTCATATTTGGCATGCTCTGAAGTCTAAGGATGCATATGGAGTCTTAACTGAGAAAGATAAGTTTAACGCGACTGTAGCTGGATTTATTGTACTGGCGATCGCTGTAACCAGTTTAATTTTACTTTCAATTAGACCTTAAAACGATCGCACTAGTAAGCCTTTTAGCTTTTGGGAGGCTTACTTCTCTAGCCTCAATGTCGATCGGATGTTTAGCTTATAAATACAAGATCGGCAAAAAACCTCGGCTTATTATGCCAAGGTTCAAGAAAAAAAAACTCAATTTAAGAAACTGTTAAGCCAGTAAACTTTCTACCTGAGAGATTAACTGGTCTAAGGTGGAAATCTCATTCAATTCTGCCTGAGAAATCGCCACAGTAATTTCATTGTCTTGTTTGAGAATCACTGGATAATCATATTTTCGCGTGTATTTTTGCTCAAACTCATTTCGATGGAAAAACACCATTTCCGTATTCGATGCTTCTCTGAACTGCTTCCACTTTTCCTGTTCGCCAACTAAGCCGAAAGTCAATGCACAGAGATTGCATTCATAGGTTCGAGGGCTAATTGCTTTATGTCCGATATCAATTAAGGTATTAATTAAACCGCTATCGGCATTGTAGACAAATATTAGTTTCATCTTAGTCGTTACCCAGATTTCTTAGTTGGGATTTAACGCTACTAATATAAGCCTGGTTGTTGATGGTTTCTGATGAGAGTCTACCAGATGCGATCGCACTTTGGACTAAATCTTCCGCCGTGATTCTTCCAATGCTGACTGATTTGACAAAAGTACCGTAACTGGGAATACCCTGGTTTTGGAAAGAACCTTGATAGCTGCGAGTTACTAAATCGACTGGGGTGATTTCTCGAACGTTACCAGTAGAATTGCGATTGACTGCTGCGATTTCACCAGCAAAGACGGGAGCAGCTACTAAAGAAAAAGTTAAAGCTGACAAACCAACTAATACAGAGCGTTTCATAATCATTTCTCCTTGATTGAGATTAATAAATCTTTCTTGTTTTTGGTTGTTTATATATTCGCCACCTACACTGAATTGATTCTGATAGTTATCTAAGAGTTGACTAACAGTAAGGGTGAATTTTCCTGAATTGAATCTGAGATAGAAATGAGACGGTTCTGTCGCAAAAAAGAAGAAGGAGCGTTAAGAGTAAGGGAAAATCCAAATAATTCTATACTAAAAAAATATCTGAGAAGCAATATCGGCTAAATTTATCTTAAATGACTTTAACAGAACAAATACTCGGTCAACGTTCGGATAATGTCCTAGAAAACCTGCGTCGTGCGGATCGATTTTGGTCGGCATTAAAACAGGGAAAAATAGAAGGGGAGCAAGTTGTTAGCAACAGTATCAATAATCTGGGAGATTGCGATACGGATATTGTTATCTGCGGAGGAACATTGGGGATTTTGCTAGGCGCAGCCTTGCAACAGCTTGGTTGGCGAGTATGTTTGATTGAAAGAGGGATGTTAAAGGGAAGAGAACAAGAATGGAATATCTCTCGCGATGAATTAGAGACTTTTATTGAATTAAATTTATTAACACCAGAAGAATTAGAAACTGCGATCGCAACCGAGTACAATCCTGCGAGAGTTGGTTTTCAGCCTGGAAATGAGATTTGGGTCAAAGATGTTTTAAATATTGGCGTTGACCCCGTTTCTTTACTAGAAATGCTCAAACAAAAGTTTATCCAAGCAGGAGGGAAATTACTAGAAAATACGGCATTTAAAGCTGCTACAGTACATCCCGATGGCGTAGCCATAGAGGCGGGAGAACAAACGATCGCCACACGTCTGGCGATCGATGCCATGGGTCATTTTTCTCCGATCGTCAAGCAAGCCAGAAAAGGTGCAAAACCCGAAGCTGTGTGTGTAGTAGTTGGTAGTTGCGCTAGAGGCTACCCAGAAAACGAGACAGGAGATTTAATCTATTCTTTCACGCCGATTATTAATCACTGTCAATATTTTTGGGAGGCTTTCCCCGCTAAGGATGGACGCACTACCTATATGTTTAGCTATCTGGATGCTGACCCCGAAAGACCAAGCTTGGAATACTTTATGGAAGAGTATTTAAGATTGCTACCTGAATATCAAAATATTGAACTAGAACAGCTAGAATTTAAACGCTTTTTGTTTGGTTTTTTCCCCGCTTATAAAAACAGTCCGATTAAGCTACGATTCGATCGCATTTTGCCTGTAGGAGATAGTGCGGGTGGTCAATCTCCCGTTAGCTTTGGTGGCTTTGGCGCGATGGTGCGTCATTTACCACGTCTGACTAATGGCATCAATGAAGCTTTGACAGCTAACACTCTTAATAGTCAAGACTTAGCTCTATTGCAACCATATCAGCCTAATATCTCTGTTACCTGGCTATTTCAACAAACTATGAGCGTCGAGGTAGGAAAACAAGTCAATCCTCAACAAATCAATAATTTGATGAGTGGTGTTTTTAGCGTCATGGAACGTTTAGGAGATAGCGTACTCAAGCCGTTTTTACAGGACGTAATTCAGTTCGTACCTCTAGCCAAAACTCTACCCCTAGTTAATCCTAAATTAGTTTTTCCTTTACTACCTCAGATCGGAATTGCCCCTTTAATGAACTGGAGTATTCATTATTTTAATTTGGCACTCTATAGTGGTTTATACCATATAGCCAAATTAATTAAACCAGTAGCCAAAAATTTATCTCCAACTCAACAGTATTACTACGAACGCTGGCTAGATGCTTGGAAATATGGCTCTGGTAGCGACTATTGAGCAGCACAAAGTTAAAGTATCGTCATTACTCACTCAAGATTTAACTGTAGTTTAGACTAACGAAAAGGCTAGAACAGAAAACAGAGAAAGAATGAAGGGCGAATAGGGAGAAAATGAAAATACCAATTAAATTCAAACTCTCCCTAGCATGAAATATGACCGATATCAAAAATTCCGTCAAGAAACCTACCTGATGTTAGGCAAGGCGAAAGATGCGACCTTTGAATTGATGGATAGTTTAATGACAACGAGAAATGCCAGTTGTTTAGCAGAGTTTTCGCGCTTGACCTCTGTTTAGAAGAAAATGGTCAAGCACCTATGAAGCGTTGCAAGATACTCGTCCTCAGAGAAATAAACTGATGACAAGGTATGTCGAAGAAATTCCGTCATTAGAATATGTGTTGTTAGGAATTGACCATACAGCATGGGGAAGGAGAGTCGCAAAAACTCTCAAGGATAGAACTTATGAACACTCCTCATCTTCAAATAATTCAGTAACAGTAGGACAAGGATACAGTACGATAGCATGGCTACCAGAAAAACAAGGTAGTCCTAAAGGATACCGCGATGCGCAGCGAGTCATGCGCGGGCTTCGCATATTGGGCATTACCCCTAACGGTACTTAAACAATTTTAGGGGTTGAAATAAGATAAAATACTGTTGCTGATTGAGTTTAACATTATTAACTAGAGCGATCGCGAGCTATGAAAGAAACCACTCCCGCAGCTATGCCAGCCTGCTTTGATAGATGGTGTCAAAAGTTCGATGAGAAGATTGAGAACTAAAGCACAAAAAAGAGAGTGCGGAATGCACCGTGCAGGCGACCTCTAATTTATGCGAGCGAGATGACTTTTGACAGAAAAATTGTCGCTCGTTCGCCTTATCTACTCTATCACTAGCCATATTGAACCCGAAAAATTATTCCGTAACTAAACTTTATTGCAAAGCTTGCCCGATTAACACTATCATTGTCAATAAGCAATAAATAATTGATAAAACATTGGTATGGCTCATTATACGGCAGCTTCCTTAAAAGCCGAACTCAACTCTAGAGGTTGGCGTATGACCCCTCAAAGAGAAAAAATTCTCCATGTATTTCAAAATTTGCCCAAGGGCAATCATTTAAGTGCGGAAGAACTACACGCTCTGGTAGAAAAGCGGGGTGAATCTATTAGTTTATCGACAATTTATCGTAGCGTGAAACTCATGGCGCGTATGGGAATTCTGCGAGAATTGGAGTTAGCAGAAGGACACAAGCACTATGAATTAAATCAGCCTTATCCCCACCATCATCATCACGTAGTTTGCATTCAGTGCAACAAGACCATTGAATTTAGAGATGACACCATACTCAAACACAGTTTAAAACAGTGTAAGAAAGAAGGATTTCAGCTAATCGACTGTCAGCTAACGGTGATGACTATTTGCCCAGAAGCAATTCGCATGGGATGGCCCTCTGCTTTGCCAACCGACTGGTGTTGTAGTCGCGTAATTTCCGAACGATAAGCCGAAAATAAGACCAAAGAATAACTACAGTATGGGCAATGTCTTGAGTCCAGTCGAGCGATCGCCTATACTAGCTATTGATAAAAATCACTTAATTCTTAACTATTCTCACTTTAATAAATCAATAATCGGTTTGGCTGGTAAAATTAGGTACTTAAGTGCTGCCAAAATGTTCGATACAAGTAACAAGCTTTGGAGATAATATTTTGGTGGCGCTCGCTTTTGCTTCTAGTTGAAATGATTTTACTTTTCCACCGTACCTAATTGAAAACCCAAAGCTTTATTCTTCATCATCTGGAAGATATTAAAAAAGCCATTGGCGCGAGAAGGAGTCAGACTAACTTTCAAACCCGTGTCTTCAATAAAATCAGGTTCTACTCGAACAATTTCTTCTGGAGGTAAATTGTTTAAACCTTCAATCAAAAAAGCGACTAATCCTTTAACCAATTGGGCATCAGAATCACCCTGATAGCAAACTTTACCGTCTTCTAGGCTGGCTGTGATGTATACCTGAGAAACACAGCCTTTTACTTTGTTGTTTTCCGTTTTAGCTGATTCAGGCATTTCGGGCAGCTTTTTAGCGTACCACAGCAATTGTTCGTATTTTTGTTTGGGGTTGGAACGGCGTTGGAAACGCTCGACAATCTTGGCTAATTTGGGAGGTAGAGAAGTTGATGATGATGACATATTCGATAATCGATCCAAATATCTAAACAGTTTAGATAGTAAAACGAAGACGCTGACTAGCAACAAAGCGATCGCGTTTCTGTTATTACTTTAACAAACCTGAGTCTTTTCCCATTCATTTTGCTGAATCTGTCCCTGATTCAGATAAACTTTAACTTGAGAGGCACAGCTATTGACGAGGTTTTAAGAAGTGAAAAGAGTATTAGGTATCATTCTCGGGGGCGGAGCAGGTACTCGTTTGTATCCCCTAACCAAATTAAGGGCAAAACCAGCAGTACCTCTGGCTAGTAAATATCGTTTAATAGACATTCCTGTTAGTAACTGCATAAATTCAGAGATTCTCAAGATTTATGTTCTGACTCAATTTAATTCTGCTTCTCTTAATCGACATTTAAATCGCAGTTACAATTTTTCTGGATTTAGAGAAGGATTTGTAGAGGTATTATCGGCACAGCAAACCAAAGATAACTCTGGATGGTTTCAGGGCACTGCTGATGCAGTTCGTCAATATCTCAATTCTATCAAGTCTTGGGATGTGGATGAATGTCTGATTCTTTCTGGCGATCATCTTTATCGCATGGACTATAGCAAGTTTATTCGGCATCATCGGGAAACCAAGGCGGATATTACTTTATCTGTAGTGCCTATTGACGACAAAAGAGCTTCTAGTTTTGGTTTAATGAAAATTGACAGTCAAGGCAGGATTATTAATTTTGCTGAAAAACCCAAGGGAGAAGACCTCAAAAAAATGCAGGTAGATACTACTATTTTGGGTCTGACACCAGAACAAGCTAAAGAAAGTCCTTATATAGCTTCTATGGGGATTTATGTCTTTAAGAAAGAGGTTTTAGTTAACTTATTAGAAAGCAATTTAGATCAACACGACTTTGGTAACGAAGTTATTCCTGGTGCAGCTAAAGATCATAGTCTCCAAGCATACCTATTTAAGGGTTATTGGGAGGATATCGGGACTGTCGAATCTTTTTATGAAGCAAATTTAGCTCTTACAAAGCAACCTCAACCTGATTTTAGCTTCTATGATGAAAAAGCTCCCATTTACACCCGTTCCCGTTATTTGCCTCCAACCAAGTTTGAGAATTGCCAAGTCAGCGAATCGATGATTGGTGAAGGATGCATTATCAAGCAGAGTAAAATAAATCATTCTGTAATCGGGATTAGAACTCGTATCGAGGCTGATTGCACTATCGAGGATACTTTGATCATGGGAGCAGATTTTTATGAGCCTTTTGCCGAGAGACAATCTGGCTTACAAAAAGGTGGAGTTCCCGTGGGCATAGGTGAAGGTTCGACGGTGCGTCATGCTATTGTCGATAAAAATGCTCGTATCGGTCGTAATGTTCAAATTCTGAATAAAGACCGAGTAGAAGAATCTCAAAGAGAAGATGAAGGCTTTTATATTCGTAGTGGTATTGTAGTGGTTTTAAAAAATGCAACCATTTATGACAACACAGTAATCTAAATTTTTTTTAGATCGGGCAGTCAACCATTGACAAGTTAATTTTGAAAACAACAGGAGTGTGGTTATTTATCTTGGCTACACTCTTTTTTAATCCCTATCGATCGAATTGAACTACTAAGATTCTGCGAATATAAGGTTAAACTTTAAATAAGATTAGCAAAATTATTAATTTTTATTATCAAGTACCTTTAAACTAGCAAACTTTTCCAGGAGACAATCCTCAATGGCTTCCACTGAATTTAAAGATTATTACGCTATTTTAGGAGTTTCAAAAACGGCCAGTGCCGACGAGATTAAAAAACAGTTTCGCAGACAAGCTTTAAAATACCATCCCGATCGCAATCAGGGAAATAAGGCAGCAGAAGCAAAATTTAAAGAACTCAGTGAAGCCTACGAAGTACTTTCAGACAGCGAAAAGCGATCGCAGTACGATCGTTTTGGTCGCTATTGGCAACAAAATGCCACATCAGGATACTCTACCAGCAAGAGCTATACCAGCAGCACCAATAATAATACCCAAGTTGACTTTAATAATACAGACTTTAGTCAATATGGTAATTTTGAAGAATTTATCAACGAACTTTTAGGGCGTTTTTCTCCTCCTGGCACTGGTAGCAGCAATTCTCAGAGTTATTCATATCAAACATCTGGTAGAAGTAATAGAAGCTCATATTCGAGTACTAATTTTAGCAGTCATTTTCAAGACGTTGATAGTTCCAGTCAAAAATCAAAATCGGTTAGCAGCGAAGCCAGTATTAACCTCAGCTTCTCAGAGGCATTTAGAGGTACTGTAAAACGTCTTAATTTAGGTACAGAAATAGTAGAGGTTCGGATTCCCGCAGGGGCAAAACCAGGTACGCGAATTCGTCTGCCAGGAAAAGGACAAGCTAGTTATGGTCAATCAAAAGGAGATTTGTATCTCAATGTCGATCTGACTCCCCACCCTTTTTTCGATTTTGAAGGGGATAATTTAGTATGTGAAGTTCCAATTGCTCCAGATGAAGCAGTCTTAGGCACGTCAATTAGCATTCCTACCCCTGATGGTTCGGTAAGTATGAAAGTTCCAGCAGGAATTCGTTCGGGTCAAGTATTACGATTGCGGGGTAAGGGTTGGTCTTCTCCTAAAGGCAGTAGAAGCGATCAGTTAGTCAAAATTATTATTGCCACTCCCAAACAAATCACCCTTAAAGAAAGGCAATATTACCAAAAAATTCGCGATATTCGCAGCGAAAATCCCCGCGATAGTTTACGGGGAATTAAGCTTTGACGGCGATCGGTCATTGGTAGGGGCGAACGGCGACGCGAAGCTAATCCTTTAGGGCGTTCGCCCTTACAGTCATTGGTTATTAGTCTTTGCTTCTCCCCACCGCCTCCAATCTCTCCCATCTTCCTCCTTCTCATCCCTCATTCCTTGTTCTTTAAATTTCGGGGTGGAATTTCTGCACCTCGATAGAATTTCCGTTCTAACTTATTGAGTTGCCACCAAGTCAAGCTAGAAATAAGTAAGCTAGCAGCAAAACTGGCTACAGTCCAAGGGGCTGAAATGTCAATAAATAAGGAGAGGAGCGGGATCGTTGCCCAGGTTAAGATGACTAAGGCGATCGCCATTATCTTAATCTTTTTGAGATTTTTTAAAGCCTGACTACAGCTAGCGCAATTTTTGGTGTGGGAATGATAGCGGTCTAATAACTGTTCTTTAGTTAAAGTCGGGGGCAAATCTCGGTCGGGAAAAGGATCGGCGTGATATAGATTGAGCCATTGATGTAACTCGGAAACATATAAATCTGCTTTGGTGGGGAGATAAAACGCCTTACTATAATTCTCACTACCACCCGAAGCTGCCAAATAACGTTCTTGGTGGTGTAGGAAAATCTGGTCGTCTTCTAATACCCCGTTTTGATTGATGTGGGAATACCATTTAGGCGTAAGCTGAATAAAAAAACGCGGGAAAGGCGAAGAGAATTTAAACGGAAAACGAGCAAATAGACGGCATTTTCCTTTACTAATTGGGGTGGCATATACCACCGTTAAGGTGCGTCCAAACTGCTTGGAAGTCAAATCGTGCCACATTAAGCAAGGTGCGGTAAAAGTAGTGTATTGTGTGCCTAATTTGCCCTTACGAGGCCCTTCTTCCCAAATACCTTTAAAACCATGTTTGCCTGATTCGGTAATTTCTAATTCTAATGGGGCAACATTAGAGCGATTACCAACGGTTTTATGGTGAGTATAGGGTATATGACTGGCATCAATGACGTTTTCTAGAAGAGTCAGAGCATCATAGGGAAGATCGCGGAAAATATCTAAACAGACCCAATCATTTCGATCTTCTTCCATCGGTTCGATAATTGGAACGGGAGTTTTAGTCGCGTTTTCCTTGGTTCCTGGATAAACAAACAGTAGTCCTTGAGCGATCGCCGTGGGGTAAGATCGAACACAAGCTCGATTAGAAGTATGAGCCTGTCCTTCTGGTTGCTGTTGCGGAATCGCCTCACAGTTTCCATTACCCGAAAATGCCCAACCATGATAGGGACACTCTAATAAACCCGCTTCGTTTACTCTGCCTTCGCTTAGTGGTGCAAGACGATGGGGACATTTATCTTCAAACACCTGCCAAGTGCTAGCCGATTTATCCCACCAGATAACCAGATCTTTTTCTAGCAAGGTAAAGCGAGCTAGTTTGTCTTTGTTTAAATCTTCTAGGTAGTAAATGGGATACCATGCTTCTTGGGGATCGAAAACAGTAGGGTCGTTACCGCCTGGTAAGAGAGTTGCTGTCTTGGGACTATCAGTCGTTATCGTCATACCTAATCTCTTTCTAATCTTTCTAATTATTGAGCTTTGTAAATAATTGTTACACAAAATTTTTGCTCGCTGTTATCTGTAATCTGGATCGCCAACGAGCAAAAAAAAGATGCCCTAATTAGGACATCTGCATAACACTAGAAGAAAAAATCTTAGAAAATCTTAGGATTGAGAGGCAATCATCTCGCCTTCTTGTTCGTAAGCTTCGATCTCAATTTGGACTGGTTTTAGATCCCAAATCTGGTTACAATACTCTTCGATCGTGCGATCGCTGGAGAATTTACCCATCCGTGCTGAGTTGAGGATCGACATTTTAGTCCATTTATCTGGATCTTTATAGGTTTCCGACACTCGGTCTTGACAGTCGATATATGCCTGATAATCAGCTAAGAGCATATAAGGGTCGTCATAGAGTAAAGAATCGACAATAGGCTTAAAGAGCTTGGTATCTCCATGACTGAAGTAGCCTTTTGCCACGCGATCGATTACTGCTTTGAGTTCTTTATTGGTGTCGTAGTAGGACATGGGATTATACCCTTCTTCCTTCATTTGATAGACTTCTTCAGCAGTCAATCCAAATAAGAAAAAGTTTTCTTCGCCAGCTTCTTCACGGATTTCAATATTTGCCCCATCTAGAGTACCGATAGTCAAAGCACCATTCATGGCAAATTTCATGTTACCAGTACCAGAAGCTTCTTTCCCAGCAGTAGAAACTTGTTCTGACAAGTCCGCAGCGGGATAGATTTTTTGACCCAAGGAAACATTAAAATTAGGCAAGAAAACTACTTTTAAGCGTCCTTTGACATCGGGGTCTTTGTTAACTACTTCTGCTACTGAGTTAACAAATTTAATAATTAACTTTGCCATAAAGTAGCCAGGCGCAGCTTTCCCACCAAAGATAAAGGTACGAGGCACGATATCGATACTGGGGTTTTGTTTGATGCGGTTGTAGAGGGTAATGATATGCAGCACCATCAAATGCTGACGCTTGTACTCGTGGATTCTTTTGACCAGCACATCAAAGATGGAATCTACATTGACTTCAATGTTTTTGGTTTTCTTGATTTGTGCTGCTAATGCCATTTTGTTTTTGCGCTTGATTTCCCGCCACTCTTGGCAGAATTCAGGATCGTCAAGAAATTTTTCTAGCACTCGCATTCGGTCGAGATTTTTCAACCAGCTATCACTTTGGGTTTTTTCCGTAATCAGTTTGGCTAGTCGAGGGTTGCTGAGTAAGATCCAGCGACGGGGAGTAACCCCATTAGTTTTATTGAAGAATTTTTCGGGCCAGAGTTTGGCAAAGCCTCGGAGGGTATATTTTTGCAACAATTCAGTATGGAGTGCTGCTACACCATTAATCGCATGAGAACCAACACAGGCTAAGTTTGCCATGCGGACTTTTTTTTCTGCACCTTCTTCAATGATCGAAAGTTCGGCAGTAAGCTCGTCATCATCGGGAAACCAAGTACGGATATCTTCTAAGAAACGATGATTGATTTCGTAGATGATTTCAATATGTCGTGGTAGCATTCGGCTAAACAAGCTCACCGACCATCTCTCTAGAGCTTCGGGTAACAAGGTATGGTTGGTATATGCAAAGGTTTTTTGGGTAATATCCCAAGCTAGATCCCAATCCATGCCGTGTTCGTCAACAAATAAACGCATTAACTCGGCTACGGCTACTGCTGGATGAGTATCATTAAGTTGAATTGCCGATCGCTCGTGGAAGTTAGTCAGGTTGGGATGGATGTGGAGGTGAATGCGAATTTGGTCTTGGAGGGAGGCAGAAACAAAGAAATATTGCTGTGCCAACCTTAACTCTTTACCTTGGGGTGTGTTGTCGTTGGGATAGAGTACCTTAGAAATTGTCTCCGAACTCATTTTTTCGGCCACGGCGCGGTCATAGTTACCAGCGTTAAAGGCTTCAAAGTTAAATTCTTCACTGGCCTCGGCTTTCCACAAACGCAGGGAGTTTACGGTATTGGTACGATATCCTGGTACTGGGGTATCATAGGGAATCGCTTTGACTTTGCGATCGCAAATCCAAGATACGCGGTTGTGTCCTTTTTCGTCGCGATAAACTTCGGTGTGTCCTCCCAGTTTGATTTCTACCGAATCTTCAGGGCGATCGATTTCCCAGGGGTTTTTATACATCAACCAGTTATCGGGAATTTCTGCTTGCCAACCATCTCGTAATGCCTGGTGAAAGATCCCGAATTCATAACGAATACCATAACCAATGGCGGGCATTTCCAAATTGGCTAGAGAATCTAGAAAACAGGCTGCAAGTCTGCCCAAACCACCGTTACCCAAACCAGGATCGGGTTCTTGCTCGACCAGATCTTCAATCTCCAGACCCGATTCTTTGACGACCTGGCGCATTTTTTCATAAATCCCCAGAGAAATGAGGTTGTTTTCTAGATGGCGGCCCATCAAAAATTCTGCGGAGAGATAGGAAACTACTTTGACGTTTTCTTCGTAGTAGGTGCGTCCTGTTTTGATAAAGCGATGTAATAAGCGATCGCGTACTGTATAGGCTAATGCCTGATAATAATCGTGAAGAGTGGCATTAGATTCGTCTTTGCCTTGGATATAAAACAGGTTATCGGTGAAGGCTCGTTTAAGCGTCTCCACACTCATTCCCGTGCGATCGTCTTCTATTTGGATATTGTGTACTAAATTATTATCACTAAGAGTTTGACGAAGTTGTTGAGAAGTTTTGGTTTCCATATGTGCTTGTGAAAGATTATCGTGATTGAATGGATAATTGCTTAGGTCATAGATAGGCAATTTAAGAGCAAAATCGCAACTAGGGCAAACCCTGTATAAAAAACAATTTCACATAACTCGCCTTTATATTGCCATGTAAAACTTAAACTGACTGTTTATAGGGTACTTTCGATCGATGGTTACGGACTTGGAATTGCCCAAGCCTTAATCTTTGGTTTAGTTTCTCAATTATTTAGTATTTAGTTAACTTTTTGGGCCCAAACCAATTTTTCCTGCATAGACAGCGCGATCGCCTAATTCTTCTTCTATTCTTAAAAGACGATTGTATTTTGCCACCCTTTCGCTACGACAAAGAGAGCCTGTTTTGATTTGTCCCGCACGAGTAGCAACAGCTAAATCGGCAATTGTCGTATCTTCAGTTTCTCCCGAACGATGGCTGATTACAGAACGATAACCGCTACGGGTTGCTAGTTCGATTGTTTCTAAAGTTTCGGTCATAGTGCCGATTTGATTTAATTTAATCAGGATCGCATTGCCCACGTTGAGATCGATTCCTTTTTGCAGTCTGGTTTTGTTGGTGACAAACAGGTCGTCCCCGACTAGCTGAATTTTCCCGCCCAATTTATCGGTGAGGATTTTCCAGTTATCCCAATCATCTTCGTGGAGAGCGTCTTCAATCGAAATAATCGGATATCTTTCTACTAATTCAGCGATGTAGGCAATAAATTCTTCAGGAGAATGAGCTTCACCATCGTAAGTATATTGACCATCTGCGTAGAATTCACTAGCTGCTACATCCATTGCCAAAGCCACTTCTTCTCCAGGCTTGTAACCAGCTTGTTCGATCGCGGTCATTAGTAGGTCTAAGGCTTCTTGGTTTGAACCCAAATTGGGCGCATATCCCCCTTCATCACCGACACCAGAGAGCAAACCCTTTTCTTTTAAAACCTTGCTGAGAGTGGCAAAGACTTCTGCCCCGCAACGCAGGGCTTCTTTAAAAGAATCTGCCCCTACAGGCATAATCATAAATTCTTGAAAATCAACGTTATTGTCTGCATGAGAACCACCGTTGATCACGTTCATCATCGGTACTGGTAGCACGTTAGATAGTGGTCCGCCCAGATAACGATATAGGGGTAACTCCACTTCTTCAGCAGCAGCTTTTGCCGTTGCTAGGGATACTGCCAGGATCGCGTTTGCCCCCAGGTTCTTTTTGTTGGGCGAACCATCCCTGTCAATCATGATCCGATCTATGGTTGCTTGTTCTAAAGCATCTACGTCGAGCAAAGCGGGGGTGATTTTTTCTTTGACGTTACGGACTGCTGTTAAAACTCCTTTGCCACCATAACGGTGTTGATCGCCGTCTCTGAGTTCGTGAGCCTCAAAACTCCCCGTGGATGCACCACTTGGGACTTGAGCTAGTCCGACAACCCCAGTTTCCAAACGTACTTCTGCTTCAATAGTAGGACGACCGCGAGAATCTAGGATTTCTCTAGCTGCGATCGCTTCGATTACGGCTTCTGATTGGTTTAGCATCAATTCTCCTTTTTGACTTTTTGGATCTATCTATAGAGCGAGATATAAGCGAAAATAAATATATCTTTTTTTGTGACCATAAGGTTAATTTAGGGACTGGGGCATTAGGGATCGAATCAAAAGGAGTAAGAAATTTCTTGCTTTCTCTCTGCCCCCTCTGCTCCCTGTGGCCCCTCTGTTCTCTAAGCATTGACTAGCATATCTGTCTCTTTAGCTGCCATTGCTAGGATCAAATCAATCGCCCGATTAGAATAGCCCCATTCGTTGTCATACCAGGCGACAACTTTAAAAAAGTTACTGTTTAGCTCCATACCCGCACCAGCATCAAAAATACTAGAGTGAGAATCTCCTGTAAAATCTGTAGACACTACGGGATCGTCGGTGTAGCCTAGAATTCCCTGCATTTCTCCTGCTGAAGCTTCTGCCATGGCTCGGCAAATTTCCTCATAACTTGTTGCTCTTTCGGTACGGAAGGTAAGATCGACTACCGAGACATCGGGAGTTGGAACCCGCATTGCCATACCTGTTAGTTTTCCTGCTAGCTCTGGTAACACCAAGCTGACTGCCTTAGCTGCACCTGTAGACGCGGGAATAATATTTTGAGCAGCACTGCGTCCCGAACGTAGATCTTTTTTGCTAAACCCATCTACAGTAGGCTGAGTCGCTGTCATGGCATGGATCGTAGTCATTAAGCCTTCTGCTAACCCAAAGTTGTCGTTGATTACTTTAGCAATGGGTGCAAGACAGTTAGTGGTACAGCTTGCGTTAGAGACGATCGCATCAACACTGGGATCGAAGCTTTGGTGATTGACTCCTACCAATAAAGTTTTAACTCGATCGGGATCTTTGGTCGGTGCAGAAATAACCACTCTTTTCGCTCCTGCGCTGAGGTGTTGGGATGCTCCTGCATAAGTAGTAAATAAACCCGTACATTCGAGGACATAATCTACTTTATATTCTTGCCAAGGCAGTTCTTCGGGATTTTTAATTGAAACGCAAGGTATATGTTTGCCATTAACTACTATACCCTTGTCCTGAGCCTCTACAGTACCCGCAAAACGCCCGTGAGTGGAATCGTATTTGAGAAGATAAGCGATCGCTTCGGCAGGTACGAGATCGTTGATACAGACGAATTCTATATTAGGATTGTTGAGTCCAGCGCGAAAGACTAATCTGCCAATGCGCCCGAAACCATTAATCGCTACTCTGACGGTTGCCATTAAGATTACTCCCTGATAGTTTGTGTATCTGATGAATAAATGCTATTTGCCCCTAAACTTAAGATCTAATTTGGTATTTAATTAACTGGGACTGTATCTTTATTAAATCGAGAAAATCAGTTTTTTAAACTATTAGATACTTAAAATAAAATTAAATCGTGTCGGATTGAGAAGTGGAAAATAGTAACTGGGCATGGCAAAATAAATGACAAGCAATCTTCCAGACCAACTAAGATCAAACTAAACTGTTATTAAACTTACTAGTTAATTAAACTAGAAATTAGGAACCAAGAACTAAAAACTCATTTAATCGAGCCTCTTGTTTTATTTGCTAGTTGTAACTTCTACGATTCCCCCATTAAATAACTTTATTGGCGAAATTGCTGCTTTAAGTGCTGCTTTGCTTTGGGCGGTTTCCTCAGTTATCTATAGACGTTTGGGGGTCAATATTCCTCCCCTACAGCTCAATCTCTCTAAGGGCATAATTGCGATCGCCTTGATTGCCCTGACTCTAATTTTACAGGGAGCAAACCTGGCAGATTTATCTCGGTCTACTATTGCTTGGTTAGCTTTTAGCGGTGTAATTGGTATTGGTTTGGGTGATACCGCCTACTTTGCGGCCTTAAATAGTTTGGGTGCAAGACGCACCTTGTTACTGGAAACTGCCTCTCCGCCGATGGGTGCATTACTGGCATTGATTTTTATTGGCGAACAACTACAACCGCTTGTTTGGTCTGGGATCTTGCTAACTATCTTGGGTATTGCTTGGGTGATTAGCGAACGCAATCCTGTAAATAATACCAGAGTTTCACAGTTGGGAATCATTTGGGGAGTCTTGGGTGCGATCGCTAAAGCAACTGGCGCGGTTATCTCCCGTTTCGCCCTAATACAGTCGGATATTAGTCCCTTAGAAAGTACTCTGATTCGTTTGCTCGGTGGCACATTGATTGTACTGTGTTTGTTGTTTTTGCCCCTACCGATAAGACAAAGCAAAGCAAGATGGCAACTATCACTGCGTAGTCTGCTTATAATTGCGATCGCCGCTTTTGGTAGTACCTATCTCGGTATTTGGTTACAGCAAACATCTCTAAAATTTGCCCCCACTGGCATTGCTCAGACTTTTTTGGCTACCAGTCCCTTGTTTATCTTACCCATAGTGGCATTGCAAGGAGAAAAGATTAGTTGGCGAGCGATATTAGGGGTTATAGTTTCTTTGGGTGGGATTGCCTTGATGTTTATTAGATGATGAGCGATCGGATTTTGAATCAGAATTCTTGGCGAGTATTGAGCAAAACAATTTCTCATGCCTTACGTCATCAGCCTTGGCTTTATGAGTTAGAGCTTGATGAAGAAGGTTGGGTATCTCTTGAATTATTATTGAGTTCATTACGAAAAGAGAAAGCTGAATGGTCAGATTTAACTCAAGCAGATTTAGCCAAAATGATTGCTTTGTCTGATAAAAAGCGTCATGAAATTCACAATGGTAAGATTAGGGCGATCTACGGACATTCTTTGCCAGGTAAACTTGTAAAAACACTAGCCGAACCACCCGTACTCCTGTACCACGGAACAACAGTCGAGGCTGTTAAAATAATTAGAGTTGAAGGTTTAAAGCCGATGAAGAGACAGTACGTTCATCTATCGGTTGACACAGAAACAGCCAAGAAAGTCGGACGGCGTAAAACCAAGCAACCAGTTATACTTACGGTTCAATCTTCCGATGCATATCGAGAGGGACTGAGATTTTATCGAGGAAATGATTGCGTTTGGTTAGCAGATTTTGTGTTACCAAAGTTTATCGAGTTTTAGATCTTGTAATGTCGGGCAAAGTAACTCTACTGTATTTGTAAATTTTGGCGAGCAATATTAAATTGAACTTATCTAGTTACTTTTAATGTCTACTTTAGTAGATATATTATTTTATGTCCGATCTTGGTCTAGAAAAGCTGTTACATCGTCTAGAAAACAATCTTAGTGAAGACCGATTAGTTCAGAATGTAACCGACAGTATCAGAAATCAACTCGGCGTTGACCGCGTGGTTTTATATTATTTTTATCGTCAATGGGAGGGAAGAGTAACTTTTGAATCTTTAAGTTCTCTTGACTATTCCATTTTAGGTTCGACAGGGCCAGATGAATGTTTTAACGGCGAATATGCAGAACTATATCTCAATGGTAGAATTAGGGCGATCGCCAATATAGAAAAGGCTTCGATTGCAGAATGTCATCGAGATTTTTTAGCAAGTATACAAGTAAAAGCTAATTTAGTCGTTCCAGTCTTGACCTCAACAGGACTGTGGGGTTTATTGGTTGCCCATCATTGTCAGAGTCCTTTTGATTGGAAACAAGAGCATATCGAAACTATGAAAGCAGGAGCTACAAAATTATCCAATGCTAGAACTATTAGTAATGCTTAGTATTTTCAACAATTAAAAATGCGATCGCCATAGTTAGAAAGCGATCGCATTTGTGTCAAAAATTTCCAGCTAGTTTAACTAAAAACCAACACCATTAGCATCAACACCAATCAATTGGTCGAGTTCCGACTCCGAGAGAGGATCGCCACCTAAATTGTCATACTGCTGAATCAAAGCCGAAGCAAACGGCGCATTATAGCTCGTTCCCACCTCATTGGTCACCCAGTCATCACGACGGTCGTTGTGAGCATAATCATCGGGTGCATCTGGCCCACCAACTACCGCACCATAAAGTATATTTTCCATCGGTGCGGTCGGATCGTTTTTAATATTAGGAGCAGAACCACGATGATGAGGACTTTGAGGATAATTATCGCCAAACCCAATCATATAGCTCAAGTTAGCTGGATTATCACCGAGAATATAATCGACCTGATTATTGGCAAAGTCACTGTAGCGAGCATCTTCTTTGACCGTATCGTTATACAGTTGTGCCAAATAAGCAGCCGAACTAGTTACGGGGACCGAACCCCATCTGGCACGATGGGCAAAGCCACCCGTAGTATAGTTAATGTTGCCACCGCCATTAATCCATTTATCTAACCAGCCTTCAACTTGACTTTTAAAGAAAGGATCGTCACTTTCTTGAGCGAGAATTACGGCTGCACCATAGGAATGGTCGTCGGCCGCCCAAGACCAGTCTCCCAGTCCGCCAACGTTGTTTTTAAAGTAATTCTCGGCTTTAGTCAGGTAAGACTGTTCCCCAGTGGCTTTGTGTAACCAAGCTGCACCAGAGGCTAATTCATCGCCATAACCACTCCAACTAGTATAGAAAGGATTGGCTGCCGAGACGGAATCGGAATACTTACCTTGATAGGTTTCGGCAAACTCATAGAGTTGTTTGGCATTGTTTAACAGTCGATCGGCATAGGCATTATCTACCCCGCGAAAGAGCATTGAGGCTGCTGCTAAAGCACTGGAGGTGGAAGCTGCTACATCCGAACCTGGGTTATTCGGGTCGATGGCAAAAGCGTTACGGGTGGTATTGGCTTCGACGGTTTCGGGTGCGCCCCAATATCCATGGTCGTTGGCACTGCCACCTTCTCCGACTTGTACCCAAAGTCGTTCGGTTTTGCCGTTGTTGGTTTCGTGGGCTTTGAGGAAGTAGTCGGTGCCCCATTTGACGGCTTCAAGGAGTTCGTCGAACTGTCCTGATTGTTTGTAGGCTTCGGTGTATTCGACTCCCCCCCAAGCGAGCATATTAACTGAGGCGGCCATGGGCTGACCGAATTTGACGTGATCCCCTGCATCGAAGTAGCCGCCACTGAGGTCGCGACCGACGGTGCTACCGTCGTTGAGGGTGGAGTCAGTACGCCATTCGAGACGATTGTCTGGGCCTAAGTCTCCCGAACGGTTGGCTTCGAGGAAGAGGAAGTTTTTTTGTAGGGCTTCGCCATAGGCGAATTTTCCTTGCTGTCCTACTTTTTGTCCGCTAGTTTCGGCAATTTCTACTGGTTCTGAAGTTTCACTGACAGATTCTTCAACTATTGGTTCGCTAACTGATTCTGTTGTAGTGTTGGAATCGAAACTAAAGTTAGTGAACTGAGGTGCTAAAGCTTCTTGTCCGTTGTCTTCAATAATGAAGATCGGTTGAATGGATTGTCCCGTACTGAGATTTACCTGCTCGTTTTGACCGCTGATGGTGTAACTACCGTTGCCGTTGTCTACTAGATCTACGCCATAAGCAGCACTGATAGTATAAGGAAGCTCAAAGTCAATTTTCCAGTTGTTGGCTTCTGCTTCGGCAGTAAGTCCTAGTTCTAGTTTGTAGCCTCCATTCCAGTCTTCCGAGATTAAAGGATTGGTGTCGATCGTAGTTTGATTAGTAGCCATTTTCAGTAACTTTTCTGAGTAACTTGTTAAAAATTTGTTTGTTTAACTTGTTCCCTTTATAAAAGCTTCACATTGGCTTCACAGTGACTTCATAACTCTGGCAAACTAGATCTCGATCGCCAGACAAAGTGATTTAGTCGAACTTGGGTTGATGTAAGCATTCTCTGAAGCTTATTAACTTCAGATCTCAATCGATCGGTTAAAATTCTGTTAATCTTAGACTCAACCCAAATTATGACTGAAACCGTTCTTGATGTTCGCCAGCTACAAGTTCAATTTACTACCGAAACTAAACCGATCGTGGCAGTAAGGGATCTGAGCTTTCAACTCAGCAAAGGTGAAAAATTAGGTATCGTTGGCGAGTCTGGTTCGGGGAAATCGGTAACTTCCCTGGCAATTATGGGTTTAGTTCCTACTCCTGGACGTATTACTCAGGGGGAGATTTATTTTACTCCTGAAGGTAGATCGGCAGTAGATCTGTTACAAGTTAATGAAACAGAGCGCAGAAGCTATCGTGGTGGCGAGATTGCCATGATTTTTCAAGAGCCGATGAGCGCGCTCAACCCTGTTTATAATATTGGCTTTCAGCTAACCGAAGCGATTTTATTACATCAAAAGGTATCCCCCTCAGAAGCGAGAAGAAAAGCGATCGCCTTATTACAAGAGGTACAACTTTTACCTGACGATAAAACTCTCAGACAGCAATATATTAACGAGAATTCTCATCTATCAAATAACGATCGCGAAATATCTAACTATATTAATCGGCGCAAACAGGAAATACTCAAACGCTACCCCCATCAGCTATCGGGGGGACAATTACAACGGGTGACAATTGCCATGGCAATTTCTTGTAATCCTAGCGTTTTAATTGCCGACGAACCGACAACCGCCCTGGATGTTACAGTTCAGGCGACGATTCTCGATTTGTTGCGTCGTCTTTGTGAAGATCGGGGAATGGCGTTGATTTTTATTACCCACGATCTAGGAGTGATTGCGGAATTAGTCGATACGGTAACGGTGATGTATCGAGGGCGAGTAGTAGAAGCGGGGAAGATCGAGACTGTCTTTACTAATCCCCAACATCCCTATACAAAAGGATTATTAGCCTGTCGTCCCACACTGAAGCGCAAGTTAGAGATCTTACCGACGGTGGCGGATTTTATGGATGTATCTACCACTGCTGAGGGAGAGATTGAGATTGTTGAAAAACCAACGGATATAGATTCTAAATTAAGTCAAGTTGTCACCGATAGCGCACAACGAATGAGATTAGAGCAATTACTCAAGCAACCGCCCTTGATGTCTGTTAAACAACTGCGTGTTGGTTTTCCCCTCAAGGGTGTCTTTGGCAGAACTAAAAAATATTTAATGGCGGTAAACAATGTTTCTTTTGAGGTGTATCCAGGGGAAACTTTAGGCTTAGTCGGAGAATCTGGTTGCGGTAAATCTACCCTCGCCAGAACTTTGCTCAGGCTAATTCAGCCAATGGATGGGGAGGTTATTTTTGATGGCGACAATATTACAAATCTCTCTTTAAAAAGCCAAAAACTACGATCGCTGCGCCGACAAATGCAGATCGTCTTTCAAAATCCCTATAATTCTCTTAATCCTCGTATTAATATTGGTAAAGCGATCGCCGAACCTTTAGTAGTTCATAAGATAAAATGCGATCGCCAAAAGAAAGTAGCGGAACTTTTAGAACGAGTGGGCTTAGATCCCGAGATGAGCAACCGCTATCCCCATGAGTTTTCTGGAGGACAAAGACAACGGGTATGTATCGCCCGCGCCCTAGCTTTAGAACCACAATTTATTATCTGTGATGAGTCGGTTTCGGCTTTGGATGTTTCGGTACAGGCACAGGTATTAAACTTACTTAAAGAATTACAGGCAGATCTGGGTTTGACTTATGTTTTTATCTCCCATGACTTGAGTGTGGTTAAGTTTATGAGCGATCGCATTATTGTCATGAACCAGGGCAAAATTGAAGAGATCGACACCGCAGAAGATATTTATCGCCATCCTAAAACTGAATATACTCGTAAGTTAATTGCCTCTATTCCAACTGGAGAGACTATTTATAATTAAGGCAATAATACGCTCGCCAAGATATATCAATATTATTTTAAATTATTTCTTAGCCTTAAATTTTCAACTGCCTTAGCTCGAATATATTTATCGGTATCTTTTGTTAGTTTTTCTAAGATAAAACAGGGAGTTAATTTATTTTGAATGACTTTTTTGCGTACTTTTACTCATTCGTCATTAGCTAATTCTTCTAAAATAGAATCAATTTTTCTACAACTTTTACAGGAGTATTAGGATTACTCGCAACATATTGACGAGTCTGTTTATCTTTGCTATTTGCTAACTGGGCCAATATTTCTGGTGGGGTAGTTTCATCCCGTGCTTGTCTTATCTGTTCGATATTCATTCAAATTTTATCCGCGCTTTAATTTATTTATCTTGAGTAATGATTCCCAGATAAATCAAAAAAGCTAAAAAATAACAACGGCTATAAATAATTTTCAGGCTATCTCTAAAAATCAAGCTAGGTCGCTTTGCAACTGATAATAATTCTCATTTGTATCCGAACCTGTAGTTATTCTCGATAATAGTAGCGATCGCTTCATCTAATATCTTCAATCCCTGTTCGACAGTTTCTATTTGAGAGAGGCGATCTCTCAATTCTGCTGCACCAGGAAAGCCCTTACAATACCAAGCTAGATGTTTGCGAGATTGATAGATACCTCGTTGTCCTTTGTATTCCCATAAGCCCTGTAGATGTTCTTTGGCGCATTCTAATTTCTCCGTTACAGAGGGAGAGGGCAAAATTTCTCCAGTTTTTAAAAAGCGATCGATTTCTCCGACTAAAAAGGGATAACCCAATGTCCCCCGCGAACACATCACCCCGTCAGCCTGAGTTATTTCTAAGCATTTAATCGCAGCTTTAACTGAGAAAATATCGCCATTGGCAATTACGGGTATGGATAAGACTTGTTTAACTTTAGCAATCCATTCCCATCTGGCACTACCTTTATAACCTTGGGCGCGGGTACGAGCGTGGAGAGTCAGCATAGTTGCACCGCAATCTTCGATTTTACGGGCGAAGTCAATAATGTTGATTTCATCGTCATCCCAACCAATTCGAGTTTTAACCGTTACAGGAACATCTACAGCCTCAACTACCGTTTTGACAATGGCTTCGGCGACTTCTGGTTGACGTAATAGAGACGAACCACCACCTTTTTTAGTAATTTTATTAACAGGACAACCCATATTGATATCGATGGTATTTGCCCCTTCTGCTACCGCTTTTTGGGCTGCTTGAGCCATGAAGTCTGGGCGACAATCAAATAGTTGAATACTAATCGGATCTTCGTCGGGAGCGATCGCCATAATCTGCGGTAATTCTGCCAGATGATAAATTTCTTTGGCACTCACCATTTCGGTATACATCATCGATTTTGGGGCATATCGCCTCACCAAACGACGAAAGACTAAATCTGTCACTCCAGATAGAGGAGACTGTAAAACACGGCTATTAAGTACTACTGAACCTATATTAAGTGGAGTCGCCAACCGATTTTTTAATTCAGGCGATAAACTGGGAATTTTAGTTGCAGAAACCATAAAAGTTCGATCTTTGGCAGAAGTAAGGCAGCGATCGCCAAGTAATCTAGAAAGTAATCTAGTCGGCAAAAAATTCCTACTTGGCGATCGCTCTAGCAACAATTGCTAATTTGTTAATTTCTAATCAATTATTAGCCATAGATCGCCACACACCTACTAATATGCCTTGAATTTCTACATTTTCAGCATCGGCAACGATCGGTTCGTATTTTTGATTGGCGGGTTTGAGAACGATCTGTTCTTGTTCCTGATAAAAGCGTTTTAGAGTTGTACCGTGTCCCGAAACTCTAGCTGCTACGATATCACCATTTTTTACTTCTGAATTTGAAGAAAGCGATCGCATCACCGCATAATCGCCTTCATCGATCATATCTTCAATCATGCTGTCTCCTACTACTCGCAGTACATAACAGTCTGGTTGCGAAAACAAGTTAGATAAATCCAGTCTAGTTTTATCTTCAGTAAAAGGTTCGACTAAGCCTCCAGCCGCGATCGCTCCTTCAATTGACAAACCCCGATCGGGTTGATGTAAGATCCTTATGGTGCGGGCTTTGCCATCAGTCCAATCTATATAGCCTTTACTACGCAGTCTTTCTAAGCGACTCTGAACGGGGGCGGGCGAGCGTAAATTCATCGCTTTCATCATCTGTCTAATCGAAGGTGCGTACTGAGTAGAGCGAATATATTCGATAAGCCAATCGTAAAGTTCTTTCTGTGCTGGAGTTAAACTTTCCATAACTTTAGTTCTAGGGTGTATTGATTGAGACGAGCCTTTTGCTATTGCAGCAAAAACCTAGTATGTTCTCAAAGAACATGGGTACTAAATATTAGAAGATATATACCCTAACAAAGTCAAGTTATATATAAGCAACAAATAAGGAACGAACAAGAAAAAAAGAGCAGCTAATAGGAAGTATAAAAATGAGTGCTACACATTGTTGGAGTTCGGAGTTCGGAGTTTGGAGTTCGGAGTTCGGGGTTATTAATTTTTACTTCTCCCCAAGTCCCCATCTCCCCATCTCCCTATCTCCCTCTGTCCTCCCATACCTCTATACCTTTGCTTATGTGTAGCAGATTTTAAAGTATTCCAGATTAAGATATTGATTATACGGCTAAAAATTGTTGGATCACTTCTTGGCTTAGTTCTTCGGTACTACCAGAGGCGACAATACCGCCTTTTTGCATGGCGTAGTATTTATCTGCTTGACGGACAAAGTGTAAGTGTTGTTCGACTAGCAAAACGGAAATGCCAGTTTGGGCAATAATGCGTTTTACCGCAGCTTCAATTTCCAAAATAATTGAGGGTTGGATACCTTCGGTGGGTTCATCCAAGACTAATAGACGAGGTTTACCCATTAAAGCACGGGCGATCGCCAGTTGTTGTTGTTGTCCACCGCTTAAGTCGCCTCCCATGCGAGATAACATGGTTTTGAGGACGGGAAATAACTCAAAAATTGATTCGGGAATAGATTCATTGCCTTTTCTTCCCTGGGGTTTGGCTTCCAAACCCAATAAGAGATTATCTTTGACCGAAACGCGGGGGATAATTTCTCTGCCTTGGGGTACATAACCAATACCTAATTTTGCTCTGCGATCTGGTGTTAACTTGGTTATGGGTTTATCGGCAAAAAATACATTGCCCGTACGGGGTGCAAGTAACCCCATGATAGTTTTAAGTAAAGTAGTTTTTCCGACACCATTGCGCCCGATCAAACATACCATTTGCCCAGAGGGGACGCTAAGATCGACATCCCGTAGAATATGACTTTCACCATAGTAAACATTAAGGTTGGATATTCTTAACATTAAATCTGTCGCTTGTGTCATTTTTCTTCTATTGTTAGTTTCTAATTAAAAGGCAAATTGCGAACCCGATAACGATAATCTTCGATAATAAATAATAATTGCACCGTTATTCAAATTATCAACACATTCAGAAATCACAGTAAATAATCTTGAACTAACAAAATTAGGAAGAGTGGTTTTTAATCTAAAATAATTACACTTGGCAAATTATCTTGACTAGCTGCTAAAAGATCTGTAAAGTCCAAATCAAAAGTTAAGACAATTCTTGATTCTTCTTTCGCTTTTGCCATAATTTCACTATCTGACATTCTAAATAAACCTTCTTCGCTTAAATGAACCGCATCATATCCTTTCTCCTTCAATTTTTTAACTGTTAAAGGAGATACTCCCATATCGGCTAAAAATTTCATGCTAGAGCTTCACTAAAGAGATGTATTTCTTTGTTAGCCAAAAATGCTGCATAATTTAAACAAGCTTGAATATCTTCTACTTCCAGATAAGGATATGCTTCAAGAATTTCTCGCTCGTTCATACCGTTGGCAATTAAGCTCAAAACTAATGATACGGTAATTCGCATCCCTCTAATACAAGCCCTTCCTCCCATAATTTGCGAGTCAAATGCGATCCGTTCAAACATTATATTTTTTCCCAGTTCGACTATATTTTAAATACTAAATCTGTTGATTATGAACCAACCATTTATTTGCGACTTGTTTATCCTCGAAGAAGACTACTGCGACGCGCAGCGAGTCCTTTAGGGGTACTTGTCACTTATTCTGGTGCTTCCCCTAAATACACCTCAATCACTCTAGGATCGTTTTGTACCTCTTCCATTGTTCCTTCACAAAGTAATGCACCCTGATGTAATACTGTTACCTTGTCATTGGCAATTTGGCGAACAAATTCCATATCGTGTTCGATCGCAATAATAGAATGACTTTCAGCTAAAGAAAGTAATAATGCACCGACGTTTTCGGTTTCTTCATCGGTTAATCCTGCTGCGGGTTCATCTACTAGTAATAGATCGGGTGATTGTGCTACCAACATTCCGATTTCTAAGCGTTGTTTTTCCCCGTGTGAAAGTAAGTTTGCCAGTAGATCGGCTTTAGAATCTAAACCAATAGTTTCTAATAACCCTGCAACCGTTCTTTTTTCTCCAGCTTTAACACTACCAAACAAAGTGGCTAAGACATTTTTATTCTGATTGCAAACTAAATCCAAGTTTTCTCTAACGGTTAAATTTAAATATACCCTGGGAGTTTGAAACTTGCGTCCAATACCCATCCTAGCTATCTTAAATTCTGGGGTATTCTTGAGATTTTTACCTTTAAATAAAACTCTACCTGTTGTGGGTTGAACCTTCCCCGTAATTACATCCAAAAAAGTAGTTTTTCCCGCCCCATTAGGGCCAATAATTACTCTAAGCTCTCCTGTATCCATACTAAAATTGAGATTATTGAGAGCTTTAAAACCATCAAAACTAACTGTTAAATCTTCAATTTCTAATATTTTACTCATGATATTTACCTGTTCGGAGTTCGGCCCCCTCTTAATCTCCCCCATCTTCCTTATTCCTCGTTCCTTGTTCCTTATTCCTTATCTACTTCCTTCTATTTCCTCTTTTTCTTGCTGTACTTCTGGATCTTCTATCAAACTGGGGTAGGTAGTTAATTGCGGTTTGAGTCCTAAAAGCGATCGCAATTTATCCCAACCATAACTCGTCCACCAGCCAATAATTCCATCGGGTAATACTGTCACCACAATTAGGAATAATGCGCCCTGAAAAAACAACCAAATTTCGGGAAAACTTTCACTCAAAAAAGTTTGAGCCAGTCGGACTAACATCGTGCCAAAGACTGCACCGATCAGTGTACCTCTTCCGCCTACAGCAACCCAAATTACCATCTCAATGGAGAAAGCAACCTCCATAATACTAGGGGTAATAATACCCGTTTGGACAGTATATAATGCTCCAGCAATACCCGCGATCGCTCCTGATATTGCAAATACTAATACTTTATATCCTGTAGGGTCGTAGCCTGAAAATCTCACCCTAGTTTCATCATCGCGAATTGCTTTTAACAAACGTCCAAAACGACCACTAGTCAACCAACGACACAAGAGATAAATTAAAACGAGTAAAACAACGGTAATAATGTAAAAAGTACGCTGTACGCCTGGAGAACTAACTAAGACATCAAATATTTTTTCGGTATCGGTTTTCAAACCGTTTGTACCGTTAATTAGTTTTTGCTGACCGTTGAAAAAGTTATAAAAAACCAGTAAAGCTGCTTGGGTTAAAATCGAAAAATAAACGCCTTTAATCCGATTGCGAAATACTAAATAGCCAATTAATCCCGCCACAATTCCAGGAATAATAAATAAAGCCAAGATAGTGAAGGGAAAAGAATAAAAAGGTTGCCAAATCCAAGGTAATTCCTGCACCCCATAAAGAGTAAAAAAGCTAGGTATCTGACCTTCTGGTAGTTGTAAATTTAGGTGCATTGCTAAAGCGTAACCACCCAAGGCAAAAAAGATACCGTGACCTAAACTTAATAAACCTGTATATCCCCAGATAAGATCGATACCCAAAGCGATAATTGCTAAAGATAAAAAGCGACCAACGAGGCGTAACCTAAAAGCAGGTATTAGAGTAGGTAAAATAATCGCCATGATAATAACCAAAACGGCGATCGCACCAATTTCAATTAATCGGTTTCTCCGTTCTTTCTGCTTTTTTTTTCTTCTCGTTTCAATTTCCAAACTCATTATTAATTTATTTAAGAATTAATTACAGCCTTTTGCAAGACTATCTAGACATCTAGCAATTCAATAATCTAGTCAAGCGGATTCATCTATCTGCGTTCTCGGTGCGCATTCCCTTGCGTCTTACGCCGATATGCGAAGCCCTAAAGGACTCGCTGCGCATCGCGGTATCCTTTAGGACGCGGGGTCGTTTATCCCCGAATGGGGGCACCGCTGCGTTCATCTGTGGACTTTATTATAGTTGTCTGTCTCAGATTGAAATAAAACCGCTGTATTTATAATTCTGCTGTTCTTCCTTTCTGGGGGAACAATCCCGCAGGTCTTATTTGTAAGAAAGTAATAATTAAAGCAAATACCATTACTTTAGCCATACTGCTGGTAGCAAAAAACAAAAAGAAATCAATTAAAGCTTGAGAAGCATTAATTGAAGTCAAAAATAAAGCCAAAGTTCCCGCACCGATTAAATAATTAATAATACCAATACCAATTGCTGCTACTACCGTCCCCAAAAGATTGCCCACACCACCGACGACTACTACCATAAAGGTATCGACAATATAGTTCTGTCCCGTATTTGGCCCCACCGAACCGAGTAAACTAACAGCACAACCAGCTATTCCCGCCAAACCCGAACCGAGGGCAAAAGTCAAAGCATCTACCTTATCTGTAGGAATACCCAAACAAGCACTCATGGTACGATTTTGGGTCACGGCGCGAATTTTTAAACCCCAGGTAGAACGTTGTAAAAACCAGTACACGCCAATCAAACAAAGAATCGTCAAGGCGATGATAAACAAACGCACGTAAGGCATTTGAAACCCTAAGATTCTAGTTCCTCCCCGCAACCAATTAGGGGCGGTAACATCGACATTTCTGGCACTAAACCAGGCTTTAGTTAAAACCGAATTTTGACTCAGTAGGGAGTAAAAAGCGATCGCAATTCCTCCAGACAGAAGCAACAATAAAGCCATAACTTGGTTTTTAATTCTCGCCCAATCTGTTTTACGTTTAATTAATTCCATCCCGCCGATAAACAGAAGCGCGAATATTCCCAGGGAAATAAATAACAGCCAATTAACGCTACGGACAAACTGGCGTAAGATTAAGCTAACTCCCCAAGTAGCCAACAGAGTTTCTAAGGGTCTACCATAAAGAAAACGAATCGCCCCCCGTTCTAGAATCAAGCCGACAATTGCAGCAACGATAAAGGCGATCGGAATTGCTACGATAATATAAAAACTAAACCAAGGTTCGCCCAAAGGTTTAAACACATTTTGAACGACAAAAGTTGCATAAGCCCCGATCATCATCAACTCACCGTGAGCGAGGTTAATTACTCCCATCAGTCCAAATACAATTGCCAAGCCTAAAGCTGCAATCAGCAATACCGAACCAATACTAAGACCGTTAAATAAACCTTCAATTAATGTAGACACAATTTAATTTAATTGATTAGCAAAAAATTGATAATTAACAACTAACTATTAAGATTTTTGAATGTAATTGTTAATTATCAATTGTCAATTTTCAGTTACGCTTTATACTTTCCACCCTTGTTAGGATCGGTCCAGTCACAGGCAAAACCTTTGGTTTCCTTGACAAACTGATTCCAAGGAATCGGATCTAAAGGACCTTCGGTAGACCAAACAATATCAAATAATCCATCATCCCTTACCTGTCCGATACGTACAGTTTGAGAAATATGATGATTGGG
>JASJEI010000344.1 GCA_030064795.1 Pleurocapsa sp. MO_226.B13 | reverse complement strand
AGCTTTTGATATGAGTTTAGATTGGATTAGTCGCGCCCAGCGTTTGAGTGCATTACCACCCTACGTATTTGCTCGTTTAGACGAATTAAAAGCCCGCGCCAGAGAGCAAGGACTGGATTTAATAGATTTGGGCATGGGTAACCCCGACGGTGCTGCACCACAACCTGTTATCGATGCTGCGATCGCTGCCCTGCAAGATCCCCTCAATCATGGCTATCCACCCTTTGAAGGTACGAGTAGTTTTCGTCAAGCAATTACTACTTGGTATCAAAGATGTTATGGTGTTGAATTAAATCCCGATAGTGAAGCCTTACCCTTAATTGGTTCAAAAGAGGGTTTGGGACATTTGGCACTGGCTTATGTCGATCCTGGAGATGTTATTCTCGTTCCCAGTCCCTCTTATCCCGCTCATTTTCGCGGCCCTTTAATCGCGGGGGCAAAAATTCATCAAATTAAGCTTTCGGCAGCCCAAAATTGGCTAATCGATCTGAGTACTATTCCCGAAGACGTGGCTCGACAAGCCAAAATTTTATATTTTAATTATCCCAATAATCCGACTACTGCCACTGCACCGAGAGAATTTTTTGAAGAGATCGTCAAGTTTGCCCGTCACTACGAGATCTTACTGGTTCACGATCTTTGTTATGCAGAATTGGCTTTTGATGGCTATCAACCGACATCTTTACTAGAGATCCCAGGGGCAAAAGAAATTGGCGTTGAGTTTCATACTCTCTCTAAAACCTATAATATGGCGGGTTGGCGCGTTGGTTTTGTTGTCGGTAATTCCGATATTATTCAGGGTTTGCGGACTCTAAAAACTAATTTGGACTATGGAATTTTTTCTGCCGTCCAAAAAGCAGCGGAAACAGCTTTACAGTTACCCGATGAGTATATAAAAGAGGTACAGCATCGCTATAGTACCAGAAGAGATTTTTTAATTAAGGGTTTAGGCGAACTGGGTTGGAAAATTCCCCCCTCAAAAGCCACAATGTATCTCTGGATAGAAACTCCTGTAGGACAGGGTTCGACCGAGTTTGCCCTTGATGTCTTGCAACAAACGGGAGTAGTAATGACCCCTGGTAATGCTTTCGGCGATGCAGGCGAAGGCTATATTAGAATTAGTTTAATTGCCGATTGCGATCGCCTGGGAGAAGTTCTAAATCGCTTTAAACAGGCGGATATTTCTTATAAATAAACTAAATTATTGCTGGTGCTGCATCCAAAATCGACCAAATTTCCCGCATCAAGGTATCTAATCCTTGACGAGTAACGGCAGAAATGACATAGATCGGCTTATTGGTAATTTCTTTTAACTCAGCAGTAATTAATTCTAAAATTTCTGGGTCAACCGCATCGATCTTATTCAAAGCAATAATTTGAGGACGCTTTGATAATCCTCTTCCGTAGGCTTCTAGTTCTTGTTGAATGGTTTGATAGTCCTCAAGGGGATTATCCGCCGTAGCATCAATTAAATGGAGCAAAACGCGAGTTCTTTCGATATGGCGTAAAAAATCATGACCCAAACCGATACCGTCAGAAGCACCAGCAATCAACCCAGGAATATCTGCAAAAACCGTTCCGTCTCCTGTAGGTTTACGCACCACCCCCAAATTGGGTACGAGGGTAGTAAAAGGATAATTAGCGACTTTAGGTTTAGCCGAAGACAAGGCAGAAATCAGGGTGGATTTTCCCGCATTGGGTAAGCCAATAATACCGACTTCGGCAATTAGCTTCAATTCTAGGCGCAATCGCCGAGTTTCTCCTTCTAGTCCTGGTAAAGCATATTCTGGAGCGCGATTGCTATTGCTCAGAAAATGTTTGTTGCCCAAACCTCCTTTTCCACCTTTGGCAACACAGATAGTTTGTCCGTCATCAGTTAAATCCCCAATTACCTCCCCCGTATCCGCATCGGTAATCAGAGTCCCACAGGGAACTTCAATTAGGCGATCGCTTCCTTTTGCCCCAGTACAGTTATTCGGACCACCTTTTTTGCCATTTTCAGCTTTAAAAATACGAGCATAGCGGAAATCTAGCAGAGTTTGTAAGCGGTCTGAAGCAACCAGAATTACCGAGCCACCCCAACCACCGTTACCGCCAGCAGGGCCACCAGCAGGGACATATTTTTCGCGTCGGAATGCTACTATCCCATCGCCCCCCTTACCTGCTACTACTTCTATTTCTGCTAGATCGATAAATTGCATCGCTTTTAAAACTAAATTTCCAACTAACTACTAAACTCTATTGCTTCGTCAATTAATTAGTAACAGGTTAATCTTTCTCCCCATCTCCCCCCCCTCTTTATCTCCCCATCAACCCTAACCCATCAATTAAAAATTGACAGACTACTATTCTTCTTCTCTATCCCCATTAAGATCCATAGCTTCGGGAGTAACAGAATTAGCCGATACCGTTGCTCCTTCATTCAGCTTTTCTTTGACTAGCCTTTCAACTTCGGTTGCTACTTCGGGATTTTCCAAAAGATAGTTGATGGTGTTGTCTCTTCCCTGACCGATATTGTTGCCTTCATAGCTATACCACGCACCTTTGCGAATCACAATATCGGCATCTTCGGCTAAATCTAGCAAACAACCAATATTAGAAATTCCCTTGCCAAAAATAATATCAAATTCCGCCTGACGGAATGGAGGAGCAACTTTGTTTTTTGCCACCTTCACTTTGGCTCGAATACCGTACATTCCCTCATTACCCTTCTTCAAAGTCTGCACGCGACGAATATCTAAACGTACCGAGCAATAAAACTTGAGGGCATTACCGCCTGTAGTTACTTCAGGATTACCATAGCTGATACCGATTTTTTGTCGCAGTTGATTGAGAAAAATTACCGTCGCTCCTGATTTACCGATATTTCCCGCAATCTTTCTCAGGGCTTTACTCATCAAACGAGCTTGCAAACCCACCTGATTGTCTCCCATTTCGCCTTCGATTTCGGCGCGGGGGGTCAATGCTGCTACCGAGTCTACTACCACTAATTCTACTACTGCCGATCGCACTAACTGATCGACGATTTCTAAACCCGATTCTCCCGTGTCTGGTTGAGCTACTAAAAGATTCTCGATATCCACGCCCAAAGCTGCTGCGTATGTAGGATCTAAGGCGTGTTCGGCATCGACAAAGGCAGCTACTCCTCCTGCTTTTTGCGTTTCGGCGATCGCGTGTAATGCTAAAGTGGTCTTACCAGAACTTTCTGGCCCATAAATCTCAATAATTCTTCCTTTTGGTAATCCTCCCCCCAAGGCTACATCCAGAGTCAAGGCACCACTGGGGATGGTTTCTACTTTCATTTGGGTAGCATCACCCAGACGCATGATTGCACCCTTACCGAAGTTGCGCTCAATTTGCTTTAAAACTAGATTCAGAGCTTTATCTTTATCAGAATTGTTAGAAGTACTTGTACGGGTTGCCATGAATGTCTCAATTAATAAACTGTAAATTTGTTGTGAAAAATGGCTGAAAAGTTAGCTGTAATTTTATGTCTCTTACTTCAGTCTCATTTACGCCGAATCTAACTAACACTAGTAGAGTTTAACTAATTTCCATGATGGTTTGAACGTGATGATATCTCTACTTTCTCATTAGTTGACAAAAAAATCAACCAAACGAATCGGATTCCTTAGATCCAAACCTACTAATACGAATAACTTTGATAATAATTAAGAAAATTAGTAAGTAAGGATGAATTCAATTTTCTTAATATTTTTTCTGGCATCAATAGGTTGGCTTCGTTGGTAGTGAAACAAAAATCTGTGGGATAAGTCTTGAAGACGGCGTTGGTGAATTAAGGTAGGATTTTCTAACAATGCGATCGCTAACTGGAATAATTAATACCATGCTATCAAGGCGAAAAATTATCCTGGCTTTGGCGGCGGCTGGAGGAATTTTAAGTACCATCGAGCTTTTCAAAAGAGCGCAGGCGCAATCCAAGCAAATATCCCAGAAAACTCATCAAAAAAAATCTCTCTCTTTCCCAGCTTTTTTTGAAGATAGACTCGATAAAGAGCAAATTTATCGCTCATTTCTTAAGCTAGCAGCTTCAGGAGTTGAAGACCATCCCGTACTCTTATATCAAGGGATTGAAACTTCACCATTACAACCAGTAATTAGAAATTATCCTGCTCGTTTAAAACAGATTCCTGATGACCTCAATCTGGTGGCTAAAACCTATCCCCACTCCAGATTTTCTCCTTATCCAGCCCGAGGAGAACTTCCCTCAATTGACGAGCCAAGTCTGGATTTTCTCCATGAAGATATTAAAGAAGCCTGTATATGTATTGGCAGTTGGGCTTCAGGAAATTTTCAGGTTAAATGGCTGGGTCGAAATGCACTGAGTCTCCAAGAATTTTGGAGCGGAACTAAAATAATTCCTATGCTTTATCTGGTTTCTCTATTCAATCAAAAATTACCTGGAGTCAACATAGATAAATACAAGATTAGAGGTGTAGATAGAAAAGGAATTTTAAGAAGTATTCGTGTTTCTAATTTATTCACAGATCTAGTCAGCTATGAAGAAAATTTAGCGACCTCAAATTCCTTGAGTGCTATGCTCAAGAGATTCTCGACTCAGCTAAAGCTAGAGAAATGGCTCAAAAACCTTACAGGTAACAAGAATTTAGTTTTTCGTGGTCCCTACGGAGAACAACCTTTTATCAATCGCCCAGAGTTAGTTGACCCTTTGACAGCAGAAGTGATTTTAACTGCTGACGAGCGACCTCCTGGATGGGCGTGTAATCAGCTCTCTGCCTATGATTTGACTAGGACGATCTCAATGGTGGGTTGGCACAATTATCTCCCTCAGAAATCTCGGCTAAGTTGGGTTTCATGGCCAAATCTTGAAAGTGTGATCTTCGCTCTGGCTAGAGATCCAGCTCGCTTAACTGATTTAGCTATTCAACAGCTAGGATTAGAAAGCGTACTAGATTCTGTAGTTATTCTCTCCAAGCTAGGTAATGGAGCAACTGGTTTAAGAGAGAGAACGGAGGCAGTTTACGTAGCATTGGTAGAACTTGCTGTGAGCAATCAGGTTGACTCCGAGCGATCGCCTGAAGTAATTACTTTTAGTATGGCTTTGAGAGGGGCTAGGGCAATCTCACCAAGGGATCTAGATCGAGAAGTGGTAGAACTGGATGCACGAATGGCAACGGAAGTAACAGAGATTCTCTGGAGAGCAGTCAAAGGAAAATTAGCCTGAATGGTAATGTTGCAAAAACTTGAATCAGTAAGGTAGTGGTCAGTACTAAGTACAGAGGGGAAAACAGGCTAAAAAGATTGGAACATAGACAGTTGGAGCAGTTATGAGAGAGTTTGAGGAGAAGAATATGAGCATTAGATGGGGAAAGATCTTACTCAACTTATTTTTTAGCTTCTAGCTCTTAACTCAATCAGACTTCACGCTCGCACTCGATTAAGACATTTCCAGCATCTTTTGGATTGGTTTTAGGGCTGCGGTGCGAATATCTTCGGGTAAAGTTATCTCTGGAGTTTTATTTTTCATTGCTAGATACAATTTTTCCAGAGTATTTAGGCGCATATAGGGACACTCGTTACAAGCACAGTTATTTGTCGCTGGTGCGGGGATAAACTGTTTATCTGGAGCAGCTTTTTCCATCTGATGAATGATACCTGGTTCGGTAGCCACGATAAATTTATTACTATCGCTTTGCTGACAATATTTTAGTAAAGCTGTAGTCGAACCAATATAGTCTGCATGACGCAATACAGGAGGTTCGCATTCGGGATGAGCAATAACTTCAGCAGTGGGATGCTCGACTTTTAATTCCACGATCCTCTTTTCGGAAAAGGTTTCGTGAACGATACAGCTACCTTCCCACAAAACCAAATCTCTACCTGTTTGTTGGCTGACATAACGACCTAAATTGCGGTCTGGAGCAAAAATAATTGGTCGATCTTTAGGGATTTGATTGACTATTTTCACTGCATTGGAACTAGTACAGATAATATCGCTAAGGGCTTTGATTTCCGCAGTACAGTTGATATAAGAAATAACTAAATGGTCGGGATGAGCTTCCTTAAAAGCCTTAAATTCTTGGGGAGGACAACTATCGGCCAAAGAACAACCCGCTTCTAAATCTGGAAGCAAAACTAGTTTATCGGGATTGAGAATTTTTGCCGTCTCCGCCATAAAATGCACTCCAGCAAAGACAATTACTTCTGCATCAGTATTGGCAGCCTGTTGCGATAATCCCAGAGAATCGCCTAAATAATCGGCTATATCCTGAATATCCGATTCTTGGTAATAGTGAGCCAAAATCACGGCGTTGAGTTCTTTTTTAAGCTCGTTAATTGCCCCAAACAGATCGCTAGGAATTTGGTGAGAATTTACTTTGGGTGTTGCTGTCGCAAACATATCTACAGATAGTCCTTAAATCTAAAAATCAGCTTAACATTTATTTATAGTATTTTTTACTATAAGTCTATTATAGTTCATTTCACCAAAACTTGCAGAACATAGCAATCCTGTTTGAGTGGTGAAAATTTTATAGATTAGATGTCTTTTGTTCTTCGTCCTTTGTCATTTGACCGTTCTGATATATATTTTGCGATCGCCATAACCTCCTTTATGTTTGTAATAATGGCTAAAGCCATTAACGCTCTCTATGTTTTTAACCCTAAAGGGTCAACTACTAACTAAATGGATATTTCTTGGCAATACCCAATATTAATTGTTACAACCTTGTTGCAAATTGCGATGAGTGTGTGGGAGAGAAAAACCCTATTGCCACCAGGAGAATTAATTAATCTAGGCGATCGCCAAATACATTTGTGGGTTAAAGGTAAGGGAACAACCACAGTTGTTTTAGACCATAGTTTAGGTGGGATAGAAGGATATTTTTTAATTGAGGCGATCGCTCTTTTTACCAGAGTTTGTATTTGCGATCGCCCTGCATAATAGTCTTAGTTCTATCTCTAGTAACTATACAGAAATTATCGCAACTCAAAGTAGTCATTTTGTTTGGATAGACGAACCAGAAATTATTATTCAAGCAATTCAAAGATTGTTGTAGTTTAAGTAGTAAGAGACTGTTTGTTAAACAAAAATTAAATGCCCGTGTAGGTTGGGTTAGGGCGAGTATTTTTTTAGAATCAGTCTTTTAAGAAGCTATTCGCCGTAACCCAACAAAATTAAACGTTACACTTCTCTTAAGATTTACTTTATAAACAGCCTCTAAGGGATTATCTTTATAATAATTTTTTAAACATCTTAGTTTTTGCTAAAATAGTGGTTTTTATTTCAATCTGAGATAAATAACTATGATAAAGTCCACAGCGGTGCGACCCCGCGTCGCCGTTATGCGAAGCGGTATCCTTGTATCTTGAAATTAGGGGATCAAATCCTGATACTTTAGAGAAAGTAGTAGACCGTCGTATCCTTGGTTAATGAAAACCGTCCTAAAGGACTCGGCTTCGCCATCGCGCACCGAGAACACAGATTAACGCAGATGGATGAATCTGCTTGACTAGATTATTGAATTATATGTCCAGGTAGTCTTGCAAAAGGCTGTATGTCTTGTAAGGATAGTTAGTAGAGACGTAGCATACATACTACATCTCTACAGAAATTCGGAGTTCGTAGTAAAGAAAACTGCTGTAAAGGCTTTTGTTAATAATTATACTTTAAGATTTTTCCAGATAATGAACCAATCAACTTCTCTAAACAGTATTAGTCCACTGATCCCAGGTGGAGAAGATCTAGAAAAAACAGTTGCTTTCTACGAAAAACAGCTTGGTTTTAAACGCATTCATCAAGAAGGCGATCCTATTTATATGGCAATTGTCAAACGGGATTCGGTTCAAATATTTTTACTCAAAAATGAAGATAAACACCTAGCCAAAGGAACTAGTTTACGTATTAACGTAGATCGGATCGAGGAACTATATGCCGAATTTCAAGCTAAAGGTGGAGAGATGATTCATCCTAATGGTAAATTGGAAACTAAACCTTGGGGAATGAAAGAATTTGTAGTTTTGGATCTTGCTGGTGTTTGTCTGACTTTTTGCGAGCCAGCTAACTAATATAGCAGTTCTCGTATGAGTGAGATACACTTTGGTTAAGATAAGTTCGGAGTTCGGAGTTCGGAGTTCGGAAAATTTTGTACCTCACCTATTTGAGAAAGGCTATAGTTAATCGATTTTTTACTATCTAAATTAGAGCAAAACGATTTATTGAGAATATAACCAGCGATCGACTATTTTTAGCATATTTTTTTCACCTAACTCTTCAGTTTTTGTCAAAACTTCATTTAACGATTGAAAAGGTCTTGCTTTAACAATATTACTTGCTATTTTATTAGCTTGTTTATCGGATCTATAAATTGGTTTTAGTTTAATTGTTAGTTCTTCTAAACTAGCTTGCTTGAAAGTTATTAGTGGTTCAATTTGTTCGGGAAGCTTGTTTTTCAGTGATTCTATTTCTGTTTCTAGTTCTTTAGTTTTTTGAATATACTCACTTTTCAATTCATTAAATCGATTTTCCATTCTTAACTCTAAGTTGTTTACGCGAGTTTGTAAGTTGTCTACAGTATTATTTGAATAATTACTATCTGCTGTAGCAACTTTTGTGTTTTCAGATTGAGGCTTTCTAAATATTTCGATCTGCTTAGTTATTGCCTCATTTTCTTCTTCAACAATATAGGCTGCGATCGTTTCTGCCCTTGCTAGATCGATTTCTCTAGCTCTAGCTGCTGCATAATATTCAAAATGCCCGTTTACTACTTCAAAAGAATTAATTCCTGTTCTAGCTACTACAATTGGGTTAATTATACCTTCTGCTTCAACAATTAACTGTGCAGCCTGTTCTATTTCTTGTTCGCCAAATTGCGATCGCGATCGCTTAGAAGTTATAGTTATAACTTCTACTAATGATTGTGATAGCGTCATATTTATTATCCTACATATATTACTGAAATTGTATGCAAGTAGATATTGAGTTTACTTAGATGAACATCTAAGTTTTCTTTAGGACTTTTGGTTTCTATGATTAAGCTACGATTTAGATTTATCGTGAGACGATTACTAATTGGTTTGTTGACAATAAAAAAATCGAACCTAATATTGTAATAAGTAATCTCTTCATACCAATCATCGGGTAAATAACCTAATTTTGGTAATAAGTAATAAACTACTAATTTACTCCTAACTTCTGTTTCGTTACGACAATGACGATAATTAAAACTCAATTTGTATCTAAAGTTTTTCTGGGTAAAAAAATGTTTTAAAAAATAAATTTAAATATATTTATTCTTGGTTATAGCCTTTGATAATCTTTACGGCAATGTAAACATAATTATCTTTACGGCGATCGCTATTTGAGTGTCTAGTTCGGCTTCTTTCTAATTAACCTAGGAAAACCCAAGTGTTTCCTTACTTCAGAGAATCGCTTAACATTTGTACATACAACCAACAAAAAAAGTTAAACTATTTAACAACTTATCCTTTATCCTCTTGACTCGTTCCTTACTTCCTTAAAAAAGTATGTCTTTCCATTTTTCGTCTTGGTCGATCAAAAATCCCGTTCCGACTATCGTTACATTCCTAATTTTGGGAATAGTGGGTATTACCTCATTCATGAGTTTGGGAATTGATGAAGCACCTAATATTGATGTGCCAATAGTAATTGTTAGTGCAACTCAAAGAGGAGTTAGCCCAACCGAACTAGAAACTCAGGTGACGAAAAAGATCGAGGATGCGGTAGCTAATTTAGACGGTATTGACGATCTCAGTTCGACTATTACCGATGGAAGTTCTCGCACAGTGATTAACTTCGACTTGGGGGTAGATAGCGATCGCGCTGTTAATGAAGTCCGTAATGCAGTCTCGCAGATTCGTCCCGATCTACCTCAAGATATTGACGAACCGAATGTTACTAAAATTCAGTTTACAGGAGGAACAGTAGTTACCTATGCGGTTGCTTCTGAGAAGCGATCCGTGGAAGAGATTAGTAATTTGGTAGACGAAACAATTATCCCTGAATTGTTAAATATTAGAGGTGTGGGAGATGTCGAAAGACTGGGAGGATTAGACAGAGAGATTCGAGTAAATCTAGACCCCGAACGGCTACAGGCTTATGGGATTACTGCTACAGAGATAGATAACCAAATAGCCCAATTTAACATTAACCTCTCAGGAGGGCGATCTGAAGTTGGAAGTAGAGAACAAAGCGTACGTACCCTGGGAAGTGCTGAGACTGTTAGAGATTTACGGGCTTACCCGATCGAACTAGAGAATGGCGATACCGTTCCCCTATCAAACTTTGGCGAGGTGTTAGATGACTTTGAAGAAACAAGACAAAAAGCTTTTTTAAACGGTCAACCTGTAGTCAGTTTTGCGGTTAAACGTAGTTCGGGTAGTACTTTGGTAACGGTAGAAGAAGGAGTAACCAAAGCGATCGCCGAATTAGAAACTACCTTGCCTGAAGATATTAAATTAGAGAAAATCTTTACCCGTGCCGATCCGATCCGCGCCTCGTTTCGCGGAACAATCAACGCCTTGGTTCTGGGCTGCTTGCTGACAGTATTAACCGTTGGCATCTTTCTGCGTGACTGGCGGGTAACTCTGATTACGGCTACCGCATTACCCCTGTCGATTATTCCTACCTTCTGGGTTATGAAGACTCTAGACTATACTCTCAACAGTATGAGTTTGTTGGCTTTGGCTTTGGCGGTAGGAAACCTAGTGGACGATGCCATCTGTATGATTGAAAACATCGATCGCCATCTTCAGATGAACAAAAAACCCTTTCAAGCAGCCCTAGATGCAGCTAGAGAGATTGGATTAGCGGTGGTTGCTACCACGGCAACTATTGTGGCGGTATTTATTCCCGTAGCGTTTATGGGCGGAATTCCAGGGCAATACTTTCAACCTTTCGGGGTGACGGTGGCGGTATCGACGATGTTTTCGACTTTGGTAGCCTGTACGGTTACTCCCATGCTGAGTGCTTATTTACTTAAGTCTCGCAAACAGCCTGTTAAATATCCTCGTTTTCGGGCATTTAATAGAGTTAGTTATGAAATTACTCCAGGCGATCGCCGAGCCTCTCAGTTAAATACTGCCCCTAAAGATAATCTATTTAATTCTTCTCAAAACTTAGACACCAATGCAAAAGGAAAATTTCAACCCTATCGCTTTTTACTAAATTTAGCCCTGAGAAATCGCATCACTACTTTAATTCTGGCTGCTGCCTTCTTTTTTGGTAGTTTGCAGTTAGTTCCCTTTATTCCCAAGGGCTTATTTAACAGTGGCGATACAGGCTTGAGTACAATTCAGGTAGAGTTGCCCCCAGGATCTCAGCTAGATAGTACCGAAGCAGTAATTAGACAGCTAGACAAAATCTTACGCCAACAGCCAGCGGTAGCCAGCGTCTTATCTCAGGTAGGAGAAGAAGGCAATATCAACCAAGGTTTGGTGACAGTCAATCTCGTGCCAAAAGCCAAACGGGATATCTCTCAACGAGAGTTTCAGGAACAGATGCGAACCGAATTTACCACAATTCCTGGGGCAAGAATTAGCTTTCAAAGCCAGGGTGCGGGGGGTAGCGATAAAGATGTTTCCCTAATTCTACGGAGTAATAATCCAGATATTTTGGTAGAAACTGCTAATAACCTAGAAAAACAGATGCGGGAGATACCAGGATTAGTAGAGGTAACTTCTAGCACTAGTTTGGTTAAACCAGAAATAATTATCGAACCCGATCCACAACGGGCAGCAGATTTAGGTGTTTCCGTAGAGGCGATCGCCAGTACTGCTTCTTTGGCTTCGATTGGTAATAATGAATTTAATCTAGCTAAATTTAACCTCCCAGATCGTCAAATTCCCATCCGAGTCCAAATCGACCCCGAAAAACGTCAAAACCTTGAAACCCTGAAAAATCTCCGTATACCCAGTCGCGATGGTTCATTAGTCCCGCTAAAAGCGGTTGCCAATATTCGCTTGGGTAGTGGTCCTGCAACCATTGAAAGATTTAATCGCAATCGTCAGGTGACAGTAGAAGGCAATTTACAGGGACTAGCTTTAGGAGATGCGATCGCGCAAATTCGGGCTTTACCCGCGATGCAGTCTTTACCCCCCGAGGTCAAAGAAGAACCTTCAGGAGATGCGGAAATTATGCGGGATATCTTTGGTCGTTTTGGTAGTGCCTTGGGTTTGGCGATTATGTGTATCTATGCGATTTTGGTACTGCTATACAATAATTTTCTTTATCCCCTGGCAATTTTGGTAGCCTTGCCTCTCTCTATTGGTGGCGCGCTTCTCGGGTTACTGATTACTCAAAAGGAATTAGGCTTATTTGCCCTCATCGGTATTGTTCTCTTGATGGGACTAGTGACCAAAAATGCTATTTTGCTGGTAGATTTTGCCTTGGCAGGACTCAAGGAAGGAAAAACCCAACGCAAGGCGGTAATTGCTGCGGGAGTCTCTCGCTTACGCCCGATTCTGATGACTTCCATCTCTACTGTAGCAGGGATGATGCCCATTGCCTTAGAACTTGGCGCGGATGGGGAGGTGCGTAGCCCGATGGCGATCGCTGTAATAGGCGGTTTTACTACCTCTACTCTGTTAACTTTAGTGGTTGTACCCGTTCTATTTACTTATGTAGATAACTTGGTTCGTTGGCTAGCAAAATTCCTCAATTCCAATCGCCAGGAGCAATCCAGCACCCAGTTAACAATAACTAGTAAATAAACTAGTAGTGAACCAAATTAATTTTGAGATCGAGCGAAGGTTGTAGCAGAACAAGCTTTAGTAAAACCTCAAGAGTTTTGGCGATCGCACATTTACCAGCCCGATCGAAAACCCAACAGATATTTTAAGGCAATATAGTGTCATATCCCCAATTTAGTTCGGAGTTCGGAATTCGGAGTTCGGAGTTCGTAGAGACGTACTAGGTCACGTCCCTACAGGAGTTAGTTCTTAGTCTTTATTTCTTCCCTATCTCCCCAAGCCCCCAAGTCTCCGAGTTCCCTCTGCCTCCCCTGCCCCACTGCCTCCTCTGCTTCCTGACTTCTGCACTTGTAGTTAAGCCAATCCAACCAGCTTTTCACTTAATTCCCAAAGACGTTTGCCTTTATTGGCATCCATCGCTTCATCGGAGATTTCTTGTTTGAATGCAGCGCGGTCTTCTTGTTGGCGGTTGCCCCAACTATAATAGACTCCAGACTCATTAAACATCGGATCGGCAGCTACTTTTGCCACCCTTTCCCCTGCCAATTCTTCGGTAACATAACCTCCTGTAATGTTTTTCTGAAACCAAGGGAAAATAGTCCGAAACAGAGAATAATGATTGCGGAATAAGCCCGTCTCGGCAACACATCCAGGATAGAGGGCGTTAAAAATAACTCCTGTTGATTCGTGATAGCGATCGTGTAACTCACGCATAGTTAGCATATTACAGAGCTTGCTATCTTTATAAGCTTTACCTGGTTTAAACTTTTTCCCGTCAATCATGGTCACAGGTGCTTTAAAACCTGCTTCCATCCCCTGTAAGTCTCCTAGATTTGGCGGTGCGGGAATGGGAATTTTGCCTCCTAATTCTTTGGGGTTGGCGGTGACAGTACCTAAAATTACCAATCTCTTTTCTGGTGCGCTAGATTGCTTTAAGTCTTCTAACATCAAGTTACACAATAAAAAATGCCCCAGATGATTGGTAGCCACACTCAATTCATAGCCATCTTTGCTTCGCTGTGGCTCTTTCTCTAACGGGAGATAAACAGCAGCATTACAGATTAAAGCAGCAAGAGATTTTCCTGTAGCGCGAAAATCTTTGACAAACTGTCGAACACTGTCCAAAGAGGCTAAATCTAAATGAATAACGCTATATTTATCTTTGGCAATACCCACTCGTTCGGCTGCTTTTTCGGTTTTAGGTAGATTGCGACAAGCCATTACTACGTGCCAGCCTCTATCTGTTAAAGCTTTGGCAGCATACAAACCGACTCCTGAAGATGCTCCTGTTACTATTGCCGTTGATTGTTGCTCTTGAACCATTTTTTAAAAATCTGTTTATTATTTATAAGATCTGTTTTTAAAATCTCATATCGCAGCCCCTCATCGTTCAACAATTTATAATTCTTTAGCTCTCTGGCTTTGAGCATTTAGTAATAGTAGTAATTTGCTAGTTTTTACTAAAATTAGTCTACAATTTGCGCCATCATCATATACAAGTAAAAAATGCTCAACAAATTCAAAGCCTTAATCAAAACCTCAAATCAGAACAATCTCATGTCGGGTATCAACTCCTACGGCGAAGAGTTATCTGATTCTGATATTCTCAACAACAAGCATCGAGATTTTATCGGCGGAAAATGGTCAGAAATTGGTCAACTGCAATTTAATTTTTTACTCGCTCGAGGTTTACAACCCCAACACAAGCTTTTAGATATTGGCTGTGGCTGTCTGAGAGGAGGAATTCATTTTATTCAATATCTACAGGCAAATAACTATTACGGTTTGGATATTAATGCCTCTTTAATTAAGGCAGCTTGGCATGAAGTGAGACTGGCTCAACTAGAAGCTAAAAAACCTCATTTACTAGTTGACGACCAGTTTGCGATCGCTCGATTTCAGCAGCAATTTGATTTTATGGTCTCTATATCTTTGTTTACTCATTTGCCAATGAATATCATTATTCGTTGTCTGTCAGAAGTACAAAGAAACCTTGCTCCCCAAGGTAAATATTACTCAACTTTTTTTGTCGCCCCAACCTCGGCTCATATTGCTCAAATAGCTCACCAGCCTGGTGGCATTACCACTAACTACGATAGAGATCCGTTTCATTATTCCTTGGAAGAAATGTCTTGGATGGCCCGTTTGGCAGGTTTAGAGGTCAATTTGATTGGCGAGTGGCAACATCCCCGAAATCAGCAAATGTTAGAGTTTTATCTGCCTCAAAATTAGGACCATTGGCTTAATTTTTGTTCGGATTGCTCTACTAGCTGGCGATATTGGCTAGTTATCTGTTGATAGTCATTGTTTTGAGCTAGATTAATGTTTTCTTGGGGGTCTTGCTCTAGGTCAAACAACATTTCGTAATTATGTTCGGGAAAGAAAAGATATTTGTATTGCAGACTTCTAATACCAACATTGACAGGAATCAGAGGATGTTCAAACAGATGTTCGTAAAACCACCATTCTCTAGGGGGTGCTTGCTCTGTGGCTAAATTTCTACCCTGAAACTCTATTTTGGACTCAACCTTTGCCAGACCTAAAATTGTCGGAGCGAGGTCTATATTGAGAGACATATCTGAGACTGTTTGGGGTTGAGATAAAGGTTTATTAAGACAGTTGATAATTAAGGGTGTCCTAATAGCAGGTTCAAATCCAAACCATTTTCCTGCTAATCCTTTTTCTCCTAAAAAGAAACCATTGTCAGAGGTAAAAATTATATAGGTATCCCGAGTAAAATTTTGCTGTTTAACCGCTCGAACGATACGACCAATTGATTCGTCAATGCCAGAAACCAAACGATAGTAATTTTTAACTGACTTTTGATATAGCTCTTCGGTTTTAAAACGCTGGTCGTATCTATTTTGAGCTTCGGTATGTTGCAAAAACTCTGGTAGCGATCGCCAATCACCAGGCTGTTGATATCTGGGAATAGTTAGATCTTGATATTGTCGAGCAAATTTAGTGTCGGGTATGAAAGGCTCATTGGGGTCATCATCAACATGGGGTGCTTTGTAGCTTAGAGTCAGACAAAAACGCTCGTTTTGCTGAATAAACTTTTCTGCTTGACCAGTTAAATAACTAGTTAAGTGTTCTTGCCTAGTATCTGTATAGTAATTGCCTTGGTCGGCAAACCCACCCCAATAGTCAAATTTTCGCTCGGGTAACTCTCCGCCCAGACCCCATTTACCGATAAAACCAATAGTGTAGTCAGCTTTTTTCAGTAAATGATGATAGGTTTGGCGCCATTGTTGCCTGGTTAAAGCAGTACCAAAATCCCAAATTCCATGAGTGCGGGCATATAAACCTGTAAAAATACTGGCACGACTGGTAGGACAAATTGAAGTAGTTACAAAATTATTGAGATAGACGACACCTCGATCGGTCAATTGGTCGAGATTTGGGGTTTGAATAATCCGGTTAAACTTGCCCATACAGTCCCAACGTAAATCGTCAGCAATCAAAACAATTAGATTAGGATGGTTGAGATTTCGGTCATGATTATCTTGGCAACTGTTTAATAATGTCGTACCGATCAAGCTGCTAGAGGCATATTGGATAAACTTTCTTCTGTCGATCGCCATTAAAACTAAAGATAGACAATAAAATTTAACAAGATTTGATTGGATTTCGCTTTGACAGCGCGATCTCCCTCTAAAATAATCATTCCTCTTTTAAGATTTCTCCTTGTTCTCCCAATTGAGGATAGGGCTTGCCCTCGCGACGATACATATCCGCAAGATCGGGATATCCCCACTCAAAAACTGTCTGATGATAAGTTTCTGGATCTAGACGCACTTGGTTATATAAGCCAGCTTCCAATCTCTGACGTTGAGCTTCAAACAAAATTACCGCATTGGCTACCGAGACATTAAGAGACTGTACCATTCCCTGCATGGGAATAATTATATGTCCGTCTACTAGATTCGCAGCTTCATCGGTAACACCCCATTTCTCTGTTCCCAAAAGAATAGCTGTCGGCTGAGTATAATCAACCCGACGATAATCAACAGCAACCTCACTTAAATGAGCAGCATATATTTTATGATTACTTTTCTGTAGATGTGCGATCGCCGTTTTAAGATCGGGGTGGGAATACAGCTTGACCCATTTCTCGCTTCCCTGTGCAACCTGAGAAAAAGTTGGAGTATCGCTATGGCGGTTGACTGCGTGAACGGCATAGACTCCTACCGCATCGCAGGTACGAATGATTGCCGAAAGGTTATGAGGCTTATGAACATCTTCGGTCAAAACCGTCAGATCTGGTTGTCTTTTATCGAGAACTTGCTTAATTCTTGCATATCTTCTGGGAATCATCTTTAGAGAATTAATAATTAACAATGAATGATCGCTAAACAGCTAGCGTATCATTGTTATTTGGCGATTACGTCGATATCGCTAAAATAGTAAACCGACTGTATGAGTTCTTAGGTATCTAGCTTTTTATGCAAATGACTAATAACTAATAATTAATGACAAAACACCAATAACTTTTGCTATTTCAAATTTTTTTTTGCCAGAAGTCTAATATTTGAGGATAGTGGCTACGCTAATCCCCAAAAATATTGCCCAGAAGATTAACTCCCATTTACCGATTTTGCTAAACATAATCTATTTATTGCAGCTTCTAACTAGGGCTAGTATACCTAACTAACCCCAAAAATATCTCTCTTATACAGAAGACTCTTGTTGTTGATAGAGATAGCAATAACGTCCTTTCAACGCCATCAACTCTTCGTGTGTTCCCCGTTCGACAATTGAACCAGAATCCATCATGACAATCGTATCTGCGTTTTTGATTGTGCCTAAACGGTGGGTAATAAAGAAGACGGTGCGTCCCTTGAGGGCTTCTTTGAGATTACGAGATACCTCTTGCTCGGTGGAAAAATCCAAAGCACTAGTAGCTTCGTCCAAAACCATCATTGCAGGAGCTTGCAAAATCGTACGAGCGATCGCAATCCGCTGTCTTTGTCCCCCAGATAGTGCCGAACCCCTTTCCCCAACTCTGGTGTTATAACCATTTGGTAGCGTCATGATAAAGTCGTGAGCAGCAGCAATTTGAGCAGCAGCAATAATTTCTTCGGTGGTAGCATCGGGGTTGGTTAGGGCAATATTATCGAGAATTGTTCCCTCAAATAGTAGGGTTTCTTGCGGTACTACACCAATCTGACGACGCAGAGAATATAGTTCTACACGATTAATATCGTAACCATCAATTAAGATTCTGCCCCCTTCTGGTTCATAGAGTCGAGACAACAACTTAGTCATAGTACTCTTACCCGCACCACTTTCCCCGACAATGGCGACAAAAGTACCAGGAGCAAACTCAGCGGTAACATTTTTTAACTGGAGTGGCCCACTATTTTTAAAGCGGAAGGACAGATTATCATATTTAACTCTACCTTTGATTGCAGGCATGGGAATATTATTACGGTCTTCTTCACCTTCTTCGGGGCTATCAACAATATCCGCCAAACGTTCGAGGGATAGGGCGGTTTCTTGGAAGTTTTGCCACAGAGTTGCCAAGCGCATTACAGGAGAAGTCACATAACCAGCAATAATTCTAAAGGCAATTAATTGACCCAAAGTTAGCTGTCCATCTAAGACTAAATAAGCACCCATCCCGATCAAGATCACCCTAGACAGCTTGTTGAGAAAGTCACTGGCAGATTTAGCTAGAGTTGAGGTGATTACGGTTTTAAACCCAGTAGAAATATAGCGAGCATAACGCTCTTGCCATTTCCAGCGCGATCGCAATTCGATATTTTGTGCTTTAACTGTTTGAATACCCGTCAATACTTCGACTAAATAAGACTGAGTTTCGGCGTTTCGTTCGGCTTTAGTTCTCAGTTGTCTGCGAATTGTCGGCGAGAAAATTAAAGTCAGAGCAATAAAAACGGGAATAATTGCCAGGGATACCGCAGTTAAAATCGGGCTATAGATGAACATTACTATCACATATAGCACCGAAAAAATACAGTCTAAAACTACGGTTAAAGCTGTTCCCGTGAGAAACTGACGAATGCGCTCCAATTCATTAATCCGAGTGGAAATCTCGCCCACTGGTCTTCTTTCAAAGTAGCGTAATGGCAACCTGAGCAGATGATCGATAATTTCCGAACCCAGGGACAAGTCGATTCGATTAGTGGTATCGACAAATAAGTAAGTCCGTAGAGTAGTCAATAGAGCTTCAAAAATATTAATTACAATTAGGAAGAAAACTAAATATCCCAAGGTACTCGGACTATTTTGGCTAATTACCTTGTCGATGATTACCTGAATCATCAATGGATTAGCTAGTTGAAATAGCTGAACAAAAAAGGAAGCAATAAAAACTTCAATCAGGACTCGCCGATACTTCTTGAGTGCGGGTAAAAACCAATTTAAGCCAAATCTTTCTTGGGGGGTTTCTTTGGTTTTTTTCAGTAATAATACTTCTCCGCCTTCGCCCCAGGTTTCGATAAAGTCTTCTGGCTTATAACGGCGTACCCCTAGTTCGGGAACGGCAATGATTAATTCTGTCTCGTTTAATTCATATATTAAAGCCAAACCGTCTTGCCAGGTAACTAAACAAGGCCCTTCCAAACGAGTAATTGCCTGAGCGGGAATATTAATTAATTGGGGATTTAGTCCCATTAATTCCGAAACCGCACCACACAGAGGTAAAGATAGGTTGGGAGTCCGCTCTAATTGTTCTGATAAAACTCTTTTGATTACCTCTTTACGAAAAGGCATTCCAAAATACTTACTCAACATCTGGAAGCAAGCCACCCCAGAATCTAAGGTAGTCTTACCAGGCACAAAGGGATAGTCTTTTTTCTCGGTGGCAACGGGTTCTTCCTCGCCCTGGAAAGTATATCCTTCTCCTAATCCTTCCGCATCATCAAAATCAGTTTCATCAAACTCTAAGTGAGGAATAATTCCTGGTGTATTGAGTCCAGATCCAAAGGCATCGTCTAAAATAGTACTTTCGTCTTCTCCTTCAAACCAATGAGCTTTGGGAATAGAGATCAGACGGGCTGGTTTGTTTCCAGTTACGGTAATAGTTTGACGGTCTTTGGTCAGCTCGATACGACTACCGAGAGGAAAATCGGCGATCGCTCCTCCACCACTAACTAGCCAAACTAAACTAGGATCGCTTAAAGGACGCGCAACTTCAGAAGTTAACTGATGTTCTCCAGGAGGTAAATAATAGACTTCGGCAACTTCAGTCATCCGATTTGCCAAATCGGATAGTTCCCAGTCACCCTGGGCTTGCTGCTCTAATTGAATCCCCAACAAATCGAAAATTTCAACTTTAGCGGGCTGGAATTTGTACTGTCGCGCTAGCTGGGGGTATTGTTCGAGCAGAGCTAAAAAGTCTTCATTATCCAAAGCTAGGCACACTACTTCGGTACTTGCCATTGCTGTTTCACAGGGCAAACCTCTGGCTAGATTGACCCAGCCAATAATTTGTCCTGGCTTGAGCTTATCCAAAGTAGTAGGCATCTTAGTGCGCGGATCGTAACCCAGTAGTCTTACTTCTCCTTCTGAGATAATTGCCACCTGACCCTGCATTTTTTCGCGCATGATCATCACTTTTCCAACCCCAAACCGTAACGGTTTTAATTTTGGAGCCAGATCGGCGATCGCTTCAGGAGACAGTTGATTGAATTGCGGAACAAGAGAAAGAAATTGTTCGACTACCTTTGTGGTATTGGTATTGGTCATAGGTCGAGTAGAGCTAACTGGTGACTGGACTGGTTAAAAAAGATACTTTTTGCTTGGCTGTTTTGTTCAGCCATTCGCGAAACAATTCATCGAGCATTCTTTGTCGCATCGGTTCGTCGAGCTTGGCGGAAATATAGTTTTCCAAGCGAATAATTACTATCCATTCTCCGACGCGGGTTGGGGGGATTAATTGTCCTGGCTGACAAGTAGCAAGTATCTGCGCAATTTTGGGATGGGGTGCATTGATTTCTACAGGACCAATCAAACCACCAGTTTGAGCCTCCGTTCCCTGAGAATATTCCATTGCTAAGGCACTAAAGGTATTTTCGTCGTCTTTGATCCGAAAATACAATTCTTGAGCAATTTCGGGCTTTTCGACCCGAATCAAAGAATAAACCACGCGGTCGAGCTGAGATTTACGTTTGATAAAGTGAGCGTCAACTTGGTCACTCCAGGTCATTTCTTTATATTTATCAAGTCTGAGTTTTTTGGTGATTAAATTTTGCAACTGCTCGCGGTTCATTCCCTGCTTATCCAACCACGCTTGTACCTGTTCGTCTGAAGTCAGTTGATTCTGCTGGCAAAACTGATTGTAAATTAGGGTATTCTCTTCTTCTGTACATTTGACCCCAGCGATCGCTTTATCAATTAGAATTTCTTGAGCTAACTTGGGCAACATTTGATACTGAGTCAGGAGAGGAACCAAATCCTCCGCAGTATAAACTTGGTTGTCTACTTCTAAAACTACACTCATATTTTTTGAGATAGACGAAAATTACGCCGATATACACAAATAATTACAATTAATCTTATTTTTTATGAAAATAAAATAAAACTTTGTCTGGTACTTTTGTTAGGCTTTGGTATAGCAAATGTTATTTATGTTGCACTTTTTGGTCTTAATTTTTGCTATCTTAACTTAACTCACTTTTGCTAGAATGACACACTACCTTTGGTTTTTTATCAGTTTCAGAATCAATTAATCTTTAGTCAGTAAAACCACCGCATAAGCACAAATACCCTCTTCTTTTCCTATAGGGCCTAGCTTTTCATTAGTAGTTGCCTTAATGCTTATTTGTTCTGTTTCAATCTTTAAGGTCTCTGCAAGGGAAATTCGCATCGGTTTAAGATGGGGCTTTAGTTTGGGTTGTTCGGCTACTACTGTAGAGTCTATATTGGCGATCTTCCATCCCTGAGACTGAATCATCGCTGCAACCTGTTGCATCAAAACCATGCTGTTTGCTCCTTTCCATTTGGGATCGCTTGGTGGAAAATAATGTCCAATATCTCCCATCGCTAAAGCTCCCAAGAGAGCATCCATAATTGCGTGAGTCAGAACATCTGCATCACTATGTCCTAATAGTCCCAGAGAATGAGGAATCGTCACACCTCCTAGAATTAGGGGTCTATTTGGTACTAATTTATGAATATCGTAACCATTGCCAATACGAATGTTCATTGTTTGAATGAATTATCCTAGATTAGTTGTGTATTTAAATATAGTGTTGGAGTGTTGGAAATATGCTAAAAAATATGCTGAATCGTCTCAGGAGTAGAGCCAAATCGACAGTTTTTACTGGCATCGTGGCTGCCTGCCTTTCTACAACCTTGGCAATGCCTGCCTCCAGTCAAATTTTACCCGAAGTTTGGGGGACTGTTGGCAGTGTCGATGACTTAGTTAGCTATGGTGCTGGAGTTAGATTTGCAGGTACTGGTCTAGAAGTAGGTACGGGAGAAGAGGGAGCGACAGGAGCAGATTTTTTAACCTTTATTAGTTTGCCCGTAGTTTCTCCTTATTTGGGAATTGGTTATTACTCAGGAGACGAGAATGTGGCATATTCAGGTGGTATACATATCAGCGCGGGAAGATTCTTGGTGATTGGTGGTGGATATCATTCTGTTAGAGGAGTTAATGGGAAACTAGGTTTTAAATTCTAAGTCTTGTTAGTAGTCACCAGTCAGTTGTTGGTAGTTAATACAATTGACTGCTAATTACTGGTTTTTGGTTGAAATATCTACTGTCACGATCGCTTCGCTCTAATTAGTAGTTAGTAGTTGAACTCGTTTTAAAGCAGGCTAGAACCGATACCAAACTTTTTTCTCCACTTCCTTTCATATCTGTCTGCGTTGCCGAACACATCCAGAACTTTTAAGAAGATCGGCTTGTTAGCCAATTCCGAATTCAGGAGCGCGCTCCTGCAAGAATTCCGCATTCTTCTGGTCATTTTTTGCCAGCCGAATAAGTGGCACTTTTTCCCCTAAATTGCGTCCCATAATTTGATAAGTTAGCGAAAAAGTAAAGTTTAGTTACTATTAATCTTTGACCTACTAGACAAAATAAATAATTATGTTTTTTAAAAAATTATTCTCTAAACCCCTAGCAGCAGTCGTCTTAGCCACTTGTACTATTGGTAGTATCCAAACTCTCGTCTTAGCTCAAGGAACACCAGGGTTAGTTATCTTTGGTAATCGAGATGTTGATATTTTGAATTATTATTTAGACTTTGGCGGTACTGCCGAACAGCGCGATCGCTATCGTCTCCGCATTCCCAAAAAAAAATTAGCCAATGGTGCGACTCAGTTTGTGATTTCTTATCCCGATTATTTTGATGGGAAATTCGACACCGACAGAATTGAAGTGAGACTCGATCGCGATAAAGATAAATCCTTACCCCTAAAAAATGTCGTTTGGGATGAAGAAAATCATTTTATTCAGATAGATCTAGCCGAACCCCTCACAGAAGCTAGAAAAGTAGAGATTGTCTTATCTAATACTAGAAATCCCGACGTAGGTACGTACTATTTTTACGGTCAAGTAGTTCCCGCAATTAACGCACCAATTCCCGAGCGAGTTGGTGCATGGGTACTAAGCATCAATCCCTAGTTTTATAGTAGAATTAGAGATTGTGGCTTTTTAGCAAAAATCGAGAAAATAACTATAGAGGAAATAACCAGTGACTCAGCGTACTTTAGGCGGAACTAACCGCAAACAGAAAAGAAAGTCTGGTTTTCGCGCTCGGATGCGCACCAGTAACGGAAAAAAAACGATCGCAGCACGCCGTAAAAAAGGTCGTTATCGTCTCTCTGTCTAGTTAATGTGGGGTTGCCAAAAGCCCATAGGCTAAGCAATAGACGAGATTACAGGGCTGTTTACGAACAGGGCATCCGTCGTTACAGTCCTCATTTGACCTTGATTGCCCTTTTAACCAAACCAGAAACAATTTCTCTTACTCAAAGCAAATTCGGCATTTCCATCAGCAAAAAAGTTAGTAAAAAAGCTGTAGTTCGCAATCGCATTAAAAGACAAATTAAGGGAATTGTTAGATCTAAGTTAAAGGAGATCGCCCCTGGCTGGAAAATAGTAATTGTAGTCAAACCCAAAGCAATTGAATGCAAATATGAACATTTTTTGCGAGAATTAGAGGAGTTATTAAAACAAGCAAAAGTAATCAATGGGCATTAAAGAAGAGGTTTATTACGAAGGTGGCCCCCACGTAGGCGACCTGATTTTTAACATATTATTAGCGTTCACAGTAATCTGTATCCCTTTAACAGTCGGAGCGATCGTCAGAGCTTTATGGTTACGCTATCGCATTACCAATCGCAGAATTTCCGTAATTGGTGGCTGGATGGGCAGACAGCGCACGGATATTATTTATTCTGAAGTAATCAAAATTGTTAAAGTTCCCAGAGGAATTGGTCTGTGGGGAGATTTGGTAATTACGCTAAGAGATAAAAGCCGTTTGGAAATGCGTGCTGTCCCCCGATTTAGAGAAATCTATGACTACATCTCTGAAAAAGCAGCAGACAAAACAGGCAGACCCTTAGAATCAATTCAAGTAAATTAACTCAAATTAATTAAAAATATAGTTTAGATCGGTTTTCCCCCACGGGCGATCGGCTAAACTATACTGAAAATAAAAGTTATTCCGCTAAAGGCTGGACAGATTAAAAAATGGATTTTGGCATCGGTTTTCTTTCAAACAACATCATGCTCCCAATCCTAGATTTCTTCTATGGGATTTTGCCGAGTTATGGTTTTGCAATTATCGCTCTGACAGTTGTTATTCGTCTGGCAGTAGTGCCTCTTAGTGCGGGGCAAATTCGCAATATGCGCAAGATGAAAATTGTCCAACCTTTAATGAAGGAGCGTCAGGAGCAAATCAAGCAACAATATAAAAACGATCCAGAAAAGCAACGTGAAGAGCAAGCCAAATTGATGCAAGAGTTTGGTAATCCTCTAGCAGGATGTTTGCCACTACTTTTACAGATGCCAATTCTGTTTGCCCTCTTTGCTACTTTAAGAGGATCGCCGTTTACCAATACCCCATACGATATTAACGTTCAAATTTTACCCCAAGAACAAATAGAAAGAATTGCTCCAGAGCCTTTCGCCACTAAACCCAAAAATATTTATATTGAAGATGGCGTTCACTATAAAATCGCTGCGATGTTACCTGGGGGTAGTAAGCTGGCGGTAGGAGAAACTACTAAGGTAGAACTGCAAACTCCCGAAGGTAAATCTTTAAGCAATCTGATTCGAGAATATCCTGAAAGTAACATCGAGCCTAATTTAGAAGTTACCAAAGGTTCTGAAAGGGTAAGAATTAATCAAGATGGTACAATTACAGCCCTAGAACCAGGAGAGGCTACTATTCAAGCTACCGTTCCTGGTATTGCTGCGGACACGGGTTTCTTGTTTATCGAGAAATTAGGTCGAGTTGGTGTAACTGGAGAAAATGGCGAGATCAATTTTGATATTTTAACTATGGTCTTACTGTTTGGTATAGGTACTTATCTCAGTCAGCAAATGAGTGGGGCGCAAAATAATAGTGGTGCAGGAGATCAGCAACAAACAGTTAATAAAATTACTCCCTTGCTGTTTAGTGGGATGTTCTTGTTCTTTCCCCTACCCGCTGGTGTATTACTATATATTGTAGTAGCCTGCTATTTCCAAATTGGTCAAACTTGGTTTTTAATGCGAGAACCCCTACCAGAGAACTTGCAAAAGATCCTCGACGAACAGGAGAAAGCGGAAGCAGCAGCCAAACGAGAAGCTTTGCCTTTCGAGCGCAAGCGTTCTAAAAAGAAAGAAAAAACTTCAGGTTAGTAGCCAAAAACCATAGTGGAAAGTCAATTAAAATCAGGTAAGGAGTGGTTAGAGCAGCTTTTGGAGCTAATGAATTTAACTACTACTGTAACTACAGAAGGGTTTGAAATTGTCACCAGCGATCTAAACTCTCGCTGGTTAAACATAGACGGTAGCAACTTTACCCCAGAACAAAAGCAGCAGTTAATTGGCAATAAAGGCGAAAGTATTGATGCAATTCAATATCTTGCTAATACTGTACTTAATCTGGGGGCAGAGTCAGAAGCTCAAAGCTCCTTTGTAATTGAGTTAGACGGCTATCGCGTCCGACGAAATCAGGAGCTAGCTGTTTTGACCCAAGAAGCAATAGATCGGGTAAGAGAGACGGGACAAGAGGTAGAAATACCAGGTTTGTCCTCGGCAGAAAGAAAACAAATCCATTCTTTACTACAAGATGTAGAAGACTTAAAAAGCGAAAGTCGCGGTCAAGAACCAGACAGAAGATTAATCTTGCAACCCCAGTCCCCCTCAGCACAATCTTAGAGGCTGGTGGCAAAATTACTGGAGCGAAAATTAGACATACAATGGAAGCGATATACATACCTCATCTGCTAAAAGCACCAAAACGAAGAGCAGAAATTATAGTCAACGATACGATCGCTCGATTAAATACCCTGACCCCCGTGAAAGGAAAAATCGCCGTGCGTCATGGAGGAAATTTTCTAGAAGTATCCTCTCAAGCAGAAACAATCGTTACTTTAACTTGCGATCGCTGTTTGCAACATTACAATCATCGTTTGGCGATCGATACTTCTGAGTTAATTTGGCTGGAGTCGCGACTCGAAAATATTGAAGATCTGCCCGCTGAAAGAGAAGTTCCTTTAGAAGATTTATCAGAAACTCTTCCTCCTCACGGTCATTTCGATCCAGAAACTTGGCTTTTTGAACAGTTATCTTTAGCTTTACCCTTAAGAAGAGTCTGCGGAGAAAGCTGTCCTGGAGCAGCAGTAACTTCCTCAAAAGAGGATAATGGTATTGATAGTCGTTGGTCTTCTTTGGCAGCCCTCAAAGAGCAATTAAATGGCAATTAAGCTCGATCTTTGGGTTTTAAGGGGTAAGTAGTGCTTCGAGTTGATAATGTCTGGAGCAATATGATGATTTTTTGCAAGGGCAACAAGATTGAGCAATTATTAAGTTTGAGCTAAAGGAAATTAAATACTAGCTTTTTAATACAGCTAGCTGGAAATAATTATTAGTTATTGTATTGGTTAGTTAATGTTAGAACAATTTGCTAGTGATAATTACTCTGGAATTTGCCCAGAAGCTATGGAATATATGCTTAAAGCAAATCAAGGAAGTGCTTTGGCTTATGGTAATGACGAGTGGACAAAAAAAGCAGCAGACTATTTCCGAAGCATATTTGAAACTGATTGCGAAGTATTTTTTGTTTTTAATGGTACGGCAGCCAATTCTTTATCTCTAGCTGCTCTTTGTCAGTCTTATCACAGTGTGATTTGTCATGAGTTAGCTCATATTGAAACTGATGAATGTGGTGCGCCAGAATTTGCTTCTAATGGTTCTAAATTACTATTGGGCAGAGGTGAGAAAGGTAAACTAACCTCAGAAACTATTACTGAAATTATTAATAAAAGAACGGATATTCACTACCCCAAGCCAAAAGTTATTAGTTTGACTCAAGCAACAGAATTAGGGACTTTATACACAATTGAAGAATTGATAGCAATTAAGGAAGTTGCCCAAAAGTACGACTTAAAAATTCACATGGATGGTGCTAGATTTGCTAATGCAGTCGTAGCTATGAATAAAACCCCAGCAGAAATTACCTGGAAATGTGGTGTAGAGGTCTTGTGTTTCTGCGGTACTAAAAATGGCATGGCACTAGGTGAAGCAATTATTTTCTTTAATAAAGAGTTAGCAGAAGATTTTGCCTATCGTTGTAAACAAGCTGGACAACTAGCTTCCAAAATGCGCTTTATTGCTGCTCCTTTTTTGGGCTTATTAGAAACTGGTGCTTGGCTCAAAAATGCTGGAAATGCTAACGAATGCGCTGAGTATTTAGAACAGAGATTATCAGTAATACCACAGATTGAGCTAATGTTTCCACGGGAAGCAAATAGTGTTTTTGTGAAAATGCCAGAAAAGGTAATTAAAGCCTTAAAAGCCAAAAACTGGCACTTTTATAATTTTATTGGCGTTGGTGGCGTTCGTTTTGTTTGTGCTTGGAATACTACTAAATCGAGAATAGACGAGTTAGTCAGCGATATCAAAAACGCGATCGCCTAAATTAAATAATCATAAGATTGGGTAAAGATAACTTGTCGGAAATTCGCGCTCGATTTTCAGATTACGCCCATCTCGTTTAAATTAGTAATTCAATATTTTAGTGAAACTATCAACTCGATTTTTTCGCAGATGAGAGAACAAAACTGGGAGACTTTCTGAAAAATTAAAACAAGCTAGTTCATTATTTATTTAGTCACAATGACGGTAATTAAGCCGTTATTAATGTTAGATTCAATTTTATTAAAACCTATATCTTCAAGCTGCCGATCTATCCACTGTTTCGATAAGCGAAGCTTTTGATAAAAGCTTTTTTGAAGTTTCCAGCGATCGCCATCTTTTTTGTATACGAGATCGTGAACTTTAACTGTATTTGGTTCATATTCTAGAAAACAAGTAAATATTGTATTTTCATCATTTTTAACGGGAATAAATCGCTTTAGTTCTGTCAACTCATGAGAGAGATCCCGTAAGGTCATAATAAATTTTCCCTTTTCTTCTAATAAAGAAAATATTTTTTGCCAAAGAAAACTTACCCGATCTTTTGATTCTAAATGAAGGATTGTATCGGTCATACAAACAATTAACTCTGGTTTACCATCAATGTATTGCTCGAAGTTAATTAGATCGCCTTGAATCGTCTTAATATTTAACTTGCCAGAATTTTCTTTTAATTCATCAAGCAATTTTTGTTCTAGATCGATCGCCGTCACAGTAAAACCAATTTGAGCAAGAGGAATTGATTGAAATCCACATCCAGCACCAAGATCGATCGCTACCCCCGATCCTTTAGGACTTATATTATGCTTTTTGAAAAACTCAAGATTTTCATTAATAGCTGGCTCAAATCCACCAAACATCCAAGAATAAACATCTGCCAGAACGCGATCGTAATGCTCTTGTACTGTTGCCATGATTCCTCCTAGCATATACGTATAGATGAATCATTTGAAGATCGCGAAAAGGCGATCGCGCTGTTCTCAATGAATTTTTGATTCTTCAGCAAGACTTTTGTGATAGCTTACTAAACAGAAGCAAACGTAACTAAATAACAAGATGTTTCCATTCCAAGTCATTTATATAGTGTCATCTCCTCCTACCGAACTGCAATAGGGTAGGAAAATTAAAGCTTTTAATCACAAATCCCACTGGCTAGTTTCAGTTTTTTTACCTTGGGATTAATCTTCGTGCGCTTTCATCCTGCCCTAACAAAAGACCGTTTATTGACGTAAAAAAAGGGTAGGTAAAAAATGAAAACTTATGGTAACGTCCTAATGGGCGATCGCTTTGGCTTGCTGATGGTCATGTTTGCAGCAATCCTCTGGGGAACAGTTGGTGTAGTCGTTCAAAATATATACATACAATCTGCGACAAATCCGCTTTCTATTGGCTTCTTTCGACTGGGGATTTCTGTACCACTGCTGTTTCTTACCTGTTTCGGTATTAAGAGACGGCAAATGTTTCAAATAGCCAAACGGGATTTAGCATTGATGGTACTAGGTGGCATAGCGATCGCCTTTCACAAGTTTGCTACTTTGCTTCTATTGGCTATATCGGAGTGGCTGCTGCTACACTAATCTCAATTTGTACTGCACCTATTGGTGTTGCTTTACTAGCTTCGCTGATACTACGGGAAAGGTTTACACTAGCAATTCTTTTGGCTCTTAGGAGTCACGTAGTAATAAGTTTCCCATTTATGCATATTAATTGAAAGATATAATTTTTGCTGGTCAAAGCATGAGGTTATTTAAT
>JASJEI010000343.1 GCA_030064795.1 Pleurocapsa sp. MO_226.B13 | reverse complement strand
CTAAAGGATTAGCTGAGTCTAACGACTTGTGCCGCGAAGCCCTAAAGGACTAACTTCGTGTCGCAAATCCTTTAGGGCTTGCGCAACCGCGTCGCCGTTCGTCCCTAGGACGAACTCCGAACTATTAAAAAAAAAGCGGAACTACTTATCTAACTGTACCCGCACGACAGTCTTTTAGCCATAGCTGAACGCCTTGACCGATAATGCCATTGGTAGTTTCTCTTGGCGGTGTGGGTGGTTGACCGTTTTGAGAATTACCAAAACGCGAAAACATCATTACTGTTTGCCAACCATTACTAGTTTGAGTTAAAAAGAGCCAATGATAGGTTTGAGTGTTAATTATTCTATTGTTGCTGTATTGTCTTTCCAAAACTGTAAAAAAAACTTGCTCTGGCTCTCGACTATCAATCCGATCGTACTGAATGCGAGGTAAATTCAACGGTTCAAACTCGGCTTGACTAGCAGTAACAATAAAGTTTCTAATTCCTGCTTCTCTGTTAGCTGTTTGAGTCCTTTGAATTACTCTATTGCTGTATTGGGGTAAATCCTTGAGTAGCAAAGAAGTTAACTGTCTGAGATCCCCAGGACAACTAAAACTGTTTGTTGATGACTGATTAGTCTCGCCATAAACTAATTTGATAGGAACAATTAAAAACAAAACTATTGCCAATATAGGCGATCGCCAGGCTTGCATGGTTACTAATTACCAGGAGGCAGGGGGTAAAAGGAGAAGGAACGAGAAACGAGGAATAGAGGAAGCAGAAGGGCAACTAATGTCCAACGATCGATGACCAATAACCAATGACCGTAGAGACGTAGCATGCTACGTCTCCAGGAATGATTAATGACTAATGACCAATGACTAAGTTCAAGAAACCAAACGAACAAACTTCTTCTTACCTACTTGTAGCACTTTTCCCGTCAACTGATCGGGGCGATCGAAAGTGAGATTTACATCATTAAGGCGATCGCCTTCTAAACGAACCGCACCACCTTGGATTTGTCTTCTGCCTTCTCCACTACTCTTACACAAACCACTCGCACCCAAGATATAAAATAGCTTGGCAGGAAATTCTACCTCGGACAGAGAATATTCAGCAATATCTCCTCCAGTGGTATTTCCCTGGAGGACGATTTGTTCGGCAGTTTGTTGGGCTTGCAGGGCTGCATCTTTACCGTGAAATTGGGATGTAACTTCAATTGCCAGTAATTTCTGTGCTTCTCTGGGATTTTCGGGTAGTCGCGCCAAATCGAGATCGGTCAATAATTCAAAATAATCTGGGAGTAAATTATCGGGAGTCTTTTCCAGTTTGGAGTACATCGACAGGGCATCTTCACTCAGTCCCACATAGTTATTTAAGGACTTAGACATTTTTTGTACTCCGTCTGTCCCCAACAAAATAGGTAATAGGAAACCAAACTGGGGGGTTTTATTAAAATGTCTTTGTAAATCTCGTCCCACAGCAATATTAAACTTTTGATCTGTACCGCCTAACTCTACATCTGCTTCTATGGCGACGGAATCATAGCCCTGCATCAAAGGATATAAAAACTCATGGAGAAAGATCGGTTTTTCTTGTTTGTAGCGTTCGGCAAAACCTTCTTTGGCTAACATTTGTCCTACAGTCATCGTCGCCAATAGTTCCTGAATTTGAGCTAAATCCAATTTACTCAGCCACTCAGAGTTATAACGAATCTCTAAACGCCCTGGGGTATCAAAATCTAAAATCGGACGTAGCTGATCTAGATAACTTTGAGCGTTAGCTTTTACTTTTTCCTCAGTCAACTGACGACGTACTTCAGATTTTCCTGTGGGATCGCCAATTTGGGCAGTAAAATCGCCAATAATCACTACTGCGATGTGTCCTGCATCCTGAAAAGCCCTGAGTTTGCGATAAGGAATACTATGACCCAGGTGAATATCTGTTCCTGTAGGATCGATCCCTAATTTAACTCTTAAAGGGCGATCGCTTTGCATGATTCGTCGAACTAGATTTTCGTCACTAGAATCGGAATCTTGGCGATCGGGAAAAATTTCACTCGTTCCCCTCTGTAGCCAATCAAAATTTTTATTTGCATCTGAAGAAGACATTACCAATTACCCATCTGACAGTAGTATTTACAGTAATATTTAATTTTAGTTTGCAGCTTGTGGTGCGCTCAGATTACCAAGGTATCAAACTATTTGTCTCAAATCTAGAAATTTGTTGATTTTCTGCTGTTGGTTGTTTCCCAGTCTCTTTTACCTTAGCAGCATGGTGAGAGCGTAATTTTATGCTTAAAATAGGCGGAGGTTTGGTTGGCATCTCACGGTGCGCCTTGCCTCGATGTTAATATTCAATGATAAATAATATGCCCTCTGGTACAACCCACGATCGCATTACTCTCTGGACGCTCCCCTGGATAGCCGGTGTTACCTATGGTCTAACTCGTAATGGAGAATTGACCCTACTTCTATCTGGGGGCTTTTTATTTAGTGGTTTAATGTTTGGCCCCGATTTAGATATTCGCTCGGTACAGTTTAAACGTTGGGGTTTTTTGCGCCGTATTTGGATACCATACCGCAAGCTATTGCGTCATCGCTCGATATTTTCTCATGGTTTAATTATCGGTACTTGTATTAGAGTTTTATATTTGTCTCTTTACTTGGCTTGGGTGGCTATTTTGGTAGTTGGTATCGCGCAACTATTGTTTGGGTTTACCTGGAATTGGCAAGATTTTGTCCGCAGACAATTTCAGTTATTAACTAATGATTACTACAGAGAAACTATTGCTCTTTTTCTAGGCTTGGAACTAGGTGCAATGAGTCATACCATCAGCGATTTAATTAGTACCTATCGTAAAAAACGTCTCCAAAAGAAACAACTCAAAACTAAGATTAAACAGGTTAAAAGTTCATCCCGCCCGTTCGCCACTAAACAGAAAAAAACTTAGATTTAGCTTATTTATAGTATTAATAAATCGGCAAAAGTAATTCTCAACAGCAAAAGTAATTTGAGACAAAAGGTTTATTTACTAACCTGTAAAATACTCAAAGCAAACAAAGTCCAACCAGATAAAGAACCAACCGCAAACATTAGCGATCGCCCGATGGGAATATTTAAAATATAAAATACGGAATATAAAGAACGGGCAATGACAAAGGCGATCGCTGCAATTTTCGCCCAATCCGAATCAACCCCCGTAGCATAAGCCATTAGAGCAGCCAAACCATAGATAATTAGAGCCTCAAAGCTATTTTGGTGCGCCCAAGTCGCTCTTTGAGCATAGGGAGGTAATTTATCAAACAGAGCGCGGGGTGCTGCTAGATCGTATCCTGCTTGAAAACGCCCCCAACCCACAACCAAAAAAGGTGCATAAGCCAAAATAACCGCCCCCACTATAGAGTAGAGCAGAATTAGATCCACAGATAAATTCATATATTTAATTATTTAATTCTTTTTAGTTATTCAATCGAAATAAAATAAAGTAACTATTTTGCGTAATTCTTCTGCCTCCTGACAGGTTTTCAATAAAGTATCGCTGTCATGAAACGCAAAGCAAATTAGTTGGTCACAACGGGCAATAATCTCGCTGTTGCACAAAGCACTAGCTTCTCCCAAAGAGAGATGATCGTTTTTCGAGTTTTCAATTAAATGAATCACCCGCTCTAATTGTTTTCGCGACTCCCTAGGCTGGCGCGACAAACTCTGAGGCAAGATCACCGTCAGTAAATTAGAATCAGCACGCATCGCTCCTTTGATTGCTGCCGAATTTGTTCCAATTGCTCCAGAAGTCACTAAACGGTTTCCTGCTAAAACCAGGGCATAGCTCATCATTTCGATTAGCTGTTGATGCATAATCGGCACATGGCGAGAACCTAGTAGCGCGATTCGCTTAGAACCAGTTTGCTGAATCGCAGCTAGCTCTTGAGTTAATGTATCGAGAGTTGGATCGCTTACAGTTACAGTATCTAATGATTGTTGGCTCAATGAATATATGTTTTTTGTGCTTAATTTTAACCCCAGCAATTGTAACAAATGATTGTCTAAGAAAGCGATAGCTTGTGGTAAAACTTTATTCTTTGGTTAGTGGTTAGTGGTTAGTGGTTAGTGGTTAGTGGTTAGTGGTTAGTGGTTAGTGGTTGGTTGTACTTCCTCATTCCTCATTCCTCATTCCTCGTTCCTCATTCCTCATTCCTCGTTCCTCATTCCTCATTCCTCATTCCTCGTTCCTCATTCCTCGTTCCTCGTTCCTCGTTCCTCATTCCTCATTCCTCGTTCCTCGTTCCTCGTTCCTCAAAACTAAGCAATACTGCCTCGCTTGCGGGCTTCTTTATAGGATGTTCCGACGTTGCGCAAACCAGCTTTAATTAACTGTTGTTCGAGGAGGGCAAAAAAACGGGCGCGATCGCTTCCTCGCACTACTGCCTGGTTGTGGGCTTCTGCTAATGCCACGGGATAGCCATAACCTTTGTGTACCTGAGCTAGTACAATACTCAAAGACTGTTCAAACAAAGCGGTATCTTCAACTACCCAAGCGGGAACTTCGACACGGGCGATTTCTGCCCCCACGTTGACATAACAGAAGTATACCCTTTGAGCTTCGTCGTAGAGGTCAAGAATCCGCAAATTACTGCGATACAGAGGACTTCTCTGCCCTGGTTGTAATTGACCTGCCCAAAAGGTTGAGTCTCTTAAAGAATCTATTTTCTGACAGGGATATTTATCTACTAAATCTCCACAGTGAACCACACAGTTGGGATGTTCGTGAGGGCAAGTCTGAAATCTTAAAAAATTTAATCCTTCTGTACTGCGAGAAGCACTGACATAGCCCATCATCGAAATTCTGGTTTCTCTGAGTCGTTCGCAGGCAGCTAAGATTGGCGGTAAGATTTTATCTCTTGCTTCTACAGGTAAGCCATCTAAGAACCAATAAATCAACGAACCGTCTACCAAAGCTAAGTTGGGAATATCGCGATGATCTCCTGGCGGTAATACCCAGTTGCAAGCCATCTTGGTTAGAGTTTGAGCTTCCGATACAGTCCGTCGATATCCCATCCATTCTTCCAAACGAATGCCCCACTGTTTTGATACGTAGAGATCTTCTGTTTTGTAAAATACTTCTGGCACACTATCTAATAAAGGATGCAAACTCTGCCCGTAGTGGAGCATAATTTGACCGATATTAATTAGGTAGCAATAGGCGATCTCGTGATGAGAAGGAGAAATTTGCGAACCATCCGTAGCAAAGACACTATGGCTGTAGGGGGCTGGTTGGATATCAAAACAGCGATCCAACGGTTCGATGGGAGTTGCTGCTGCAAATAAGGCGCGATCGCGAAAATCAGCTTGGGTTTGAATTAATTTTGCCTGGTTGCTGGCTGCTTGCTGTTGTAATTTTTGGGCTAATTCAAATCTTTGGCGCGAAGCGATCGCCTCTTGATGTAAATGTTGACTGATGCCAGGAATTTGTCCTGCTATTTTGGCTAGATCTAGCATTATTACCAGCGATAAACTTATCTAATATTAGCTATCATACATTTGACTAACAGAATTTATTTCCTCCCCTAGCGATCGGCTAAACTATAACTGACACTATAATTCATTTTTCTGACTACACTTAATACAGGAAGATAAATACCTGTTTGTCGTGCCACGTTTGTAAAGAAAAAAAATACTACTGAATGGCTAATTTAGAATATAGAAGGACACCGCTAAACAAAGTCAGTAAACAAAGCTATGCCACAGAACATCCTTTCAAAGACAGTGCGCTAGGTTTAGTCTCGACTCAAAGTTTTCCTGCAATTGTTGGTACGGCAGACATGATGCTCAAGTCATCGGAAGTGACGATGGTGGGTTACGAGAAGATTGGTAGTGGATACTGTACGGCGATCGTTAGGGGCAACATTGCCGATGTTCGGCTGGCTGTAGAAGAAGGAGCAAGAACCGCTGAAAAGTTTGGTCAGTTAGTTTCTAAACTAGTAATTGCCCGTCCTATGCCCAATTTAGAAGCAATTTTTCCGATTGGCAGTCATTTAATTGAATTAACCCAAAAAAGACGCGGTTATAGTCGCCTCAGCAATCGCTCTATCGGTTTACTAGAAACAAGAGGTTTTCCTGCCATGGTGGGCGGTGCAGATGCGATGTTAAAATCTGCTGACGTACAGTTAGCTTCCTACGAAAAAATTGGCGATGGTTTGTGTACGGCAATCATTCGGGGATCGGTGGCTAATGTAGCAATGGCTATTGATGCGGGAATGCAGGAAGCAGAACGAATCGGCGAACTACACGCAGTGATGGTAATTCCCAGGTTGCTCGAAGATCTCGAACACACTCTTCCTGTGGCTAGTTATTGGATGGAAGAGGAAAAAGAACCTCTACCTGTATTGTTACCTAAAGAAGTTAAACAGAAAGAGAAAGAACTAGTCGAATTACCTCAAGCCGATGAAAAACCAATGCAAGTACCTCTAAGAAGAACAGTGGAGATAGAGGAGCTTTAAACTATTACAACAGTTTTCGCGATTGGTAGACTACATCTTGGGATTAGGTAGAAGAGCAAGGGAAACTTAGAGATTTGGTGAGATGGGGAAGATGGAGAAGATAAGGGAGATGGGGAAGATAGGGAAGAAACAACTACTAACTACTAACTCAAGGGCGCATCTTTTGAGGTCTCCTCAAAAGCTTGTGTCGCCCGTCGAATTCCGAACTACTAACTGTGTTCTATTCAACTGAAAATTGCTGTAAATATTATCCCGATGATAGTAGGCTAAAGTTATGGTTGCTCCTGTTGAGACAAGACAAAGGATTGATTACACTCCCCAAGAGTACTTGGAATTAGAAGCAAAATCTGAGTACAAAAATGAATATCTTGATGGAGAAATTAATCCCATGACTGGGGGGACACCAAATCATAATGAGATCGCGGGAAACTTTTATACTTTTCTCAAATTAGCTCTGCGAGGAAAAAACAATAAAGTTTTTATGACCGATTTGCGATTATGGATTCCTCAATACAATGTTTATACTTATCCCGATTTAATGGTGACTACAGGGCAACCTGTTCTACAGGATAATCGCAATGACACCATTACTAACCCTTTACTAATTGTCGAAGTCCTATCAAAAAGTACCAAGAATTACGACCAAGGTGATAAGTTTGACTATTATCGCTCTATTCCTCAGTTTGCTGAATATATTCTCGTAGACCAATATAAGTATCATCTCAAACAATTTGCCAAAGCTGATGATGGTAGATGGTGGCTTAGTGAATATCAAAACCAAAATGATATTTTGCGCTTTGCCAGCCTAGATTTGGAAATTAAATTAATTGATATTTATGAGGAAATTGAATTTAATTGATAGCATTTTTTGTTCTAGGTTGGAATTCAGAGAAATATCCCTAGATCGATTCAGTAGATAAGACTATACAGATAACGAGCCATTGGAAAATCTTGACTGCATTATGATAGAGCGTTTTCGATTTAATTCTAGCTAAATATTTTGTTACATAGCTAAGTTTTTTCTTGTCTTCTTACTTAATACCGATTTTTAATACAAGTCGGGGTCGTATGCCAAATCTAGACCTTACTTCGATAACTCTGTTACGAAATTATTAATGCAGAATTTATGTACTAAACTACCATTACTCAAATCCCATGTTGTTACATAATTACTTGACCAAGGAATATTAATTAGTGTTTTACTGTCTGGAGTATAAACATTCGTCCCTCTCTCCCATCCCTCAACTAAGGTAAACAATTTCTTACCAGTTTCTAAATCCCACAATTTATAATTCCCACCAGGTTCAACACTAACGAATGTTTTCCTATCAGGACTAACCAAAAGTTGATAAATATAGGTATGGGGAGAAATCTCTTCAAAAGCTCGAATAATTAAACCTTTTTTCATGTCATATAGATTTACAGATTGACCAGTTTTTATCAGTACGTATTCACCATCTATGGTGGTGGCAAAAGGAAATTCAATGAGCGAACCGTGAAGCGTGACGAGTTCTGCACCTGTGCTAATCTCTCTAAACCTTTTGACGTCTCCAGCATTTTGGATTAACAAAGTCTTGCCATCAATACTAATTGCAAGAGGTGTATGACTAGGGTGGGCTTTCAAACTACCCAACTGTCTCCCAGAGACAATTTCCCAAAATTTAACTGTGCCATCATCATGCATAGTGGCAAAAAAATCTCGGTCTGGGCTGATGACTACAGGAAAGCGTTGTTCTGCCTTACTGTCAATTCTCTTGATTAACTGACCATTAGATAGATGCCGAAGCTTAATTACACCAGATCTTGTTTGAGTGAGCAGTATTTTACCGTTTGGGTCAAACGCCAGAAATCGAATGAAGTCATCCGATTCTTCAAAATTTTCCTTCCAAACCTGACTTGTTTCCCCAGTAGCAACATCCCAGATCGCAATAAAGTGTTCAGTAATAGGTTGTAGAGTGAATCTATTCTTCAAACTAATCATAGAAATAACGCCAGCTAGGGTTTTTCCATCGGCAGTTATAGCAAGAGGAACATTTATACTTGGTGGTACGGGCTGAAAATCACCAGAAGCACTGAGATGAACATCGAATTCTTGTAACTTTCTCCCGCTTACTCTATCCCATTGAATAACTGCTGTCTTAGCTGTCAGATCATTAGCTGTTATAAATGTTTTGCTGTCTGGAGCAACCACCAACTGACTATGAGAACCTGGACAAGATTGAAAACGCTCTATATTTTGTTTGATACGTTCTCTAATTTCTGTATCAAAGCAAGCTGCTAATATTAGTACCAGACTAGCAGCTATACTTATTCGACGATAAATAACTGTAGTAAACACGATCTCAACTCCAAACCAACCCTTTTCCAAATTATCTATTGACTAAAGAGGTGGGTACACTTACCTGCGATCGCCCTAGCACCAGACCGTCAAAAAGCTGAGTTTTTACGGATTCAAATTAGCAATGATCGCGATGACAATCTTCAAAAAAGGCGAGCGATGAATGTCTAATCCAAGGGGGTGAAATAAGAAAAACTTAATTCTTGAAACTCCACATTTAATTTTGAAGCTTGGGAAATTTCCCCGTAACTCTACCAACTTCCTCTTGAAGTTTCATCGAAGTTTCTGCAATTCTCTCAAAAAGCGATCGCACTTTATCTAATCCTAAAAGGCGATCGCAGCATCATCTCTTATCGTCTAGTTTATCTCGATGACATCCTAGAAATCACCAAGCCTAATATGTTCCGAGAGTAGTTTTTTCAACTCTACTATGTTTTCCTTCTCTTGTTCCTTAACCTTTCTCCAGAAGGCTTGCACCGATTCATAACCTTCAGCATTAGCAATATATTGGTCATAACGCCATAGAGCATCCAGTCTACGACTGAGATCGTGAATCATATCGTGGTCGTGGTCTTTAACTCCCTGGGATTCTCCCAGATGAGCTACTTCTTTCTGGTAAGTTTCTAAACTCATTTTTCATTCCTCTTTAACTCGATAAGATAAATTGAAGAAATAACAAGTCAGCTAATCAAAATTCTTTGGATTTGATGACTTGCAGATTTGCGAAGCTCGAAATCACACCTCTATCCTTTAATTGGCTCTAATCAAAGATTAAATAAAAATTGTGAGTATTTTATGTGCGAGCTTAAATGTTACATAAGTTTATCTTGAGGAACACCAGCGGAAAATTGCCTATTCATTTTTCATGGCTTCGCCAATAACCACATTAACTTGTTCGCCAATTAACATTACCAAAGAGCTTAAATATAACCACAACATCAAAACAATTACCGTACCTACTGCACCATAAATCTTGCTATAGATGCCGATGTGAGAAACATACAAACGAAAGACAACAGAGACAATTGCCCAAGAGATTGCTGCTAAAATTGCCCCTGGAAAGATTGGTGTGTTTTTGCTACGCTCGCTCGCTCCATAACGATAGATTAAACTAAAAGCGATCGCAATTATCCCCAAGGCGATCGGAAATCCTAAAATTCGCCACAAATCGATGAGTATGGCACTTAGAGTTACTTCCAAATTGGAGTCAGCAAGCAAATTTTCTACCGTTACAAGACAGGCATAAACCAGTTGAATCCCTACCGCAGCGACGATGATAGCAATGGCGGTAATCGTCGATTTCAGTTCTCGATCTCTTTTTCTTCTCAAGCTGGTTTGAAATTGATAAATTGTGCCTATAGCTGTGGTGGCGATCGCCATAATTACAATCAGGCTAAAGATTTTCCAAACCGATAACAATAGAGAATTCCAACTTTGCTGAAGTGCGATCTGCAATAAGAAATCTCCTACCCACAACAAAAAACAAGCCACGATCGAGAAGATAATCGTCAAAACTGTTAAAGAAATAGCAATTACTTTGGTTTGCAGATAAGAACGTCTATTTTCGTTAGCGACTTGATGAATCCGATCGAGGGCATTCATCGCAGCACTGAGTACCCCAGAAATAATCCAAACCGCAGCGATCGAACTTAAAGAAAACCAACTTTTGCCTTCGGCAGACCGAATATTTTCAATAAAATCTAGTAGTAAAGTCCAAACCTGAGTCGGTACAATTCCCTCAAAATGAATTGCCAGATTCGCCAAGCTAGACTCTACAGACTGCTCGAATAGACTAATCGCTGTAAATACGGCAATTATTGCGGGAAACAAACCCAACATGGCATGAAAAGCCATTTCCGCAGCTAAACCAGTTAACCGCTTTTGAATTACGCAAGCAATAGTTTTTCGTACCGTTATCCAGTTAAGACAACGTATCAGCCCGATCCAGCTAAACATTTGAATTATCTATTGCTTACTAGCTGTTTTCTATTGCTTTTATAACTGCTTTTTAAAAGTTAGACAACACTATTTCAACGTTTTTGTAGCTGATGCTGGATACATATGTTATCTTTCTATTCGTTCATATTTTTTGTAGCGATATCGATCGCGATAGTATTCTTGCCGGCGATAATTGTAGTTGCGATCGTAATTTCTCGATCTAGAATCTCTAACAGGAATTATCGCCCACTGAAAATTACTAGACCTGCACTCCTCTCCTTGAACGACATTGTCGCCATTATCTTGTCCTGAGTCTAAAACATTTAAACACTGTCCACTATGTCTAGCTCGAAGATAATAGTATCCACGATCGGCAGGAATTATTGCCCACTGAAAATTACTAGACCTGCACTCCTCTCCTTGAACGACATTGTCGCCATTATCTTGTCCTGAGTCTAAAACATTTAAACACTGTCCACTATGTCTGGCTCGAATATAAAAATACTCGGGTCGAGCAAAAGCAGCTCGATTATTCAAACCTAAAATTGCCCCAACAGCAACAATGGAAAAGGCGATCGCTTTATTGATTTCAATCATAGTTGTTTATATAGATTGTTTCAAAATCTAGACTAAAATCTACGCTGAAAAGTTTCTATCTATGCTTTCTAGATCGTTAAACTGATTTTTACTCTGGTTTGGAGGATTTATCTTGAGTCGGTACGGGATCGTAACCGCCAGGATGAAAAGGATGACAGCGCGAAATACGAGTTAGTGCTAACCAACTACCCTTAATCGTTCCATAAGTAGCGATCGCTTCGATGGCATATTGCGAACAAGTAGGTTGAAAACGGCAGGTAGGAGGAAATAGGGGCGAAATGAAGCGACGATAACCCCTAATTAGCCAGATGATTAAAGTTTTCATAATTTTATTTTTTAACTCTCTATAACTTAGGTTACAAGTTAAAATTAGCTTCTCAGCTAATGTATCGTAATTTTTTGGAACAGTTAGAACCTTATGGTTTAACTCCTTTTTATCTTAGTTGTTTAAGCTGTTTATAACTTAATCGGAATTGACTTTCTATATCTTTAATTGTTTTTGGCACATTTTGGCTTTATCCCCGAATACCGCCCAAGAGATCGCTCAATTCCAAAGGCTGTCGGCTTTTGGCGATCGCGAATACACCCTAGATGCTCAAGCTGTTGTAATCGGTTCGGCTATCCAAGCATTATTATTGTTGGTAATTCTTGCTATTTCCGTAATCAAGCCTTGGGGTAGAAGCAAGATGACAACCATTATTTCCTCTCGGAATGGTGAAGGTTGACGAGGAGACTGGGAGACTGGGAGACTGAAAGACAAGAAAATCTATCTTAAGCAATTTAGTCACCAATCCCTAATGCTTTCATTCCTTTCAGAAAATACCATTTTAAATTTTGCTTATCCTTTGGGTGCGGTATTTGTTTATTTGGGATTATTAGTAATTTTGGCCGAAGTTCTGAGTAGGTTGCTTACCGACGATCCAGAATTGACCCGTAAAGTTGTCCACATTGGTAGTGGGAATGTGATTCTTTTGGCTTGGTGGTTCGATATCTCGACTCAAGTGATTGTCAGTGCAGCAATTATCGCAGCAGCGATCGCCATGATATCTTACGTAATTCCTATTTTACCCAGCATTGAAAGTGTAGGTCGTCAAAGCTTTGGCACGCTCTTTTATGCTATTAGTATTGGGGTGCTGGCAGCTTGTTTTTGGCAAAATTCACCTCAATATACAGTAATAGGTATTTTGGTCATGGCATGGGGAGATGGGATGGCAGCAATTATCGGTCAGCGTTTTGGCAAGCACGTTTATCATATAGGACAAATTACCAAAAGCTGGGAAGGTTCGCTGGCAATGTTGACGGTCAGTTTAACTGTAACTGCACTAATTTTGTTACCGCTCGAAGGAAACAGTTGGCAAACATGGTCAATTTCGATAGTGGTTGCTTTGGTCGCCACAGTTTTGGAAGCTTTCTCTAAACTGGGAATAGATAACTTAACTGTTCCTTTGTGTAGTGGATTTGTGTGTTTTTTTGGCATTCAGGCACTATCATTAAGTTAAAAGTTACGAAATTGTACAAATTCAAAATCGGATCGTTTACATCCTTTTAAATAATGACTGATTCTGCTTCTAAACCAATCTCAGACAAAAATGTAGCTAAAGACCAAACAAATGTAAGTCCCCCAGAAAATACCGAACCTCAAGCTAGCTATGTTAAATTGGCAATGCGGAATATGGTTCGTAAGGGGAGACAATCTCTTTGGCATTTCTTTTTGACTACCGTCGGTCTAGTTGGACTTTTGGTAGGTCTGGCTTATTTAACCAAACCATAAGCAAGTCTATATATGAATTTAACTGCTGCACAATCTAGCAATGCTGTTATATATGTAGAGAATCTCTATGAAGGAAATCTACCTGATGACAGTAGAAAAAGCGTCGATGCCATTCCCTGGACAGATTGGCTACAGATTTGGATGCAGTCGATGAGTCGCAGTACTGGCTCGCTCCAAAATTGCGAAATCGGTTTGAGATTAACTGGCGATCGCCAAATACAGGCTCTTAATTGTCAATATAGGTCGATAGATAGACCTACCGATGTTTTGGCTTTTGCAGCCACAGAAGCAGAGATTACCATTCCCGCAGACATAGCAGAACCGTTGTATCTAGGAGATCTTGTTATTTCTTTGGATACTGCTTATCGACAGGCACTTAGAGCCAATCATTCTCTGGTGAGGGAGTTGGCTTGGTTGAGCAGTCACGGTTTATTACATCTGTTGGGTTGGGATCATCCTGACGATCGTAGCTTGCAACAAATGCTAAAGCGACAATTAGAACTGATTCGATTATTAGAAATTTAGCCAAATCTGAGATTAATTATCCGTTTTGGTTCTGTTTCGTGCGAACAAATTCCGTTTGAGCCGTTGAGTTATGATAACTTTGCCAATAAGTACGCATACGGGTTATGGTTAAATTTTTGAACGCGATCGAACAAAATCGAAAAGAGCATCTGTCATTATCTTTATTAGATATCAATATGAAATCGTCTACTATAGTTTCCACAGTTCCTACAGCTACAGAGTCTTCGACTCCCAAGAAAACAATTATCCGCGATCTAGCTTGGCAAGTAGCACCAAATTTATTTCTCAGTTTTAAATATGCCTGGGCTGGAGTCCGTTACGCCTTTGTCACTCAAAGAAACTTTCGGATTCACACCTGTATCGGCATCCTTGCCGTAAGCTTGGGTTTATTTTTAGAGATTACAGCAATGGAGATGGCAGTAATTGTCATGACCTGCGCGATCGTTATGGTTTTGGAACTGCTCAACACCGCAATCGAAGCTGTAGTCGATCTAACAGTCAAGCAAACTTATCACGAGCTAGCTAAAATAGCTAAGGACTGTGCTGCTGGTGCAGTCTTGATTAGTGCGATCGCAGCAGTGATAGTAGCAGTCTGTATTTTGCTTCCTCCCCTGTTGCAACGTCTTCTGCTTTTGTTGTAATGGAGATTTTAGCTTGATTATCGTCATCGATAACTACGATAGTTTTACTTATAATTTAGTGCAGTATCTGGGAGAGTTGGCTAAAGAACTCCCTGTAGCTTCAGATATCCGCGTTTATCGCAATGATGCTATCGATATTGAGACCATAAACCAATTAAAGCCCGATGGAATCTTAATTTCTCCAGGCCCTGGTCGTCCTGAAAATGCGGGAATTTCGCTGCAATTAATCGAAAAGTTGGGTTCTCAAATTCCCATCCTAGGAGTTTGTCTCGGTCATCAAAGCATCGGTCAGGTTTTTGGCGGTAAAGTAGTTTCCGCACCAGTCTTGATGCATGGTAAGACTTCTGCGGTACATCATCACAATACTGGAATCTTTGAAGGTTTAAAGTCACCTTTTACTGCTACCAGGTATCACAGTTTAGTAATCGATCGCGCCTCTATTCCCGATACCTTAGAAATAACTGCTTGGGTCGATGATGGCACAATTATGGGAGTCCGCCACCGCGATTATCATCACGTACAAGGGGTACAATTTCACCCAGAAAGCATTTTGACGGATAATGGTAAGACTTTATTGCGGAATTTTTTGCAATCTTTAGAGAGTAAGTAACCAGTAATTATATGAAACGGCGACAGTTAATTGGTTATGGTGGGGCGAGTTTGGCAACGGCGATCGCTACAAATTTAATTTATCGTCAATCTGCTACCGCTCAAGCTAGTTCGGACTCGGTGACAATTGAGTATTTGGGACATACCTGCTTTTTATTTACGGGTAGCGATCTAAGAGTATTGGTAAATCCCTATCAGTCTGTAGGCTGTACGGCTGGATATAGTTTGCCAGATGTGCAACCCGATGTGGTGTTGGTAAGTAGCTTTCTGCTGGATGAAGGCGCAATTGATTCGGTGACAGGAAATCCCGAAGTGTTTACCGACCCTGGAAGTCATCAAATCAAAGGCGTTAAGTTTCAGGGATTTAGTTTGCCTCACGACCGTGAAGGGGGTAGACGCTTTGGGAGAAATGTTGCTTGGCGATGGACTCAAGGAGGAGTCGATATTTTGCATTTAGGTGGTGCTGCTGCACCTCTGGAGACAGAAAATAAAATTTTATTAAGCGGTGCAGATATCCTGCTTGCTCCCGTAGGTGGTGGTATGAAAGCTTACAATCCCCAAGAAGCAAGAGAGGCAGTCAAAATTCTCAACCCCAAGATGGTGATTCCCACCCACTATCGTACCAGTGCTGCTAATTTAGAAAACTGCGATTTAGCTCCTGTAGATGAATTCTTGGCTTTAGTAGGAGATCTCGAAGTCGCTGAGGTGGGAAGCAATAGTCTGGCAGTTAAAAAATCCGATCTAGAGGACGATCGCACTTTGGTTAGAGTTCTAGATTATAGATAATGAGCTTTTTAATCTTTATTGGCTTGGGTTTAGGAGCGATCGCCTGGGGACTAAAAGCAAGGGAAGAAGTAGTCCAACTTTCAGCAGCGCTCGTCGGAACAATTCTTTTGGTTTGGGGTTTGTGTCTGACCCCGCAAATGTTTTTGGTTGGCGCAGAAATCTTGGCAGTAATTGCCGTGTTTCGGATTTGCCTCCGTTGTTGTGAGTGCGATCGTTCTTGATAATTAATTGCTCTATGCTTAAAACAGCAATCTTAAGCCTGCGAACATTAGCAAAGCCAGAGTGATCCGCCTAAACATTATTGAGTCAATTTTTTTAGAAAGTAAGATTCCCCACCACAGTCCGCAACCATAGATAGGTAGACTATAAACGACAAATTTCCAGACAGATATGGTGATATTACCCTGCCAACCATGAGCGATCGCAGCCAGTAAAGAACTAAAGAAAAATAAAGCAGTTAAATTGCCTTTAAACTCATGGGGAGTCCAGCGACGACAGTGACCATAAATAATTAACGGTGGCCCATTAACCGTATATGCTCCGTTGAGAATACCCGATACACCCCCTAGCAGATAAGCCCAGGTATCCGAGCTAAAACTCGGCAAAGTAAAATTACACCAGTCATAAAGAACATAGCTGACAATTAAAATGCCTAATCCTTTTAAAGCTATGGCTTCGGGAATGCGATCGAGTAAGATTACACCCAAAGGAGTAGCAACCAAAGAAGCGATGGTTAATCTTCCTACTTCTTTGAAGCTACAATCACGCCGATGGTAGTACCAAATGATAATATTGCCGACAATTCCCACTAGAGTAACTAGAGGTACTGCGGTTTGTAGGGCAATTACTCCAGGCAAAAAAGACATGGCAACTATGGAATAGCCAAAGCCAGTAATGCTTTGGGTCAAAGCTGCCAGTAAAATAATACCGTTAACTATGAGGTACTCATTTCCCAATAGAGCCATCTATTTCAAAATTAAGACGGGACAGTGAGATAAACGCACCACCCTTTCGGCTACCGAACCTATGAGAAATTGACCTATTCCTTTATGTTCGTGGGAAGGCATAACGATTAGATCCGTTTCCGTCTCTTGAGCATATTTGACAATTTCGGTACTAGGATTACCAATTGCCACTTTGATTTCTATTTGTTCGTAGCCCATTTCCTTGAGTTTTTTTTGCAAAAAGTCTTTAACTTTATTCATCCGATCTAAATCGCTGAGGGTATCCCACATCGCTGCGGGGTCGGCAGGATGGAGGGGAGAGAGGACGTGAATTACCTTTAGAGATGAAAGATCTTCTACGTATTCTTGAGCAGGAGCGATCGCGCCATAAGAAGATTCGGAAAAATCAATCGGGACTAGAACAGATTTCTTTTTAAGCCAACTCATCTTGATACCTCCAGTTATTTAAGAACGGGTTCTCGTCTTTTTTCAGTCTCTTCTGCCAGCATTGCACCAGATTCTAAACGAGTCATGTAGTCATTCAATGCCTTAGCAATTACCCCAGAAAGTAGAAAACAGCCCAGCAAATTGGGTAAAGACATTGCCAGCAGAACGATATCACTAAATTCTAGAACAAGATCGAGATTGATTACCGTACCGATAAATCCACAGAGCAAAAATAGGGCTTTGTAGATATTGACCGTTCTGTCGCCAAACAAATACCCCCAGGCTAGCTGTCCGTAATAACTCCAAGAAATCATCGTAGAGATGGCAAACAAAAATCCCGCGATCGCAATTACGTAGGGAAACCAACCAATAACTGTCTCAAAGGAAGCAGCAGATAGTCTCGCCCCATCAAGTTCGGCAGAAGCAGGATCGGCATAAACCCCAGTCAGAACGATTACCATTGCCGTCATGTTACAAATAAACATTGTATCGATAAACGGCTCTAGCAAGGCAACTATACCCTCTCTAACTGGCTCGTCAGTACGAGCAGCCGAATGAGCGATCGCCGCCGAACCAATACCAGCCTCGTTGGAAAATACCGCCCTTTGAAAACCGATGATAATTGCACCAATAGCTCCTCCTACAACTGCTTGAGGATTGAAGGCTGAAGTAACGATCGTACCGATCGCCCCAGGAATAGAAGTAAATTTGACTAACATCACCCAGACACAGGCTATGGTATAAATCACCGCCATCACTGGCACTAAAATCCCCGCTACCGAACCAATCCGTTCGATTCCACCCAGAATTACTAGCCCAACTATAACTACTAAAATAATCCCAAACAACCAGCCTAAATTATCAAAAAAGGGCAAGACATTAGACACGGCAGCATAAGCCTGATTTGCCTGAAACATATTTCCCGCACCCATAGTAGCGATCGCGCAAGAAATAGCATACAGTACTCCTAATCCTTTGCCGATTTTGCTCATCCCAATCGATGACAAACCACGAGAGAGGTAATACATCGGGCCACCCCCTACCGTACCGTCTGGTTTAATGATGCGGAATTTCTGACCGAGGGTACATTCAGCAAACTTACTCGACATCCCAAAAAAACCCGCTACAGTCATCCAAAATGCTGCCCCTGGGCCACCCATGCGAATGGCGATCGCCACTCCCGCAATATTACCGATTCCTACCGTACCAGAAAGGGCTGCTGCTAGTGCTTGGAAGTGGGATACATCTCCTTCATCTTCATCGTCGTCAAATTTACCTCGGACTACATCAATGGCGTGCTTGAAGCCCCTAACATTGATAAATTTCATCCGCAGAGTAAAAAATATGCCCCCAGCAATTAGCCAGAGGACAATAAAGGGAATGCCGTTTTCACCACCAATTTTGAAGTAAATTAAGAGATTGAGAACATTAACAATGTTTTGGAAAATACTTTCAAATATATTTCCCGAAGCTGCTTCTTCTTGAGCCAAAGCAACTTGAGGTATTAAAACCATCAATAATCCAGGAATCCAAAAATAGTTTTTGAATTTCGTCGAAAATTTTCTCATAATTATATTTTTGAGAGTAGATTTGCTTTAGTTTTTAATATTGTGTGTTACAAAGAGTGGAGAAGATTATTTACTTTTGAAAAACAAAACAATATCTGTTTAATTTGCATCTGGCAGTCTTGAATTATTCATGAAAATAACAACTGACCAAAGATTGATTTCTCTTAGCACTTAAGGAAATAATTTTCACAAATCAAATTAGGATTGCTATACTTTCCAATCTTTGAACTAAGTTTGCAATTGTTTGTCCAAAAAAACTGTAGTCGAATATACGATGAATTCGATCTAAGTTAAATCGTCTAATATTTTAGTCTAATATTTTGACAACAAAAACTTTATGTTCAGCTATTATCTACATGAATTTCTTGATTAGATAGTCATGATTTTTCTAAATATTTCTATCTAAAGATAGATATTTATTAGTTGTTATTTTTGACTGGAATAAATCACCAAATTATTATTAATAATCTTTACTTTTTGGATAATCATTTATCTGTATTTTCAAGTCGTCTTGCGACTAGGAAATTTTTAATAAACAAGATTAATCACTCTCACAATAATAGGGGAGAACGGTCGTTCCCCCCTACGAACACTAAACCCAACCAATTTCTAACTAAGCCAAAGAGAACTCGGCAGTACGAGCAGCTAAATCGGGGAAAACTTGTTTGACCACAGGATGCACCAACTGATGCTGGTTGACGTTTAGTCCCATTGCCAAAGCAGGATCGGTATCTAGAGCTTCAATCCCTAAATCGGCTAATTTAATTACATAAGGAAGAGTACTATTATTTAGGGCTTGGGTAGCCGTCCAGGGTACAGCACCAGGCATATTCGGCACGCCGTAATGGACTACTCCCGACTCAACATAGGTAGGCTGACTGTGGGAAGTGGGACGCAGGGTTTCAATACAGCCTCCTTGATCGACGGCCACATCGACAATTACCGAACCAGGACGCATTTTGGCTACTAAAGCACGATTAACTAAGGTTGGAGCATTTTTACCAGGAATTAAGACTGCACCGATCAGCAAGTCGGCATTAGGAACGGCAGTTTCAATTGCACCAGCAGTACTGTAAAGTAGTTCTACCCTAGAACCAAACAGACTTTCCAGATATGATAATCGTTCGACATTAATCTCAAAAATCTGTACCTTTGCACCCATACCGACAGCAATTTTAGCTGCTTCTGTACCGACGACACCGCCACCTAAAATCGTGACTTGACCGGGAGCTACCCCAGGAATACCGCCCAAGAGAACGCCTCTGCCACCCTGTTGTCGTTCTAAAAAGCGCGCGCCAAACTGAACTGATAGCCTACCAGCAATTACACTCATCGGCATCAATAAAGGTAAGGTGCGATCGCGTTCTACGGTTTCATAAGCGATCGCCGTTACTCCAGAATCGATTAAACGCTCAGTGAGAGTTTTATTCGCTGCTAAATGCAGATAGGTAAATAAAATCTGTCCTGACTGAATAAACTGATATTCGCTTTTTAAAGGCTCTTTGACTTTAATTACCAGTTCTCGCTCCCAAGCAGCTTGGGCATCAGCAACAATACTTGCTCCAGCTAGTTGATAGTCGCGATCGCTAAATCCCGAACCCACACCTGCTAAGGTTTCGACAAATACATCATGACCCCTATCGGTTAAAACCCGAACGCTAGCGGGAGATAAACCAACTCTAAATTCTTGGTCTTTAATTTCCTTTGGTACACCAATTTGCATAATTAACTCCTGAAGGTAAATGGACAATTGATAATGAAAGGTAAATAGGCAATGAGCAAATTATTTCTAATTGCTACTCACTTGTACGGGCGATTCGCGCGAAGCGTCCTAAAGGATACCGCTTCGCATAAAGCGAGTCCTTTAGGGAATCGCCCCTACTACTCTCTACTTCCTCTAACGCCCGTTTCAAACTATCGACGATCGCATCTGCATCTGCTTTAGTCAAAATCAAAGGGGGAGCAATAATTAGTACATTAGAAAGCCCAGGAACAGTGCTGCCGTTCCGTCCAACGATCGTGCCGAGTTCTAAACAGCGTTCCTTAATCGCCCCTACCTTATCTCCTGCTAGGGGTTCTTTAGTTGCTTTATCTGCGACTAATTCAATCCCGATTAATAATCCTTTACCTCGTATATCTCCGACATAGGGATGGTCTTCAAGTGCGGATAATTCAGATCTTAAGTATGCACCCATCTTGGCAGCTTGTCGCGCTAGCTGTTCTGTCTCGATAATCTCGATATTTTTTAAAGACAGGGCGCAAGAGGCGGGATTACCACCGTAGGTATTGATATGGCGGAAATGGGAAGTAGCATCGGTTTCATCCAAAAAAGCTTCAAAGATCTGCTGCTGAGTAACGGTTGCCGATAGGGGTAAATAACCACTAGTAATACCTTTTGCCATGGTGATTATATCTGGCTTGACATCCCAAAGCTGGTGTCCGAACATCTTACCCAAACGCCCAAAACCACTGACTACCTCGTCAAAGATTAATAGGATGCCATGGCGATCGCAGATCTCCCGCAGCATCGGTAAGTATTCATCGGGTGGTACAATTACTCCACCGCCAGAAATAACAGGCTCGACGATAATGGCAGCAACTGATTCTGCCCCTTCATGAATTACCGTGTTTTCGATATTGCTGGCACACTCGATGTTGCACGAACCGTAGGTTTTACCAAAGGGACAGCGATAACAGTAGGGTGGATGAACGTGAAGAAAACCAGGTACGAGAGGATCGTATTTAGCTCGTCGTTCTGCTTGAGCAGTGGCACTCAACGCACCCATAGTATTGCCATGATATGCTCGATAGCGCGAAATAATTTTATATCTTCTTGCACCCCCTGTCTGGGAATGATATTGACGCGCCATCTTAAACGCGGTTTCGTTAGCTTCCGAACCACTATTGGAAAAGTGAACTTTGCCCTCAAACTGAAGCATTTCCAACAGTTTGGCTGCAAGTTTGATTGCTGGAGAATGACTCATTACCAAAGGAAAATAAGACAGTTCCACTAGCTGCTCCTGGGCTGCGTCGGCTAATTCTTTGCGTCCATAGCCGATATTGACGCACCACAAACCCGATACTCCATCAAGGTACTCTTTTCCTTCTGCATCGGTAACATAACAACCCTTGGCTTTATCCATGCGTTTGGGTGGGTTGCTTTGGTATTTCTTGTGCTGCGTCATCGGATGCCAGAGAGATTCTACATCCATCTGGATAAGGTTCTCTGACTGATTGGAATGGTCTAACATTGGGTCTCCAAATCGATCTTTAATTATGGTGGGAATTATATTTATTCTTATTTTGGCGATCGCCAATTTCTTCTAACCCAGGAGGAATTAGAATTTTCAAACTTAAATTATTTGATTCAGTCAGACCGTACTCGGATCTACAGTTTGCCAACCAAAGCAAAAAGCACCGCCATCAGGCATCGTTTCTTTTGAGGAATGAGAACACAGATGCCAAACATGACTGGAAACAGACTATTTACTTCTTCTGTATAAATTACTGTAGCTATCCGTAGCTAGAAACTAGGTCTAACTAATTAAATGCAGTTAGGAGAACCAACACCACTTCTATTAATTAAATGTTTGTGGAGTCTGCCGTGCTTGATAGACAGTCGCCAAGGGGTATTATTTTTACACAGGCCAAGAATATATAACACGCTACAATCTGACTTTTACTAAAATGAGCGTCACTGCTTTACAAGCAACTTTTAAGTTTAAGATATAAAATAAGGTCGGAATTTTTTGTTCATAGCGAACCTTTGGTATCTACTGTCATCAAACCTTGAAAATTTTGATAATAAATCAGTTCAAAGAGACAAGGCATGCCTTGTCTGTACGGAAATTAGATTATTGGTTAACAATTTTGGCAAAAAGACCTAATCTGTTTTTTAAGAACGAAAAACATTAACCCTACTGCCAGTAAAGCAACTCCTGTAAAAAGGTAAGTTCTAGCCAAACCAACCGCATTAGTAACGGGTTGAGAAATGATTGGCGAGAGAAACTGACCTAAGAAAAAGAAAGTAGTCAAACCACCCAAGGCTCTACCTCGTAAAGCGTCAGGAATTATACTCGATAACCAGACATTGAGGTTAGGCATCAACAAGCCAAAGCCTAAACCAGCGATAATCAGACCGATTAAAACCAGATTGTAACTACCAGCTATGCCAATAACCAAATAACCTACTGCTGCAATACTAAAAGCAATGACGACAATACTGACAAAGCCCAGACGCTCTTTAACAAAGCCATATCTCAGAGAGGCAATTGAACTAGCTAAGGTCGAAGCTGCGATCGCCAACCCGCTAGCAGAAGCACTGGAATTGCTGAGATTTTGCAAATAAAATGGTAGCTGTACGGGAATCAGATAAAATGCGACCATATAAAATAAAGCCACCCCGTAAATCATAGCTAGTACTTGCAAGGGTAGACTAGATTCATCTCCAGAAGCCGATGTGGTCTGATTATCTAGCTGACGTTTTGGTTCGTAGAGGTATAGAGCGATCGCGCCACAAATCCCCCAAGCGAAGAGATAAATTAAAAAGGGAAAACGCCAGTTAAGATCGGCAATGAAGCCACCAACAGAGAGAAATACTACTCCCCCCAAACCCATAAACGCAGCCTGTAAACCCATAAAGTTAGCCCGACTTTGACCCGTATAGTAATCGGCAATTAGGGTGGTAACTCCCGTCATAATTCCCGCTACAGCTAGTCCTAAAATAGCGCGACCAAACAAGATTGTACCCAAATAATTTAATACCAAGCCCGAAGCCCCAGATATTCCATACAGTAGAGTAGAACGGATTAGCAAAGGCTTGCGTCCCAGACGATCTACTAATTGACCGGCAAATAGTCCCCCAATGGCAATAAACAAGGCGGGAATAGTCAACACTAATCGAACTAGTAGCGCAGAATTTGGTACTTCGGCAAAATACTCCTGCATTGCGGGAAGTGAAGGGGCGATCGTCGCTCCTGACATTACCGTTAGGCTACTGGTAAATAGCAAGGTAGCTTTAATCGGGAAAGAATCTGAATTGGCTAGGCTCATTGTTTTTTAAGAAGTTCTCCGTATTATCGGTAATGCCAGCGACTTTTAAAGATTGGCAGTTGCTAAATACTGCTTTACAGTTTGTGGTTGAATTTGAGGATAGCAAGAATTTTGAAGGCGATCAAATTTACCTTTGCCAGAAACCATCGCGTAAATATACTGTTGGGGCAGATATTCATTGGGAGACGAAGCTGTCTGTTGTTTTTGCTCGATCCAGCTTTCTAAATCTGTGACGCTACCAAGATGTTTAACATTCAACTTCTTGCCCGTCACCTGTTGATAAGTTGCTAGGGTTTGCTTCATGCTAATAACATCTCCAGCGATTTCCAGTGCTGCATTAGCCATTTCAGGATCGGCGATCGCTTCGGCTACATATTTGGCGGTATCATCGGTAGTAGTGGTATCAAATACCGTTTCCCCATCACCCCAATAGTTAAACGTACCTGCCTCAAAATCGAACACTTGCAAATAGGGACTAAACAAAATCTCTGTAAAACAGCCATTCAAAATTAAGGTGTAACTTAAATTGCTTTGTTCTAAGATATTAAATACTTTTTGTCTTAGATCCAAATTATAGTTGTCTCCCCAATCGAGCTTACGGTAGTCTACAGAATAGTCAGAAGGAATCATGCGCTTGACTCCTTTGGCTTCAGCAGCTTCAATTAGATTGGTTTGTCCTTCGACCATAATCTTATCGTTAGCCGAAGCATTGGCAGCAGAAACAATCGCTTCTACCCCTTCACAGGCTTTAAGTAAGCTTGGTTTATCGAGCAAATCACCTTCGACTAAAACTACTCCTCTAGCTTTGAATTCGTCGAGTCTTTGTTGTTTACTGGCATTGCTAGAACTACCTGGACGAACGATCGCTTTGAGATCCATCTCCCCTTTATCGAGAATAGCAGAGGCGATTTTGTCCCCCATCATGCCAGTGATACCAGCCAGAAGAACTAGGGGTTTTGCAGGCATGTTAATTCTCCTATATTAATGTAAGTAAATATGTTGATTAAGGCTTTTAGCCAAAAAGTAAATAGTCTAGGGATAATGTTCCCGAACCGAGAAAGACGAACAATAGGGCGATCGCTAAGTACAATAGAGATGTATCGTAGGATTCTCCTGGTGCGTCGGGGGCGGATTTAACAAAGGGAGTGCCATGAGAGAGATGAAGAGCCAAAGCTACCAACATTGCTCCTGCTAAACCCAAACCAGCCAGAGGAGTCAAAAAACCCGCTAAAATTGCCACACCACCGCCAAAGACTGACAGCGCACCCAAGGCTTGTAACACGGAAGGAAAACCCGAAGACTCACCACCTCGATCCATCCAGTGCAGGGGATTTTTAACCATCGGCAAACTGTAATTAATCAGGATCGCTCCCCAAATTAGTCTCAGTCCTAAAAGCACCCAGGCTGAAACACCATCTAAAAAAGCGGGCAGATATTGAGTTAAATTCTGAATTGACATCGATACTTCTCCTCATGTCTGTAATTCTGTTTTGCTATAGCACCTAACTTACTTGCCAAGTTGCAACATCATTTTTGTTCAAACAGAAAAGTTTTTTGCAGATTGGGGTCATTTTCATCGGCTAGATAGGAATAAAACCACTCAAGATGAGCGCATAAACCATCGAGATCGGGAAAAATCATCGCTGCATTTACCCCTAAGCGATCTAGTTGAAAACGAATTTGAGCAAATTTTTCTGGGGGGATAATTAGCTTGGTCAGTCGTGGATAATGAACGGGATCTTCTTCTAAAGAAATAAACTGCTTTAGTTCTGAGTTGAAATGATGGGCGGTGAACCAGCCTAACTGTGAGCCTACTCCAATTCTTTTAGTGACAACTTTAGGTTTTACCAAACGAGTTCGGTCTAAAGTGAATGGGCTATCATCTTGTGAAGGAACAAAGTAATCTTTATTATCAGGCTGAAATACCCAAAGTATACCTGGTTGACCTTCTGCTGGCGGTTTATTGACTGCAAACCAGAGAGCCACCAAAGGATTGACACTCCAGTCTAGTAGTCTTGTTGCCAGTCCGTGATGTTGCATCATAGCAAGCCAACCCCAATCTGTTTCAGGTTGTTTATCGAGTAACGGAACGCTCAAGCCCTTAAAATCATCAAACATTGCCTGTTCTGCTTTAAGAAGAGATATGGGAGTATTCAAACGTGCTAGCTTGGGTAATAGAGGACGCTCTCTTCTCTGACCGCGATAGATAGCCCGTTTTCCTCGGTTGATTTCTCCCAGACACTCAACAAATTGAGAGATTGAATCGATCTTGATATCTGACATGATCGGCTATATTTTAAAAAGTTAGTTTGGGAGAATTAGAAATTAATTCTCCCACTTTAGAAATTAGCGGATAATTTTTACGACATCAAAAAGATCGTGTTCGTTATCGGCATAGGTTTGCCAGTAATTTGTTTCTTTATCAAAACCTGCGTTTTTGCCCAACGACTCAAAATCTTCGCGGGTGTTCCATTGGGCAATCATGGCGATAGTGGATTTATCCGTACTCGGTGACATTGCTGCCCATTGTAAGCCAGGTACGGTTTTAAAAGCAGTAGGCATCATTTGTTCGATAACTCCTGCCAATTCCGATTGTTGTTCGGGATCTTTCATCTTAAACTGGCTAAACATAATGTTTCCCGATTCGTTAATAACAGGTTGCTTACCTCTGGTTTCTGTTTTTTGTACTTCAAAGACAAAGGTTTGCGGTGCTTTGGTTTTGGGCGCATCTTGAATATGTTCCTCAGAATAAGCTTCAAAGCTAGGTAAATCTTGCCACTGGGTTAGGGCAACAACTTCTGTACCATCCTGCCCTTCGAGGATTGATGAATTGATAAACCCAGGAGTTTGCGGTAACGTAGATTCTTCAAACTCCAATACTTCTGACAAAACTTCAGTTTGATTTTGAGGCTTGGTCTTGTAAACTGTAGCTACTTTAACTAGGTCGTTGGCGGTGTCTAGAGCAACTGATGTCTCTGCTCGTGCTGAAGTAGGATTTAAAACCAGAAATCCGATAGTCAATCCGATAATTGCGACTGCCAAATTTAACTTGCCAATTACAAGTTTGATGAAACTGTTCATATCTTCTCAAACTCCGATTAAAAAGATTTTGTAGAAATGATATTGAAGTTCGATTGTGGAAAGATACCAACTTATTGCAAATTTTGGTCTAATATTGCGCTCGACGAGAAAATTTTTTGGGAGTCACACCCACTAGGCGTTTGAAATGCTTGGTCAAATGACTTTGGTTAGAAAACCCCACTTCTAGGGCGATGTCGGTAATACTTAGTTTTTCTTGCTTCAATAATACTTTGGCTTTCTCAATACGGCATTTGATTAGATATTGATAGGGTGTAATTCCTGTAGATTTTTTGAATAGACGACAGAAATAATAGGGACTGATATTAGTAATCTGGGCAAAATCATCCAAGCCAATCTTGTTTTCTAAATTAGCTTGAATATAATCAATCGCAGTTTGCAGTTTTCTTGGTGACAGCCCACCACTATATTGTTTGAGTTCAACAGGAGAAGTAGAGTAATTACGTAACAGATGAATGTTTAAACTATTAAGTAGAGTTTCCGCATACAGACGACAACCTTCATAGTCGGTTTCTAATTCCTGTTTGAGTGCTAATGCCGTACCATAAATAAAAGGATCGCTTTGGGGAAAGGTGGGAATAAGTTCGACACTATTACCTTGGATTAGTTCTCGATTGCTATGTAATAATTCTTGTGGTGAAATCGCCATAACTAAAAATTCGTTTTTTGTACGATCGGCACTCCAATAATCGACACCTTGAGGAATCAAAATCAAATCTCCTGGCTGAAGGGTTTTTGTTTCAAAGCGATCGTTCATCTTGAATTCTGCTAATGCTTTTGTCAAAAACACTACAAGTATGTGTCGCTGAAAATTAGCTTCTGGCATTTCATGAGGTGGTTGACGGTGATGTTCAAATACCAAGTTTTGCCAACCCGCATCGTGACTGGTTAGTACTGGCTGGTGAGGAACAAGATTTTTGTAATTTTCTCGATCGGATATATCTATCGATCTTGATTTCTGCTGCATAGTCATAGCCGTTTAGTTTAAAAAGTTATAGTAAGAAATTATTGAAAGAATTAACAAAATTTGCTGGTTTTGTCTGATGGGCGATTAATTTATTGATTTGTCAATTTTTGATTTATGTAGCCTTACTAGCGATCGCGATAAACTTTGGGGGTAGTTCCGATCAAACGTTTAAAGTGCTTGGTAAAATGACTTTGATTGGAAAACCCGACTTCTAGGGCAATGTCAGTAATGCTTAGGTTTCTTTGCTTCAGTAATACTTTGGCTCTATCAATACGACACTTAATCAGGTATTGATAGGGAGTAATTCCCGTAGATTGTTTAAATAAGCGACAGAAATAAAAGCGACTGATACCTACTTCTGTTGCCATGGCATCTAAAGAAAGATTTTCGGCTAAATGGGATTGAATGTAGTCAACAGCCTGGCGCAACTGATACTTAGATAAGCCTCCGCTATAATCTTGAAAGACTGGTTTGCGAGTCGAGTAATATTGCAGCAGATGCGCCGATAAGGCTGTAGTCATTGACTCGGCATAAAAATGACTACCCGCAGGATCGTTTTCTAAAGCTGCTTTAAGTGCCAGTCCCATCTGACTAATTAAAGGATCGGGCTGATGAAAGTTAGGTATAAGTTCTACTCGTTCTGGAGAAATCGCCTCATAAGCATTTTGTGCGAGGCATTGAGGGTCTAGATAGCAGTGAATAACTTCTACATCTGTAAACCAGCGCACTCGAAAAGATAAGTCAACAGGAAAAATTTGGATCGCATGGGTTGACAAATTCCGCACAGTTTGCGCCTTTCCTTCGGCAACAATTTCTTCTCCTCCTAGATTTGTAAGAAGAATAGCGACAATATGCTGGGAAGTAATTATTTCGGGAATTCCCCAAGCGGGCTGATGATAATGAGCCAAGTGAATACCTTGCCAGCCTGCTTGATAACTCGACAAAAGAGGCGCGTGAGGCATAATCTGCGACATTGCTCCTTGCTGAAAAGGATTGACTGTTATGGGCTTTGCTGATGACATGATGTTTATTTATCGGGCGATCGCACTTAACAATGATTCCTAAATTGTTTTAATTCTACAATTGCTTTTCTCAGAAGATATTAAAGTTTAATGTTTGGAAGATACTGGCTGATTGCAAATTTTGATTCGATCTTGCTATTGACGAGTAAATTTCTTAGGAGTTACACCCACTAAACGTTTAAAGTGCTTGGTAAAGTGACTTTGATTGGAAAACCCGACTTCCAGGGCGATGTCGGTAATACTTAGTTTTTCTTGCCTTAGCAATATTTTTGCTCTGTCTATGCGACATTTGATTAAATACTGATAGGGCGTAATTCCTGTAGACTTTTTAAACAAGCGACAAAAATAATAAGGACTGATATTAGTAATCTGGGCAAAATCATCTAAGCCAATTTTGTTTTCTAAATTAGCTTGAATATAATCGATCGCAGTTTGCAGTTTTCTTGGCGACAGTCCACCACTATATTGTTTAAGTTCAACAGGAGAAGTAGAGTAATTACGTAACAGATGAACGTTTAGACTATTGAGTAAAGTCTCTGAATACAAACGACAATTATTGTAGTCAGTTTCTAATTCTTGTTTGAGTGCTAATGCCGTACCGTAGATAAAGGGATCGCTTTTGGGAAAGGTGGGAATAAGTTCGACACTATTACCTTGGATTAGTTCTCGATTGCTATTTAACAAAGACTGGGGTGCAATCGCAGGGCAAACGCACCTTATTTTTACAATGCTTACAGGATAAAGGTTTGAGCCATTATTTACTTTTGTAACTAAAATTTGAAAGTCTTGCTACGTAAGGTTTACAGAATTTAGATGCGTTTGCCCTGGG